>DAOTUH010000162.1:0-38212 GCA_034437255.1 Anaerolineae bacterium
TGGATCACACCTACGGCCCGGAGGAGCCGGGGACTGATCATCTGAGCGCGCACCAGCTGATTGCGCACGCAGGCCGCATGCGGGAAGAGGGGCTGCTAACCGAGGGCGCGCGCATCTTCGCCACGCACATCGCCCACGAGGGCAACCCGCCGCACCCTGAGCTGGCGACCTTCGCCAGGATGCACGGCTACGAGGTCGCCTACGATGGTCTGAAGGTGTGAAGCACGTACATCTTACGCATCTCCCGGCCTTTCTGAAAAAGCCGGAGCCCCACGTTTGGGGGCTCCTTATCAGTCGAGATGAATCAACTCGCAACTATCCTACTCCGGCGCCAGGGTCGTATCCACCGTCGGCTGGATGCCAGAGCCAGGCATAATTACTATCCTACCAAAGTTGCTAGAATTCCCACAAGTCATGAACGAGAAACCTCTGGAAGCTATCAATCTCCGCCTGTAGAACCTCATCAGTCACCATATCGGGACGAGGATCGACATAGTACACCCCATCCAAGCGATTGAGTGCCACGGTGTAGCCCAGAAAGTGGTTTCTCTTGAACGTGGAGGCTATCCCGAAGATACTGCCACGACGCTTGGCCCTCTGTACATCGTGTAGGAAGATGGCAATGAGGGGGATTTCGCGCCCTAATAGCTTCGAGAGCATGAATTTATCCAGAAAGATTTTGTCAATCCTGTCCTTACTGGTCGTTTTCACGGAGCCTACGATCTCATCGGGATGGATCAATACTTCCGTCTCCGAGGCAATGACGGCCTTACCGCGAGAGAACACCAGATCCAAATCATACGACATGGTGTAATCCGGGTGATCTGGGAGTGGCACTGTGATTTTACGTGACTCGCACTCGAACCCGACCTCTTGAAGGATGAGCTTGACCAATCCCTCAAATAGTTGCCCGACTCGCTTGCGAGCCTGATTGGGATTTCGAAAAGAGTCTGCGACGTTACCGACGGTTTGTTGAACTGTGTAGATCAGCTTATTTAACTCATTGGACGCCAGATATGCTTGAACGGTCCCCAGGTCTACGATGGAGGCTTCATGTTTTCTGAGATCTTCCAAAAAAGCACCGAACCGCTCAAAGGCTGTCGCAAACTCCTCCGCCGATTCAATGTATAGCTTGGAATTGAGCGGACGGGTGATCTTATGATCGTATGCCTCGCTATATTGAAAGAAAACATAATGCTGTTCATAGGGAGAGATAATCCGAGTGGGCTGTGCTTCCTCAAGATACGTAAGATAGGCATGACAGAGAATAGCGTAATCATCTAACTCTCCGAAAGCTGCCTTGTCCTGAAGGCTGACCTGAAGTTGGTCAAGTGTAAACGTCGTCATCGGATGGATCGTCGACGTAATACATTCTGCCGATCAAAATCTATCCAGCCTTCTACCGGCTTCTGTTGGACGGCGCTGATTCTCGTGACAGCCCATTCCGAATACTCAACAAACAGATCACAGCCTTTCCATCTGCGTCCGAGTTGCTCCGCGACGACTGCCGTGGTCCCGGAGCCCAGGAAAGGATCTACAACCAGATCACCCTGATTTGACGATGCCAGCACGAGCCTCCGCAGCAACTCCTCGGGTTTCTGAGTGGGATGCGGCGTCTTTTCATTCATCCCATTGCACGTGGTAGGAATTTCGATAACGTCCCTAGGTTTGGCACCTCTAGGATGGGGTGTCCACATATATTGTTTCCTGTTGCCATATTGGCTGCTCTCCGCCTGGGGATGTTCGGGATACTTTCGCGTATGTCGGCTGTAAGGAATTCGCACATCGTCGATGTTGAAAGTGAAGTCTTTCGTCTTTCTGAAGTGCAAGATGCTTTCGTGGGAGCGGCCCCAGTCATTTCCTAGATTCGCTTTGTTTTTGTAGTGCCAGATCAACCAGCGACACCCTTCGAAGAACTTTGAGGCAGGCAAGCGAATATCTGCGACGATTTCGGAGAATCCGCAGAGATAGAGCGTGCCCGTGGGCTTCAAGACACGCGCAGCCTCCTCAATCCACGCCAGAGACCATTTGACGTAAGCCTGCTGCGACTCGAAGGTGTCCCACTCCGCTTTTTTGATGTTGTACGGTGGATCGGCAAAGATGAGATCAACCGTTCCCGTTTCCAGAGAGGACAGCCAGGTCTTGGCATCACCAATCCATATCTCCCCATTTGGATGTTCGTAGAAGAGAGTGGGCGTCTCAGACTCTAGCGCTGAAGGGGCAATGTCCTTTACCTCACCTTGCAGAAGTGTCTTTTCGTCAAACATCGTCTCTTGGATCATCTGTGCGAATCCTTTCCTTCTCCGCTTTTGACGTTCATGCAACCGCCCATCTACTGAAAGTAAGACCGTTGGTACATGAGTATATGACTATCATAAACGGTTTGAGGTTGGAGTAGAATTTGGTGGCGCATCTCTACCGCTGCGCTATTGCGGCACCGGCGTCGTATCCACCGTCGGCTGGATGCCGGGCCCGGGCAGGACGATGGTCGGCGTGGTGCCGTCCGACGTGAAGATCAGCTTGTCGGTCTCGGTCAAAGCGCTGGCGTTGGCCTGGGCGATAAGCCAGGTGACGTACTGCGGGTTCTGCGCGTAGAGCTCCGCGAGCGCCTTCTCCACGGCGGTCTCCGCCTGGGCCTTGGCGACGGCGGCCTCCGCCAGCGCCTCGTTGATCTCCAGATCTCGCTGTGCCGCCAGCAGGTCGTTGGCCTTGGTGGCCGCGATCTTGGCGCGCTCCGTCTCTAACAACGCCAGATCGTTGGCGCGCTCCGCCTCGATGACAGCCTGCTGTGCCGCCAGACGCTCGCGCTCCAGCTCCGCCAGCAGCGTCTGTTGCCGTGTCTGCTCCTGGATGCGACTCTGCTCCACGCGGATCTCGCCCTCCTGCCGGGCCTGTTCGGCGGCGGCCTCGGCCTGCGCCTTCAGCTGATCCTGCGCCGCTTTCTCTGTCTCCAAGCGGCTGCGTACAATAGCGTCCAGTGCAGCCTGCACGTCCTCGGAGATCACCACGTCCGGCACAACCAGGTTGGCGACGTTGAGGCCGAATTGGTCGACCAGCAGGTCCAGCTCATCGTCGATGCAAGTGCGCAGGTCGTCGCGCGCCTGCCCGATGATGGCGTCGTCGAAGGTGCGATCACCCACGCAGACCTTCATGGACTGTTTGGCCAGATCCTCAACGCGGGCGACGGTCAGATCATCTTGTAAGTAGATGCCCCGGTACTGGGGCCAAAGCCGGCGCAGAATATCGCGCTTCTCCAGGCCGGGGCGGAAGATGTCACCGCTCACCACCAGCCCGATGCGCTGCTTGTCCCGGGTGATCAGCTCAGGATCGGTCACCTTGAACGGGATAGCCTGCGTCGAGACCTTCTCCAATTCAACAAAGAGGCCGAAGTCGCTGTACAGCCCCGGCCCTACGACGTCCTTGATGCGCCCGGCGCTAAACTGCACGCCAATCTCCTCCGGCTGGACGCGCTCCAGCACGTAATAGAAGTTGCCGGAGAAAATAAACAAGATGATCAAGAGGATAATCGCCAGCACAATACTTCCAACTCTGCGGAAGAGGGGCTTGCCTTGTCGTAGATTGCGTTTCAAGTCATCCATAGCCATGTCTCACGCTCCTTTGACTTTGAAGGATACGGGTCTACAGAATACACCGCTGCCATTGCACTCATTATAGTCGAGAGGCAAGAAAGTCAACGATTCCCACCAACATGGATGCTCAGATATTCTGGACCCTGGCGGCGATATCCCAACGTCCGACGGTCAATCCAACGAAGTTCCAACAGTTCCAACGCATTACAGACACATTTCCCACGGCGACCAGCCGTTGGTTCGGTGTGTTCTGTGTTATTGTTAAATCTACGAGATATGTTCTTTCATAGATCGGTTCTATCGGTACACGTGCCAACGTGAGATCTTCACAGCAGGGTCAAAACACTGCCCAGAAAAGAGGGTAACAAAATGGAAAAAGCAGATCCTATCCATCGTGATCTCCCCAGACATGACCATATCCGACAAGGTCCAAATCTCTCACGCGGGGAGGCAAATATCGCGGTTGCCAACGCCCCTGTGGAGAATGGCATTGAGGCGCTGGATACGATGATACGGTTGATCAAGGAAAATACTGAGCCGAGCGGGCTCGTTGAAGAAAATCCCCAGCTATCGGAGAAGGATATATCACTAGGGCAGCATTTGCACGCACAGGTATAAGGAGGATATATGGCCAATATCAAACGCAAGTCACATGCGCTATGGAAAGGCGGTCTAAAGGAAGGCAATGGTGTTATCACCAGCACGAGCCGCGTTATGGAAGAGACCGCGTACAGTTTTGAGACACGGTTCGAGGACGAGCCGGGGACCAATCCCGAAGAGTTAATCGCGGCTGCACATGCCGGGTGTTTCAGCATGGCGCTGGCCAACACGCTCAAGCAGGAAGGTTACGAACCACAGAGCATTTTGACCGTCGCCACGATTGTGCTGGAGAAAACAGAGGAAGGCTTCGCCATCACGGAATCACACCTCGAAGCCAGCGGCTCAGTTCCCGACATCGATGAGGCGACGTTCCGGCGTATGGTCGAGGAGGCGGACAAGAACTGTCCTGTGTCCAATCTCCTGCGCCCTGGCCTGGACATCGTCATTGACAAGGCATCCCTGTACACTTAACAGCCAAGCCATACGCAGGGAGAGACCGAAGTTAAAACGGTCTTTTCCTACGTCACGTTCAAGTAAACGCGCCGGGCGATATCAGGACCCACAACTTGGCTTCCGCCCAGACAGGGACTCGCCAAACCTACACTCCTGGTGGTGGTTCAAGAAAGGACATCAGGGACACAAGAGTATATATCACCACGGCGGACGCGAGTGGACGGCCTCATCTGGCCTCCGGAGAGTACGCTGACACCCGACGCTGATATCGTCTCCGCCGATCTGGAAGGCAACGTCATGCGCGTCCATGTGGGCCGGGTGATGGCCTTCAGCCACACGCCTCATACAGACGAAGATCTGACCGAGGTCCACGTGAAGCTAGTTGCGGCCTATCAATCCCTGTAAGCGCGCCAGACATGCGTCCGGAACGCACGTCTGTCATGCGTCACGTTCATGGAACGAGGCAACAGGTCTGCTGAAAGCATGCGCTGCTGGCAGATCTAAACTATCCACGTACCATACATTCAAAAGGAGCTGCCCATGCTAGGAGAGAAGATTCAGCACGCAGATTGGAAGACAGAAAAACACGTCCCGGTAATCGAATGCCCCGATGCTGTGCCGGCAAATACGATGTTCGAGGTGAAGGTCTCGTTGGGCAAAGAGATCGCCCATCCAAACACCACCGAGCATCATATTCGCTGGATCAAGGTCTTTTTCCAGCCGAAAGGCGAGAAGTTCACGTACGACGTCGCCAAGTTCGAGTTCAACGCCCACGGCGAATCAACGAAAGGCCCCAACGAAGGTTCCATCTATACGCACCACGGCGGTTCGGCCAAGATGAAAACCGGACAGTCGGGAACCATCATTGCGCTGGCCTACTGCAACATCCACGGCCTGTGGGAGAGCACAAAAGAGATCACTATAAGCGGGTAGCATCCTACCGCTCTCTATGACAGGAGAATTCTAGCCTTAAAGGGGAGGTGCAGCAACCATGATTGTCTATTCCGTTGAAACTGACCTTAATCAAAAAGAGATCATTGAACAAGCCAACGCATACTTCGCCGAGGAATTGGGATTAGAAGCCGAAGACAAAGGCGCGTGTTGTGCTTACTTCAACGATCCCAACTCGGTTGGCTATGTCTCCGTTCGTCTGGAGGGAGAAGATGCCAAAAAGCTGACGGTCAGGCTGGAGACCCGAGAGTATAAATTCCAAGTTAAGAAATTCATGGAGCAGATTAGTTGAATTTCCACACCCATGGAGGTATAAGCAAAGATGATTGGCGAATTACCTGAACCTGTGTTGCAAGCGCTCCTGGAGACCTTTCCCTTCGAATTCTCCGTGATCGACGCCGATGACAAGGTGCTCGCGTGGAACAAGCACGAGACCCGGCTGTTCAAGCGTCCCAAAGGCGTCGTGGGGCGGGACGTGCGGGATTGCCATCCAGAGAAGAGCTTGCACAAAGTCGAACAGCTGCTGGACGAGATGAAGGCCGGCACCCGGGAGAAGGCCCGTTTCTGGATCGATATGGCGCCCGACCCCGATGCTATGCCAGAGAAGATTCTCATCGAGTATTATGCGCTTCGAGACAACGAGGGTACCTATCTTGGATGCGTTGAGGTCACCCAGAACATCAGTGAGATTCAAGATCTGGAAGGAGAAAAGCGCTTGCTTGATGAATCGGAAGCTTGATTTTAGTAACAAATCCTTGCAACATCAGTAGCATCAACGATGGTCAACGTATTGAAGAGATAAGCATATTTTCACACTCTTAATCCGTTCAATCCGTTGCATCCGTTGATTATTTTCCAAGGAGGCTTTACAAATGGCTGATGAAATCCGTGTAACTATTGATCGCGAAGCATGCATTCAGTGTGGCATCTGCTACAGTGTCTGCCCCGAAGTCTTCGAGGAGAGCCCCGCTGACGCGCTCAGTCGTGTTGTTGAGGACTATAGCTCCGAGGACGAAGGCGCCGAGGGCATGATACCGGCAGATCTTGAGGATTGTGCGATGGAGGCGGCAGAGAGCTGTCCCGTCGAGATTATTCACGTCGGCGAGTAACCGTCGCCAGAAAACACTATCGACCGCAAAGGAGGCTAACGTCTTCATGAAAGAGATGCTCAAGGACAAAGTTGTGTTGATTGGGGGTGCGACCGGTGCGCTAGGCATCGCGGTGACCCGATCATTCGCTCACACAGACGCACGCCTGGCGCTGACCAGCACCTCCGCTGAGAAACTGACGCGGCTGGTGCGTGAAGCGGACATCCCCGAGGCGCGGGCGTTTACCGTTCCTGTGGACGCGACCCAGGAAGAAGAGGTCAACACGATGGTTGAGGCCGTCGTCGATCATTACGGTCGGCTCGACGCGCTGATTAACACCATTGGCGCGTGGCGAGGCGGCGCCAAGGTGCATGAGACCTCGGTGGGTGCGTGGGACCGGACGCTTGATCTCAACCTGCGCAGCGCGTTCCTGCTCTCGCGGGCCGTGCTGCCACACATGCTGGAAAACGACTGGGGGCGCATCGTGCACGTCAGTTCCAAGTCGGCGATCCAGCCAAAGGCGGAACAGGCTGCCTACGTGGTGGCCAAAATGGGCTTGATCCGCCTGACCGACGTCCTCGCCGCCGAGGTCAGCAGCACCGGCATCACGGCGAACGTGGTGCTGCCCAGCGTCATCGACACCCCCGCGAACCGCGAGATGCTATCTGGGCTGGACCCCGACACGTGGGTACCGCCGGAGGACATCGCCGCCCTGATCCGCTTCCTCTTCTCTGACGCAGGTGCGTCCATCAACGGCGCGCACCTCACTATTTTCGGCGACCTCGTTTGACATTGACGCTTGAACGGAGTCATCGGCTTTCTATACACCCGGTGACTCCGTTCATCTTGTCACGATAGCGGAGTTGCCTCTTCCTCAACTCATGCTAAAGTCAGCTTGATCATCCAGGAGGAGCATCACCATGCCAAACGTCTTCGACATCGCCGATATTCTGGTCGAGCACGCGTTGCGTGCCCACGAGAGCGAGATTGTCATCATCGCGTACTACGGCTCCTACGCCAAGGGGACGGCCTCGCCTACCTCCGATCTGGATCTGTTCTACATCCCCGACGCGGACAAGGCCCGTTCGTTGTCCAGCCAGTTCGTCATCGACGGCCTGCCCTACGATTTCTGGCCGATTTCGTGGGACTTCGCCGAGGCCGTCGCCAACGCCGAAGCGGGCCGACCCTGGGCCGTGGCTGCCTCGCTGATCGCCGACGCGCAGCTCCTGTACTATCGTTCTGTCGAGGATCGAGCGCGGTTCGAGGGACTGCAAGCGCGCATCGCCGAGCTGACCCGGCCGGAGCAGCGTCCCCTGATGGTCAAGAAGGCGTTGGATGCTTTCAAAGAGGTGCTTTTCCAGACGGGACAGCTGCGGCTCGCCGTGGCGGAAGAGGACGCTGCCGGGGCCTATTGGGCGGCTCAGCAGACGGTCAACGGCGCCGCCAACTGCCTGGCCCTGGCAAACCAAACCTATTTTTCCCAGGGTTGGGGCGCCAACGTCGAGCAGATCCTGGCGCTGCCGGAGAGACCTGCCGACCTGGAGGCCTTGATCGAGGCGCTCCTCACGTCCGCCGACGTGGCCCGGCTGCCAGAAGCTGCCGACCGGTTAGCGCAGGCCGTACACGCTACGTTGCGTGCCGCGCAGCATTCCACCGCCAAACCGGCCGAAGCCCAGGAGGTGTTCAAAGACTTTTACTTCTTCGTCTTCGAATACACCAACAAGATCCTCGCCGCCTGCGAGCAGGGCGATGAGATGAAGGCTCGCTTCGCCGCGTTCCAGATGCAAGAGGAGATTGCCCAGTTTATGAACAAGGTAGACCGAGGATTCTACCCTCGGCCCTTCAACTTGTTGGGGGAATACATCGGTGGGTACGAAAAAGCCGGGCTCCCAGACCTACTGAAGCCCGCCGTCAAGGGCGATTTGGAGGGACTGGCACAACAAACTCGCCGGTTGGACGCACGGATGCGAGCCTGGCTGACGGAACACAACATCGATCTGGGGATACTGGACAGTCAAGACGACTTGCGTCGATTCCTGAAGGCGCGGGACCCGGTGAAGTGAAACGGCTACGAGCGAATGAGGCTTGTAGTGAGCGACGAAGCCTACGGAGTCGCGTTCTCAGCATGCAACCCGATCTGACAGCGCGTCGCCGTCTATCCCCTCAAGCACAATCCTGATACCCGCCCAAACTCCCACACCTAACACACCGGAACACGTACGCCGTCGGCGACCCGTCCTTATCCAGCGTGGCGAAGAACCGCGCCCACTCAGGCCCGTCCTCGAGACCGGTTGACGCTCGAATGGCCGCGATGGCCTCAGACCCCAACCTCTCGAGCTCTTCACGACCGGCCGCGCCCAGAAACTGTCCGGCGTCGCCACAATGTGTCCACCACTGCTCCTGTTGCCAGCCACAAAAGCCCGGCGTGCGGTAGGCGACCTCTTCGATGACGGCCTCAGGCACCTCGTCCCACCGGCCGCCGCCACCGATCCCCACTTCGTCGGTGAAGGTCACGTCCAACGTCTCGTGGGCTGACCCATCGGCGATGCACCAGGAACAGATGCAGTCGTGATAATCCTCAATGGCGTACACCGGCCCGACGTAGATATATCCACGTCTCTCTCCGCAACAGCAGCATGCTTTATCGGACGCGACGACGCTGCCTGTCGCAATGGGCTCGGGATGATATTTGAACGTCGGGAGTGTCATGGGACCTCCTGCGACGTGACAGTCGCCTGACCGGGGAATCGCTCCTCGCCGCGTGACGCCATCCTCAAGCAGAGGGCAGCTGCGTCGCGGTCATGATCACGTCGAAGCGGAAATTGTGCACCAGCGAACGTAACGTCTCGGCGAGGGCGGGATACGCCGCGTGCAGATCGTCGGTGAGCGCCAGCAGCCGGTCCGCGTCCGCCTGCATCGCAGCTTGGTGCAGCGCTTCCACCTGCGACGACGGCAGCGCCGCGAGCGGCGCCAATTGCTGCTCCAGGTCAGGCGCTTCAACCGGCGCGGCTGCCTCAGCAGTCTCTTCGTACAGGAACTGGACGCCCAGGTGCTTCGCCAGCACCTCGAAGATCTCTGCCTCGCGGAAAGGCTTGCGCACAAAATCGTCACAGCCGGCCGAGAGAATCACGGCGCGATCTTCCTCGAAGGCGCTGGCGGTCAGCGCGACGATGACCGTTGCCTGCCCCTTGGTCGTCGATTTGATGCGGCGCGTGGCCTCGTAGCCGTCCATCACGGGCATGCGCATATCCATCCAGATAAGGTGAGGATGCCATTCCCTCCAGACCTCAATGGCCTCCTGGCCGTTGGTCGCGCCGCGCACGTCGAAGCCCAGTGGGATGAGCAGCTTCATCAAGAGCTCGCGATTGGTATCGCGATCCTCGGTCACCAGCAGGCGGTACGTCGGTTGATCCGGAACGAGCCCGATGACCCGGCGCGACGGGACCTCCGCCTCGACGTCGGCCGCACTTGCCAGCTCGATAACCACATCAAACTTAAAGAGACTGCCCTTATCGACCTCGCTCAAGACCTCAATATCACCGTCCATGAGTTGGACAAACTGCTGGCTGATCGCAAGACCTAACCCAGTGCCCTCCTCACTCTGGTGTCCGCTAGCCGTCTGCACAAAAGGATCGAAGAGCGCCTCCAACTCGTCCTCCGGGATGCCGACACCGGTATCCTCTACCTCAAACAGCAAGCGTTTGGTGTCGTCGTCACTTTCTCTGTAGCCGACGCGCACGGTCACGCCGCCCTCCTCGGTGAACTTGATAGCGTTGCTGATCAGGTTCAGTAGCACCTGTCGGAGCTTGCTCTCGTCGGCGCGGACGTAGCGCGGCACGTCGTTCGCCCGCTCAAACATCAGCTGGAGATCACGCCTGGCGGCCCGTAGGCGGAATATGTCTTCCGTCGCTTCCAAGAGGCGGATCAGATCGAAGTCCTCCAGGTACACTGTGGTCTGCCCGGCCTCAATCTTGGACATCTGCAGCACGTCGTTGATGAGCGTCAGAAGATGCTCACCGCTGCGGTGGATGGTCTCCAGATGATCTTGCTGCGTGGTGGTGACGTTGGGATCGCGACGCATCAAATCGGAGAAGCCAAGGATGGCGTTGAGGGGCGTACGCAGCTCGTGGCTCATGTTGGCCAGGAAGACGCTCTTGGCGCGGTTGGCTGCCTCCGCCGCCTCCTTGGCCTGTCGCAGCGCTTTCTCTGACTGCTTGCGCGTGGTAACGTCGTGCAACAACAGCAGGTGTCCGGCCAGGTTCTCGTGCTGATCGTACAAAGGTGAACAGCGCAACTCGTAATAGCGCAGCGCCTCATTATCCTCGGTTATCTCGAGTACAGAGCCATGAGCACAGACATTGTCAAACAAATTAGGAGTTACTGATAGTATCTCGGCGACACTCTGTCCCTTGACGACTTTTGAGTTCACGTTGAGCATCGCGTGGGCTGCCGGATTCAGGTGCACGATGTGATGCTCGCGATCCAGGACCAGCACCCCGTCATTGATGCTCTCGATCACAGTATCAACCGCCACAGGCATGATGTCAAATACCTTGTACTGCGCGATCCCGCGTGCGCCCAGGACACTTCCAACCGCAAAAGCCATAGGCAACAAACTGAAGTCGGGAAAGGAGAGTCCTATGATTTCCAAGAAGGCGAAGATCCACGGCAGCAGAGAACCCGCCAGAATGTAGAGAAACTGTCGCCGGTACATGGAGGCTCGGAGCATGGATAGGCCCATCAGGAGCGCCCCGATGATCAGCAGGAGGAAGCCATACATCATAGTAAACCAGTCGATGGCTTCAATAAGTGGAAGTGGAGGAACCACACCAAGAGCGTCCACCAGCAGAAGCTTGGCGATGCGTAACAGGGGTAACGTCAGCAATGCGATCCAGGTGCGTTTTTTAAGCCAGTGTTCGCGTCCGGTGTAGATGATGGTGAAAACCAGCCAGTTCAAGGGCATCAGCGTGACGCCCAGCTCAGAGAATGGGTACCAGATGTGCTGGGCCACGTCTCTCCGAGTGAACACCGTCATGACCGTGCCCAGCGACCAGACGACGGCCATCACCATATAGCTGGCAAAGTATTCTACACCGGGCACCGAGCGCCGCCGCCAGGCATAGCGTGCCATCCACAGGGCCACCGCAATGCCCACCAGCAGTGGCAGCACAAAAAAGATGATCACCGGCAGCAGATAAAAAATCGATTGCCAATCCATGCGTATCTCCGCGTGATTCGGTCCTATGTTAGCTGCTTAACTCTGAGAGATCTTTCACTCAGAAGGAAGCGTAAAATAAAAGGTGCTCCCCTCACCAACACCACTATTTACACCCACGCGCCCGCCCAGTTTTTCCGCGATCCGCTGCACGATAGAAAGTCCCAATCCGTGGCCCTCGGTGCGCACTTGTCCCAGCCGCTCGAAGGGAACGAAGAGCTGCGCTTGGGCCTCGGCATCCAGACCGTCTCCGTTATCCCGCACCCAGAACTTGACCGGACCATCGTTCTGCGGCGTCGCGCCCAGCTCCACGCGCGGAGGCTCACCGCCGTATTTGAGCGCGTTGCTCAGGTAATTCACCCAAATCTCCTCGATCCACGGGGCATAACCCAGCGCCGGGGGCCACGTCTTGACCGTCACGACGACGTCACCATCGTACTCGTCGATCATGTCTTCCAAGCGACGCAGGGCCTCTCCCACCACGCGGCCCATATCCAGCGGTTTCAGCGTCACCTCGTCCATCTGTCGCACGCCGGCGAGCAGCAACAGCTCATCGACGATGTTGGCCATCTTGCGGGCGCCGACTGAGAGTCGGCCCAGATAGTTGAGCATCTCTTCGTCGGAGAGGGCGTCGTAACGCACCTCCAACATCGACGCGTAAGAGACCTGCACCGCAAGAGGATTCTTCAAATCGTGGGCCACCGTATGGGCGAAGGCATCGAGCTCCGCAATAAGTCTATCCCGCGCTGCGATCTCGCGTTCCAGGTCACGCTGCAGGTTGCGCAGCGCCAGGTGCGTTCGCACGCGCGCCAGCACCTCCTCGACCTGAAAGGGTTTCGTGATATAGTCCACGCCGCCAGCGGTAAAGGCCTTGACCTTGCCCTGGGTCACGTCCAGCGCGCTGACGAAGAGCACGGGAATATCCTCGGTTCGCTCGTCGGCTTTCAGCGCCTCGCAGACTTCGTAGCCATTCATGCCCGGCATGCTGATATCCAGCAGAATCAAATCGGGTGGATCAGCGCAGGCAGCCGTCAGCGCCATCTCTCCATTGATCACCGAGCGCACCTTGTGTCCTTCCTTGGTCAGCATGCTGGAGAGCAGTCTTAAATTGGCGGGCTTATCATCAACAATGAGGATATTGCTCTGATCACGCTTAGGATGATACATTTTAGGTCTCCTGCTGATTGCTGTTGTCGCTGACGCTCGGCTCATGAACAACATGATGCACTACGTCACCGTCTGTAAAAGGTTGCAAACGGTGTAGCTAAAGGTTATGAGACTCGTGTTCTATCAGACCTGATTTGATAAACAGCCAAAACGAGTACTTAAGTACGCGACCAGAGCCGTTGACCGACCGTCCACCTGCGTGGACGGGATCTCGCGTCGACGTAGGTCAACACTCGGCGCGCTAGCGCCTCGGATAGCAACTTCCCATGGCCACTGGGCCATTGGGCCAGGGCAGTCGGGTTACCACCGGCTGGTAAGACGCCATGCACCGTTCGTCAATTGACGCTTGACAAAACACTAGAGACCTCGGAGGTTTTTACAGCTTTTTATCTCAACCGAAATCTGTCGTCTGAGGCGATTCTTGAACCTGAGAAATGGCATTTGGAAACCTCCGAGGTCTTAAATGCCGAGTCTTGCCTAGGCCCCGGTTGCAATTAGCCCCGAAGGTCTCATGATCTTCGGGGCTTCTGCTTGAGCACGCTTTACGGGACTAAGAGAATTAGACAATCTACTCCAAAATCCCGACCATCTACGCGCTAGAAATCCAGATCGTCGCCCATGCCTCCGGCGCCGGGCATTCCGCCGCCCATGTCGTCCATCAACTCCGGCATGTCCCGTTCGATCTCTTCGGGATCTTGTCCCGATTCCAGGCGGTCCACGACTTCCTCAAACTCCGGCCCCAGCTCGCCCACCTCGTCGCCCATCTCGCTCATCATCTTCCGCATGAACCGGCCCATGCTCTTGGGATCGTCCTCGTCTAGGTCTCCCCAGGCGCTGGGATCGGCCAGATCCTCCATACGGCTTTCCTCAGAGCGGACGGTGCACACCCGCGAGACCAGCCGCTTTACGTTCTTGGAACCACAGTGTGAGCAGACTGCCTGCGGGCTCTCCGTGGCATCGGAATACGTCCGCCAGAAAACGGAGAAGCGACGCCGGCAGTCGAGGCAACGGTATTCATAGATAGGCATCTTTTCCTCTCCCGTATAACTATGGTATAGTAATGACCGTTTGAAAGATAGTGCGTCGCACGATACCATCACGGACGCTCTTTCAGCAAGAATTATACACAAATCAGACCGAGGTGCAACTAGATGGGTGACGAATTGACCCGTGATCCTTATCATCCGCGCGATTATCCACTGCTGATCGTAATTTCCGGCCCTTCTGGCGTCGGCAAAGACAGCGTCGTCCGGGCCCTGCAGACTCGCGACCATGCCTTTCACTTCGTCGTGACTACCACGTCTCGCTCTCGCCGCGCCGGTGAGATCGATGGCGTCGATTATCATTTTGTCTCCGAAGCGCGGTTCGAGGAAATGATTGCCAACGACGAGCTGCTGGAACACGCCCTCGTCTACGGGCAGCACAAGGGCGTGCACAAAAAGCAGATACGGGAAGCGTTGAATAGCGGTGAAGACGTAATGATGCGCCTCGATGTCCAGGGCGCGATGACGGTTAAAGGCCTTGTGGAAGACGCGGTGCTCATCTTTTTGAGCGCCGGCTCCGAGGACGAGCTGAAGCAGCGGCTGCGCAAACGGGGCACAGACTCCGAAGCGGAGATCCAGCGGCGACTCGAAGAGATCGAGGAGGAGCTAGCGTATCTGGATAACTTCGACTATCTGGTGTTGAACCGCCACAATCAACTGGAAGCAGCCGTGGATCGGGTCATGGCCATCGTGCGCAGCGAGCATTGCCGCGTCCACCCGCGTCTAGTCAAGCTCTAAGGAGTTCCGATGAGCACTCAATCCCCCGACGTAGGACCCGAGGAGGCGCCCTCCTCCCCCAGACTGCGGCTGCGGCTGCCCATGTACCCGGTGCGTCTGACGTACGCGCTGATCGTCGTCAACGTGCTGGTTTTCGTGCCAACGTTACTCTTCGGCTCCACCGTCTATGATCTGGGTGGGTTGGTACCAGGGTTGGTACTGGAGCGCGGGCAACTATGGCGGCTAATCACGGCGGGCTTTATCCACGGAGACGTGATGCACATCGGCTTCAATATGTATGCACTCTACATCTTTGGGCGCCAGATCGAACGGCTCTTGGGCCCCCGGCGCTTTGTGCTGATCTACGGACTGGCGCTGCTGGGCGGCAACGTGGCCGTGGTACTGCTGAATCCCCTTAATTCCCTGACCGTCGGCGCCTCCGGCGCCATCTTGGGCTTGCTAGGCGCCCTGGTCGCCTATTTCTGGCGCTACCAGGAGACGATGCTCGGCGCTCGCGCGCACCTCAGCAATCTGGTGACCACGGCGGCTATCAATCTGGGGTTAGGCCTGCTGCCGCGCGTCAGCCTCTGGGGACATCTGGGTGGTACGCTGGCAGGTCTGGCTTCAGGCTGGATCCTTGTGCCGCGCTATAGACCGGTGTACGGCCTTGCTACGCCCCAGATGGAGATCGTCGAGCGCCAAAGCCGGGAATGGACCGGGACAGCGGGAATGTTCCTGGCGTGCGTGCTTATCTTGACGGCGGCGTTGTGGTTGCGTTGATCGACAACGAAGGACAAGCGCAGCGAAGTGGCGTTAAAACGGCACTCCACTACGTTTCGTGCCGGACTACGAGCTCTATTTGATTGATGCTAGAAAGGCTTTTGTCTTCTGCAACGTTCCTGACAAAAGCGAACCTATTCTCACACTCTTAATCCGTTCAATCCGTTGAGTATCTTCCAAGGAGACGTAAAGAGATCATGAAAGGCCCCCTGGATCTGCGCATTGGAGACATCGTCGAGCTCCGTAAGCCGCATCCCTGTGGCGGAACGACGTGGCGCGTCGAGCGCGTGGGCGCAGATATCGGCGCGGAGTGTCTGACCTGCGGTCGCTACGTGATGCTGCGGCGCCAACGCTTCGAATCGAGCGTCAAGCGCTTTTTGGAACGCGGTCCGTCGGACGAGATCTAGCCGCTTCACGCACCATGCGGCTGCTGTTTTTCTTCTCCGATACCGGCGGCGGACATCGTTCCGCTGCGTGTGCCGTTCGGGATGCGCTGCAACGCCGGGACAAGTCTCCTCATATCACGCTGATCGATATCTTCAAAGCGGGACCCTGGCCGTTTCCCCAGTTCCCGGCGCTCTGGCCTCTGATGATCAAACTTCACGGCGTTCCCTGGGGCCTGTTCTACCGCGCGACAGATCATCGCACCGTCGTCAATTGCATGACCCGCGCGGTCTGGCCTTATGTCAAATCGAGGCTGTGTACGCTGTTGAGCGCCCATCCGGCCGACGCCATCGTCTCGTTCCATCCCCTGGCCAACGATGTTTTGAGCCTGGCCCAGTGCACCTTCGGCGAGCTTCCTCCCATGATGAGCGTCTCCCAGGATCTGGTGAACGTCCACGCGGCGACTTTCGCGCCCCACTTCGCCTATCACGTCGTGCCCACGGCGGAAGCGCGGGAGCGCGCCCTCCGCTGGCCCGTCGACGCAGCGCGGGTGCATGTCGCGGGCGTGCCGACGCGACCCCATTTCGCGGAACTGCGAGATCTTCCACAGCGAGCAGCCCGCGTGCGCCTGGGACTTCCGCCGTCGAGCCAAGTCGCACTCTTCGTCGGAGGCGGCGACGGCGTCGGCCCCCTGCTGCGCGTGGTGCGGGCCGTCGCCCGTCGGCCCACCGACACGCCCCGGTGCCTCGCGGTCATCACCGGGCGCAACCGGCACCTGCACCGGCGACTCGACGCACTGAACACCGGCCCATGCCTGCGCGTCGAGGGGTACGTCCAGAACATGGCCCTATGGATGCGCGCCGCCGATCTGCTGGTCACCAAAGCCGGCCCCAACACGTTGGCCGAAGCCTTCATCACCGGCTGTCCGATGGTGCTGTATAACGCTATCCCTGGACAGGAGACGGGAAACGTGCGCTACGTCGTGGAACACGGCGCCGGGTTCTGGGCGCCCCGTCCTCTCGACGCGACGCGACGTATCCACGCACTGCTCGAGTCCCCGGCGCGGCGGCAGGTGCTGGCGGATCGCGCTCGCGCCCTGGCTTGCCCCCACGCTACGGAAAAGATCATCAATCTCATACAGACTCTGGTATATGACAGAGAACGGTTCCAGCCCCGGTGATAGACAACAAAACTCGCCCAATTTCTTAATCCGCTTCAGTCGATCGAGAGCGTATTAGAAGGGGACTCTAAGATTTCGCGAGGTAAGGCCGTTCCAAGAAAATAAACCTCCCAAAAACGAGTTGTTTTCTGAGGAAAGAGGCTCAGGTTTGGGAGGTTTTAAATCCTGGAACTACCTAAGCGCTTCGAGATCGCAAAATACTAAGTCGTCGGGCGGATTTCTTTCAGCTATGGCCTTGTAGGAGTTGCTGGTGCTGACCGGGCAAGAGCGGTGATTGGGGCTGCTGCTGGGCTGGGGCGCGCTCTAAGTGACGGTGCGGGCGGACGCCGTTGGTGCGCCAGACGCAACTGGCTGCGTGGTTCGGCGTGCCGCAGCCGGTCATCAGTCGCTGGCGCACGTATTGGCTGACTGAGGATTGGGGGGGCTGTTGAGCCAGCGGTAGGACGTGCTCGTGACCCATGACGTACGCCAGTGTGTGAAGTCAGCATAGGGGCGCACCTCACCCCAAACGCATTGCACCAGATTGTCATTTCCGCTATAATAAGACTATATTGTCATGGATAAAGCCCCTCACTCGAATATCGGAGGAGGATACGTATGAAGACACCGGATGATGTTTTGACAACCACCGATCTCCTGTACGGGCTCAACGAGGAAGAAGCCACCACCCTTATCGCCCTGGGCGAACGGCGTAAATACCATCGAAATGACATTATCACAGAAAGCGGCAAACGCGAACGCGAGCTCTACATTATCTTACGGGGTCAAGTAGAGGTCATAAAGAAAGAAGGGACAAGCGAAAAGGTTTTGGTTGTTCTTGGAACCGGTCAAGGATTTGGTGAGATGGCCATTCTCGATGCGGGACCCCGCTCTGCAACCATCCGATGTGTGTCTGATAAAGCCTATCTCCTATGTATCCCTGGCGAAGCGCTTCTGGCCTTTTGCAGACGCACGCCCTCTGTGGGCTACCAGCTGATGTACAATCTGGCCCGCGACCTCGCCTTCAAGCTCCGGCATCGCAATCTACCTCGGACCTCTAGCACGGAGGTGTCGACATGAACTACAAGGTGAGTTATGTCATCCTCAAAGAAGACCATCCCGGTGCAATCATCAGCCAACAACGGGCGCCTCAACTGGGGGAGAAAATTCAGCTGGGCGATTTCTGGTGTAAGGTTGTAGAAGTCAAGGATCTCTTACCACCCAAGGGCGATCTCGCCTACTTGCACGTGAGTTGCGAGGCCGCCAAGCCGCCAGAAGAGGATTGAGCTTGCATCCACAAAGGAGGGTCCTCGCCTCCTCCTCGCCTCCTGGTAGATATGAGGTGGGGAGACGCTTACAGGCTGTTAAGCAGAGACATCACCAGCCGCGGCGTCACGTGCGCTTCGATCCAGGCCGCCAGGGCCAGAAGCGGAATAATTAGCGCGACAAAGAGCTGGATGAAATGCCCTAGCTCGCGCAATATGCCCATGACGCCGCCCCCGGCGTCCGGGTCCCTCAGAATCGTAATGCCCATGCGCATAGCCTGAGCTGTGGCGATCACGGCCACAGGCAGCTCCAATACACCGTGAGGCATAATAGAAATCAGTATAAAACGCCCCGGATCTATGCCTAATTTCGGAATCTCGAAAAAGGCATACGCAACGACGGCAAGGGGCACCATTAAGAGCAGTTCGGCCACTGTGCCCAACGTGAACAACGCCCCTAGCGCCGCTAAGAGCAACGATCGCACGTTATTCCATAGAATCGCCCTGGTGGAGAGCGCGGGCAACAAGCCCGACGCCTGCACCGCTGAATCGAAATCCTCCATATCCACCATATTGGGCAGATCTATGGCCTGAGCCGGCAGCGGGAAGGTATCGCTCCCCCACAGGCCAACCAGGATCCCACCGCCGAAGACCACCAACACGGTGAAAAGCAGCTCGGGCCACAGCCTGCGCAGGCGTTTTGGCAACTGGCGAGTGTACAGATGCACAAGACCTTCTGCCGGCCACAACGCCTGCCAGAACGTTCGCCAGGCACCCTTTAGATCCAGCTGATCCAGCGTGCGCCCCAGAAGCTGCTCACGATTGAAAACGCGAACTCCCATACGGACGAAGAGCACATCTGTGATGACCAAAAAGAGGGCAATCAGCCAGAGCACCGTATAATTGCCAAAAAGCAGGAGACTGGCCTCACCCTGTAATAAGAAAGCGACCGGGATGATGATAAAGCTGGCGACGAGGTTGGCCGCCCGGGCGCTGGTCGCTTGCGAGGAAACCACGACGGCCGCGCTGACCATCACCAAGGCCTGAGCCGTCGATAACACAATCGTCACCGCGAAAAGCGAAAGCGTTGGCCACCATCCTACAGTCAACCCAACCAAAACCATATAGAAACCAATGGCAATATAGCTGGCCGTCACAGGCGTAAACGTGCAGGCCAGGAGCTTACCCAGGTAGAGCTGTGTATCTGTCAAAGGCGTCGCCAATAATGGTTCCAGACTCTGCCGTTCCTTCTCCCCAACGAAGGCTTCCAACGCAATCACCAAGGAAAAACTGCTGGGGAAGAAGCCCACAACCAGCATCAAGAAGGGAAAGAGGCGCGTCATAATCAGCTCTGCACCATATTGGTTGACAAACCCCAGGCCTCGACTGGCCGCATAGTTTGCGAGAAACGGAAATACAGTAATCAAAATTCCAATGGGTACGAGGATTCTCCAATCGCGCAACGTATCACGTACTTCGCGTCGTGTAATCACCAATGCCGGACGTAATTCCCGCACCCCCGACTGCAGTCTCTGCTGTAACCAGGACCAAACTGCACGCAACTTCTGCATTCTATCTCGCCTCCCCAACAACACATAAGTATACGGCCTCCAGACTACGCGGCACCTCTCTCAGCGACACAAGCGCGACACCTGCCTCCGTCAAGACACGCGCTACGGCTGGATTGATTCGCTCCGGTTCCTCGGTGCGATAGCGAACCCACGACTCCCCTTTAGCGACTACCGGTGCCAGGTCCGAGATCAGACCACCCACGCCATCCGCGGAGGGCTTCACAAACCGCGCTTCCATCAACGGGGCGCCGAGAAGTTGCGCCTTCAAGTCAGCAATGGAACCGTTGGCGACGATTTGCCCCTGGCGAATGATCAAGATGCGGTCGGCTAGCTCTTCTGCCTCGGGCAGGTTGTGCGTGCAAATCATGATGGCGCGTCGTCCATCGCGGAGTCGGAGAATCATATCCCGCACCAGGCGCGCGCTCTCTGGATCCATGGCCGAGGTCGGCTCGTCCAGAAGCAAAACAGAAGGATCATGCAACAGCGTGCGCATAAGCGTGATCTTCTGGGCCATCCCTTTGGAGTATTGACCAAGGCGGCGATCCAGCGCGGGCAACATGCGAAAACGTTCTGCTAGCCGGTCAACACGCTGCTGGCGCTCTGACGCCGGGAGACCGCGCAGTTCGCCGAAGAAATCTAAATATTCGCGGCCCGTCATACGAGTGTACAGGCCCGGCGCTTCCGTCAACATGCCGACGTGCCGGCGCACCTGTCGCGCGTCTAAAAGCACATCGTAGCCCGCGATTTGCGCGCTGCCTGCCGTGGGTTTGAGAATCGCGGCCAGCATCCGCACCGTCGTGGTCTTGCCGGCACCGTTGGGGCCCAACAACGCCACCACCTCACCCTCACCCACTGTAAAATTGACGTGATCCACAGCAGTCAGATCCCCAAACCGCTTTGTCATACCGTGCGCTTCGATCATATATACGCTCCTCTAACCTCATGCCCATTTATTATACCACAGGATGACAGAGAAACTCCGGCCTAGTGCCGCAACATCTCTACAAAGAAAAACGTGCGCTCGAGTTCGAGCGCACGTTAGGCTTATGGCTGTGTTAATGACTAGGAAACATCCTTCAGGTCACAGACGCTACTCAAATGCTCCAGCTCATTTTCTAGTAGATAGTTTAGGAGCGTTCTTAGACCAATCAAGGCAGCGAGCAAGATGATATCATTCCAAGAAGTATCATCTAGCGCGCTCCTCAAGATATCGGCGGCAACCAGGAACTCCAGGGCCATGACCATGCTCTGCCCAAGCGCAAGACGTAGCGTGGAAACATCTATCTTGGGATATCGAAAGAAATCAATCACATAGCGGACCACTGTGCGCACCGCTGACATTACGATTACAATTACACCTAGCGCCTCTATGCCGTAAATTACGTACTCTAAAATTCGATCAAACATCTCTTTCATAATACTCCCTCAACAACGGCAATCAATCATCCTTGAAAACACATAGCGGGCGGATGATCGATTGCCGTAACAAGACACCGCTGAGTATCTCTACTACAATGGTCCCGACACTGACTGCCCTGAAATAGCTGGTAAAATCCGGAGTTTCCCGAAACTTGAAACTATATATAGGTTTTTCGCATCCAGAATCACTAGATGTGGGAAGTGACCTATTAAAACTCCGAGTTTTTGACCTTTTTCATGGGTGTCAAATTATGTAGCTTTGCTGAAACAGACTCAGCAGAAGATAGACCCTCATCCTTTTCAGAGGTAATCTAACACAGTTTAGCGAAAGTCAAAACCTGTTATCGATTGCGACGCAAAAATGCCGGGATCTCAATGTTGTCTTGATCCAACGTGCCGGGCACAGAAATATCGCGATGCTCCCGACGCCGTGGTGATACTTGTCGAGGTGGCGCCGTCGCTTCCTGTTGATCGAAGCCCGTGGCGATCACAGTAATACGCACCTCTTCCTCCAGCGTCTCGTCAACGACGGCGCCGAAGATCAGGTTCACGTCCTCGTGGGCCGTCTCGCGGATCACAGAGGCGGCTTCGTTGACCTCGTAGAGCGTCATATCTGGGCCGCCGGTGATGTTAAAGAGGATGCCTCGTGCCCCGTCGATAGTGATATCGAGCAGACGGCTGGAAATGGCCTGTTGGGCGGCCTCGATGGTGCCATTCTCGCCGCTGCCCCGCCCGACGGCCATCAGCGCCGCTCCGCCCTCCTGCATGATGGTCTTGACGTCGGCGAAGTCCAGGTTGATCAGTCCCGGCACCGTGATGACCTCAGTGATGCCCTGGATGCCCTGGCGCAGCACGTCGTCGGCCACGCTGAAGGCCTCGGTGAGGCTCATGCGCTTCTCCGTGATCTCCAGCAAACGGTCATTGGGGATCACGATCAGTGTATCGACGACATCTTTGAGGTTCTCGATGCCCTGGATGGCAACTTTATCCCGCTTGGAGCCCTCAAAGGCGAAGGGCCGCGTCACCACGCCAATCGTCAAGGCCTTGACCTCCTCCTTGGCGATCCGGGCAATCACGGGTGCCGCGCCTGTGCCGGTCCCGCCGCCCATGCCCGCCGTGACGAAGACCATGTCGGCGCCCTGAAGCAGCTCACGAATCTCGTCGGCTGACTCCTCGGCCGCCTTCTGCCCTTCCTCTGGATGCCCCCCGGCGCCCAAGCCACGGGTCACGCCATCGCCCAACCGCAGCCGGCGTGACGCCTGCGATAGCATAAGTGCCTGCGCGTCTGTGTTGACGACGATGAACTCCACGCCCTGCAATCCTTCGGCGATCATGCGGTTGACGGCGTTGCTGCCACCGCCTCCCACGCCAACCACGCGAATCTGTGCAAAATTCTCTCCCATTGCACCCATCTCTGCACCTCCTTGGTTTATATTGTCATGTCCGATAAGTCCGCGTTCCATTGTGATCCTCCTTGTCGTCATCCTGGCAATAACGTTCGCAACCAACCCCTGATCCGCGTCCACCACGCCTTACGAGGTGCTTTCCACCCGCCGTGATCGAGCCACATGGGCTCCCACTGCGTCAGGCCCACCGCCACCGCCGCCGCAGGATTGTTCACCTTGTCCACAAGCCCGGTCAACTCCTTGGGCGCCCCGATTTGCACCGGCAGCCGGTAGATGTCCTGGGCCAATTGCTGCATCCCCGGCAGCTGAGCCACGCCGCCACACAACACCACGCCGGCCGGTAGCAGGCCATCGTAGCCGGAGCGTTTGATCTCCTGCTGCACGCTCTCCAAAATCTCCTCGACGCGCGCCTGGACGATCTCCGCCAGCTTCCAGCGCGGAACGACGACGGGGCTGTTCTCACCGTAGGGCGAGATGGTGAACTGCTCGTCCTCCGCAACCTGGGCAGCCAGCGCGTGCCCGTGCCGGCGGCCGATCCGCGCTGCGGCCTCCGGCGGCAGCCGCAGGCCGATGGCGATATCGTTCGTGATGTAATCACCGCCCAGTGTAAGGGAGCGGGTGTACCAAACGGTGCCTTCGATGAAGATGGCGATGTCCGTCGTACCCTTTCCAATATCCACCAGCACCACACCCATATCTTTCTCGGTCTCGGAGAGGACGGTGTGACCGGCCGCCAGGCTGGTCAGCACCAGTTCGCTGACCTCGACGCCGGCGCCGGTGACGCACTTGGTCAGGTTCTGAAGTGCCGTCGTCGCCCCCATCACCACGTGCGCCTCCACCTCCAGGCGATAGCCGTGCATGCCCAAAGGATCGCGCACGCCCTCCTGACCGTCCACAGTATAGACGCGCGGGATGATGTGCAACAGCTCCTGGTTCTGGGGCAACGCAATGGCGCCCGCCGCCTCTAATACTCGATCCACATCATCCGGCGTGATCCCTTGTTCGCGTCGGGAGACCCCCACCACGCCCTGGCTGTTGCGCGAGGAGATATGCGCCCCGCTCACACCGACAAAGGCCCGCTCGATATGATAGCCGGAGGTCTGCTCGGCCTGCGCGAACGCGTCGGCGATGGCAGCCGTGGCCTCGGTCACGTTGACGATGGCGCCCTTGTGGACACCACGCGACGGCACCTGTCCCACACCGACGATACGGGTCTCATCATTCTCGGCAATCTCTCCGACCAAGACCTGGATCTTGGCACTGCCAACATCAATCCCTACAACCGATCGTTCCATAGCCCCCCCTTCTACCAGGACCCTTTAAGCGAGTATGTCACGGCCTCCGGAAAGCGTACGTCCATGGTCCGGGGCCGGATGCCGCGCCCCTGGAGATCCGCCAGCATAGCCTGGCCGATGCGCCAGCGTCGCTCCATATCCGCTCCGACGCCAAAGGCTACGCGCGTGCCTTCCGGGCTTGTCCAGACCAGGCCGCGTTCCGCGTGATAAGTCAGCTCTTTGATGGGAACGCCCAGGGAGAGCAACGCCCGTACACCGTCCAGCACGTCACCGGGCACACGCTCTGAATCCGGCAGCGGACCGCGCAGCATGGGCAGATCCGTCGCTGGATCAGACGCGGGAAACAGCACGCCCTCCGCGTCAATGCCCCACACTTGCCCGTCTGCTTCCCAAAGCAGCACCGGGTCCCGTTCCTCGACGGTGAGCAAGCAATCCGCCGGATAGATCCGACAGTTCACCCGGACGTCGGTGACGGCCGGCACCGTGTGGACGACCTGGCTCACCACCTGCTGCGGTCGAATCCAGAACCGGTGCAGGGTCAGGACCTCGGCGGCCAACGCAACGTCACGTGCCGTGTCCAAGGACGCCGTGCCTCCGATCTTCAAACGGCTCGCGTCGACGTACCAACGTGGATCAAGCCAGAGCCACAACAGACACCCCGCGATGACCACGACAAGCGCTACCAGCCGCCAAGGCACGTTGACGTGCCACTGCACACGCTGACGCCGCGCGACCTGCGGCTGAGCTCCCAAAAGCGCTGCCGTTCGATGGTATTGTCGCTTGCGCTTGGCCATGTTCTTATCCTCCGCGTCTCCTACGTCTCAATCTACTTACGTCGTCGCCCGGAAAACCCGCTGCGACTGGGCGTTTTCCGCGTGTCGTTCCAGGGCCAGATCGATCAGCCAGCTGAGCAGGCGCTTATACGGAACTCCCGACGCTTCCCAGAGCTTCGGATACATGCTGATCGACGTGAAGCCGGGAATGGTGTTGATCTCGTTCAAGTAGAGCTCGCCGGTCTCGCCACTAAGCAAGAAGTCCACGCGCGCCATGCCCGCGCAGTCGATAGCCCGATACGCCTTGACGGCCATAGCACGAACGTGCGCCGTCATCTCCTCGTCTAAAGGCGCCGGGATGAGCAGGTCGGAGGCCTCATCACCGGTATCCAGATATTTGGCCTCGTAGCTGTAAAACTCCCGGCTGGGGATGATCTCGCCGGGCACCGACGCCGACGGCGCTTCGTTGCCCAGCACGCTCACCTCGATCTCACGAGCTGCCGGCACCGCTTTCTCGACCAACAGCCGGCGGTCGTACCGCGCCGCTGCGTCCAGGCCGCGACGCAGACCCTCGCGGTCGTGACACTTGCTGACGCCCACGCTGGAGCCCAGATTGGCGGGTTTTGTAAACACAGGATAGCTTAGCTGCGCCTCAATCTCGTTGAGGACCGCATCCGGCTCACGCTCCCATCGCCGCCGACTGCAGTGCACAGATGGAACCAGCGGTAGGCCCACGTCAGCACAGACGTGCTTGAAAACGATCTTGTCCATGGCGACCGCCGAGGCCAACACCCCGGCCCCCACGTATGGCACGTCCGCCAGTTCCAACAGTCCCTGGACGGTGCCGTCTTCGCCAAAGGTTCCGTGCAACACCGGAAAGACCACGTCGACGCGAGAGAGCAGCGAGAGCCGCCCACCCCGTTCCTCCGGGCGCGGCTGAAGCTGGTTGAGCCCACTGCGGGTCGGATCGGGCAGAATGGCGACCGGGCGCGTCTCCTCGAAGGACTCGTCCTCCAACGCCTGCATGGGGTCCGCGCCGATGATCCAGGCGCCCTCGCGCGTGATGCCCACGGGAATCACCTCGAACCGCTCTGGGTTCAGCGCCCCCATCACCGAGCGCGCCGAGACCAGACTGACCTCGTGCTCGCCGGATCGCCCGCCGAACAGTACCGCGATTTTGAGCTTCTCTGTCATCTATATCTCCTCAGGATTGCGTAGTGCGTAGTGCGTATTGGTCTCACGTGCGGCGGTACGGGATACGAAATACGCAATACGAAATACTCACAAGATTAACTCGATTTCAGGATCCAACCGCACGCCAAATTTGCGTTCTACTTCGTCCTGAACCTTTTGGATGAGCGTCATGTAATCCTCTGCTGTTCCGCCGCCCTCGTTGACGAAGAAGTTGGCGTGATACGGCGAGACGACGATGCCACCCACCCGCGTCCCCTTCAAACCGGCGGCCTCAATCAGTCGACCTGCGTAATCCCCGGCTGGATTCTTGAACGTGGAGCCTAACGTCCGTCCCAGCGGCTGTGTCTGCCGGCGCCGGTTCGTGTATTCCTGCGCCTTGGTCTGGAGCTGCACCGGATCGCCGGGTCGCAGTTGAAACGTGACCGTCAACACAATCCAGTCCTCGCCGGCGCCCTTAAGCCGGCTGCACCGGTAGCGGAAGTTGAACCAATCCGGCGAGAGCTTGTGTATCTTGTCGTCCGGGCCGAATAACTTGGCGAAAAGCAAAGCCTGGGACGTCTCGCTGCCGAAAGCGCCCGCGTTGTTGATCACCGCGCCGCCCACGGTACCGGGCAAGCCCACGGCCCACGTCAGTCCGCCCCAACCCCTGGCGACGGCCGCGCGCGCCACTTTGACCATCACCGCGCCGGCATCGGCCAAGATACGATAATCATCACCAAATCGGAAGTCACGCGCTCGATTCAGGATCACCACGCCGCGCAGCCCGCAATCTGAGACCAGGCAGTTCGAGAGCCCGCCGAAGACTTTATACGGGACCTTGAGTGCGCGGCTCTCGATCACGGCCCGCTCCAAATCGAAAGGTGTGCGGGCAACCACCAGCACGTCGGCAGGCCCGCCGACGCCGGCGGCCGAGTACCGCGCCAGGGCGCCGTTCCGCTGGGCGATGTCGCCCAGACGGTCCACGAGCCGATCCAACCGCGCTTCGTAGTTAATCATCGCTATCCCAAAAAATCCGATTTTTTTCCATCAGGTTGAAGATGTACTGCGCAATGTTGACTTCATCATCGTGGACTTTACGAGCATGTCCCCTAGAAATCGGATTTTTGTTGAGTTTTCCTCCTATTGTTCCTCGTGCTTCTTATCCTTCGTCGTGCGCGTTTCCCGCTCCACCAATTCCATCTTGAAGGCCATGGTCGCGGAGCGATAGGCACGCTTCTTTGCTTGCTTCCGATCCTTGGCCTTCGCCGCACGCTTGAACAACCTTGAGAGCCGTGTCATCGTTGTTTCTCCTCTTATAGAATGTCCAGCAGACGCTCGCCAACCACGTACTCGGTGCCCGCGCCCATGAGCAAGACGACATCGCCCGGCGCGACTTGCGTCCGGAGGCGGGCTACCGCGTCATCCAGCGAGGCCGCCGCTTCCACAGCGGGATGCCTAATCTCTAAAGCCAGCCGGCCCTGATCGACGCTCCCGTCGTCTTCCTCGCGCGCCGCGTAAATCGGCAGAACGAGCACGCAGTCGGCCTCTTCGAAGGCGCAGAGGAAATCGTCCCAGAGCGCCTTGATCCGGCTGAAGGTGTGTGGCTGCCAGACCGCGATCAGCCGCCGCCCGGGATAGCGCTGTGCTGCTGCCCGCAGCAGTACTTGGATCTGCGTAGGGTGGTGCGCGTAGTCGTCGATGACGGTGATGCCCAGCGCCTCACCCAGCACCTCGAAGCGCCGGGCCGTGCCACTGAAGCGCTTCAGCGCGCGCCGGGCCGTCTCAAAGGGCACACCGCACTCGCTTACGGTGACCGCCAGCGCCGCCAGCGCGTTCTCCGCGTTGTGATCGCCTGGAATCTGCAGACGCACGTCGTCCACGGGCACGCCGGCGCGCAGCGCGGTGAAGGTAACGCCGCCCCGCGCGTTGGGCCGCACGTCGATAGCGCGCCAGGCCAATCCCTTGCCCGGTCGCAGGCCGTAGAGCGCCAGCCGGCCTCCGTTGGCGTGGTAAGAGGCCGCCACGGCGTGCGCTATCTCATCGTCGTTGCAGGCCACCAGCAGCCCGCCGGGGACGATCTGATCCACAAAATCCCCAAAGGCCAAGCGAAGGAAACGCGGGCCGGGGAAGCAGTCCGGGTGATCGAACTCAATGTTGGTGACGACCGCGACGGTCGGTTCCAACGCCAGGAACGTGTTCCGGTACTCGTCGGCCTCGATAACGAAAAGCGGTCCGGCACCGGCCTGGGCGTTCGTGCCGAGATTCTCGACCACACCGCCCACGATGTACGTGGGATCGCGCCCGTCGGCCAGCAGGATGGTCGCGATCATGCCGGTAACCGTGGTCTTGCCGTGGGCGCCCGCGACGGCGATAACGTCGTGATCGGCCGTCAGCAGCGGCAGGAATTCGGGGCGTCGCATGACGCGAATATCCTGTGCTCGCGCCGCCGTCAATTCCACGTTGTCCTCGGGCACGGCGGACGACGCCAGCACCAGATCGGCGCCCGCGATGTTGTTGGCAGCGTGCCCGATCACGACCGGGATGCCTTCAGCGCACAAGTCGGTCACCAGGCGCCCGGCTTTCTGATCGGAGCCTCGCACGTCCACGCCGCGCCCCTTCAGCACACGGGCGATGGCCGACATCCCCGCGCCGCCGATGCCGACGATGTGGACTTCCGCCAATTCTGTCAGATTTTTCACATGCCCACCTTCATAATCCAATCGCTCGCAACAAACCACTCCAGGTCCAACTACAGTCCTGACGATGAGAGATAGAAACCAGTATGATTTCCTTCTCACCCACCTGAATCTGTCTAGTTTGCTCTGCACGGGATTTGGAATGACTTACCGGAACCGCTATCCCTACAACATTATGACTAGTTATTCCTTCACATACTTCATCCAATAGTTCAGATAAGCTTCCATGAATTTGATTCGCTTCCTCATCTTCCTGTTTACAGAGCATCTGCATTCCTTGCTCTAGCTGCTCAAATTTGTCATCTGCCTGACCTTGGTTAACCAAAGCAGCCCGCAATTCCAAGAAGACCACATAGCAATCCCCATGGGACCAACCCATCGCCAGATAATTTGGCTTACGTCCTACCCACCGGGCATCAATCGATGAAATCTTATCGGCAAAGCGATCGAATTCACATAGACGTAAAGGCATGGTATCTGCTTCCAACGTCAGCCAATAATAATGCGTTGGCCTACCACCAGATAACTTTTTGGTTCCGTCATACAACAAACGTGAATCGCCGATAGTCAACCGATTGCAACAATCTATTAGTGCAGTAGCTTCTACAGGACAGTCTATTCTCTCCGAGAGCTGAGGTAGACTCTCTCCCTGGCAACGGCTTTTCGAGATGTTTCCACGTCTAGACATACAATATCACTCCCACAGTGTGCCGTAGGCGGCAAGCCGATTATACTCTGCCTCCAAATCCCCCAGCACGTTTCCAAGACGTGATTCATCTATCTCTCCTGAGTCAAGTTTGATATTCTCCAACCGTCCTTCGTGAAGCAGATAAGCTGCAACTTTTTCTGGATCTAATCGCACCTCGACTTCAGGAACCCGTTCTAATCCTTCTGTGTCGGCTAACTTCTCACGTGCCAATATCAGATTATTCAAAGCATACATGACCGTTAGAGAGTGAGTGGTGATCGTGATGTAAAAACCTCGATTCACCAGGTAGGCTAAAACCTTCACCATCGCCACTTGGGCATTGGGATGCAAATGGATCTCCGGTTCCTCCACGTGTAGGAAGAAGGGTAACTGAATCTGTCCATCATGAAGCCACGAAAACAAAACTTCTCCCAATAACACCAAAGGCCAGTTAGCTTTCTGTCCCGAAGACGCCATGTCGATATCAATTAATTTCTCTTCGTACTCACCAGGGAATTTCCACTTCCAGCGATCCCCAGCGCGTACAACTTCACCCCCCAATTCAGACCATATATGTTGATGAGTCCAGGCGCCTTCCGCTGTATCTGGCATACCATTCTGCCAGCGCTGGCTGAAGATATCACCAGCACTTTCAATGGCATCTGCGAAAAGTCGCAACGTGCTGGGAACCGGCAACAAGTCCCAAACGGAAGGACCACGGGCATGAGAATAGAGCATCCGCTCAGCAGGCACAAAGAGTGCGCGCCCCGGTGGATAAACCGGATCTCCAACACGGATATTGCCAACAGTCTCTAGCAGGGCTTTGTGTCCAAAAACCTGCCGGTTTCTGCTTTCCATCCTAAAACTTAAAGTTCTCTGATCTCGTGTAGCGCTTTGATAATATATGGAGGCTGAAGGATCTGCAAAGACAGCTAGCGCACGATCTCGACTGCGCAACTCATCCAGTATCCAGCGGACGAGTCCTTTTTCGGAAACGTCTCGATCTCTTGCTTGAGCAAAGGCATCATAATAACGCACCAGATAGGGGAGATCGCGGAAGAAGTACAAGACCTGGCTGAGCAATGATTTGCCCGTACCTTGACCACCGATCAGAACCGTCAATGGACGTATCTCAACCTTATTGGTTTCTTGCAGCGGACCAAGTCTTCCACGCTTGATCTGAATTGTCTCGAACTGCTTCGCTTTCATCATTCACCTCACACAAAGACGATCAGAACAAACGCAAAGGCCACGGCCACGCCCACGAAGAGAGGCGGGCCGGCCAACCAATCGGTGATCAGATTCTGCGAAAAGGTCAACGCGATGCTCTCTCCCGGCGTTGTGATATTCCAGATGTTGTATCCCAGCTGGTGCAAGAATCCCCAGAACATGCCCACCACCAGGCCGCCATTGATAATTCCCAGGAAAAAGCCCAACAGCGTATCCTGGAATTTTTCTTTGCGGGCTTTACCGCCCAGTTTGGCCGAAATGACGGTGGTTGCGTAGCCAAACGTCACAATGACGATGAACAGGACCAACCGGATATAGAACCAGTTTCTGGATTCGTTCTGAGCCATAGTCTTGAACGCAGCATTGACGCCGGGCACATATTCCCACAAAACGAACTCAATAAAGCGCGCCAGAATGACGCTGAAGGTTACTAGCAGCTCTTTTGCCCAGCCCCGTAGGGCACCGACCAAGCCGAAAAGCAACACCAATCCGATAAAGACGGTCTCTAACGGTACCATCTAGACTCCCTCCCCCAAGCGGCACACCAGCTTTGCCAACTTGTAACTTGCGTCTGGACGGGCCAGCTCCTTCGCCGCTGCTTCCATGGCCCGCCGTCGAGCCGGATCGGCCAGGAGCGCATGTACCGTGGGAACGAGCTGATCCATCAGCGCCGCGTCCTCAATCACGGTCGCCGCACCTCGGTCGGCAAGCCATTGTGCGTTCACTTTTTGGTATCGCCAGGCATACGGGTAGGGCACCAGCACGGCTGGTAACCCGAAATACGGGAACTCGCCCAAAATCGAGGCGCCCGCCCGCGAGACGGCGAGGTCGGCGGCAGCCAACACTGCGCCCATCTCCTCATGCAGATAAGGATACGCGTGATAGTGCACGCGCTGTGCTTCCGAAAGCCCCGTGTGCGCTTCTGCGACCTCGTCCCAGTCCAGCTGCCCGCTGATATGAATGACTTCCGTTTCTTCTAGTAACGCCGGGAGGTGGGCCAACACGGCGCGATTGATGGAGCGTGCTCCTCGACTCCCACCGAAGACGAGCACCACCGGCGCCGACGCCGGCAGTTCTAGGGCGCGGCGACCTGAGATGCGATCCCAGCGCGTGATCTCGTCTCGGAGCGGATAGCCCGTCACCTGGACCTTGGATGCCGGCAGAAATTGTCGCGAGTCTTCCACGGTCACGGCGATGCACTTCGCAAGCCGCGCTACGAACTTCACCGAGAGCGCGGGTTCGACGTCCGGTAGAAAGACCGCCACCGGCACCCGTCGTAGCCGGGCCGCCAGCGCCACGGGGACGCTCACGTATCCCCCCGTCGTCAGCAAGGCGTCGGGCTTTTCCTGTGCGAGGGCGCGTAGCGCAACGCCGAGGCCTCGGGAGAGACGCAACGTATTACGCGCCATCCGTCCCAGGCCCACGCCGTGCACGCCGCCCGCCGGCACGGCGATGAAGGGCAAGCCGGCGCGCTCAACGAGAGCCCGTTCCATGCCACCCTCCCCGCCTACCCACGTCATCTTGGCGTCAGGCTCGACGGTTCGCAGCGCCTGCACGACGGCGAGACCCGGATAGACGTGCCCACCCGTCCCGCCACCCACGATCCAGAAGCGCATCCCAATCTCCCTTGGGGCGTCCACGCGATACAGACAGCAACCATCCCGCACCGGCCAGCGTCACCAACATCTGCGATCCACCGTAACTGAAGAACGGCAGTGCCGTCCCGGTAAAAGGCACCAATCCAATCATCACCAACACATTCAACAGAGCTTCCATGATGATCGTGGTGGTCACCCCAAAGGCCAGCAACGATCCGAAGGGATCTGGCGTCCCCAGTGCCACCCGATATCCACGGTAAGTGAATAATCCAAAAAGGGCCAGCACTGCCAGCGTGCCTAACAGCCCCAATTCCTCACCAATGACGGCGAAGATGGTATCCGTATGAGGGAAGGGCAAATAACCGGCCTTCAGCCGACCGTTCCCCACACCCAGGCCAAAAAGTCCGCCTTCGGCGATGGCCATGACCGAGCGGTAGCCATGATACGACATCTGCGCCATATCGCGCAACGAAGCTACGTAATTGATCAGACGTTCGCGCGCGTGCGGCAGCCGCCACGCCAGCGCCGCAAAAGAGACCCCGGCGATGATAAGAAAGATAAAAATTTGCACCGGATCTCCTCCCGCATAAAAGAACATCAACAGTGCCGTCGCAGCCAACAACAGGGCAATGCTGAGATCCGGCTGCAGTGCCACGAGACTGGTCACCCCGCCGCTGATAATGGCGAAGGGAATCAAGCCATAGCGCACCCGTCCCAGGTGTTCGCCCTTCGAGGCCAACCAGGCCGCGATGTAGAGCACGGCCGTCAGGCGCGCCAACACGCCCGGCTGCACCGAGAGACCGAAGACCAGGAAGGAACGTTGCGCGCCCAGCAACGGTTTTCCAAAAATAAGCACGACCGTTAGCAGCACCAGACTGAGCAACATCAGCGGGATCGCAACGTGCTGCCAGAGCGTGTAGGGCACGTACGCCATGATCATCATGATGAATACGCCCAAAATGGCCCACAAGACCTGTTTATGCCAAAATGTTGTGCCCTCCGGCACGTAGAATGTCGCACTGTACATCATCAACAGGCCAAAGAGCAGCAACGCCAGGATCGTCACCAGCAGCAACGAGTCCACGAACGAGGTTGTGCGCTTGCTACGTTTCATCCGTCTCCTTCTCCGACTCACCCGTTCCCAATGCGTTTACCAAGGTCCGAAACCGCTCACCGCGTTCCGCAAAATCGCGGAAGGCGTCGAAACTCGTGCCGCCCGGCGAAAGCAACACGACGTCGCCGGGCCGCGCACGGTGGGCCGCCGCTTCGATGGCGCGGGTCAGCGTCTCCGCACGCACGATCTCCTGGAGCACGCCCAGTCGCCCCACGCCTTCCCATATTCGGCGGACGTGCCCGCTGATCAGGTCCATGGCCTCGCCGAAAAGCACCAGGACGCGTACCCGCTGCACAACGCACCGCGCAAACGCCTCCCAGGGCAGGTCTTTGTCGCGTCCGCCGGCCAACAGCACCACCGGCTCGTCGAAAGCGTCCAGGGCTGCCAGCACCCGCTCAGGCGCGGTGGCGATGGAATCGTTGACCCAGAGCACGTCTTGCCAGCGCCGGACTTCCTCCAGCCGGTGTTCGACTCCGGTGAAAGCCTGAATCGCACGCCGCATTGCCTCAACGGGCACGCCGATGGCGTCGGCCAGGGCGATAGCAGCCAGCACGTTCAGCACGTTGTGGGCACCCCGCAGTTGTACGTCGTCGCGCCCACAGACCGGTTCGCAGACCTCGGCACGGCAAAGCATGAGCGCCGCGCCGTCGAGGAAACTCCCCGCCGCCACCTTCTGTTCGCCGCTGAAGTACCGCACCAGCGCCGGCGTCCGTCGCGCCAGCGCTCGCGCGTTGGGCTCGTCATAGCCCAGCACCACCACGTCGTCCGCGCTCTGGTGCGTGACGATGTTCGCCTTAGCTTCAATATACGCCTCCATGGTCCCGTGACGATCCAAGTGATTAGGCGTGATGTTAAGCACGCCCGCCACGTGCGGGCTGACGTCCATCAGCTCCAGCTGGAAGCTCGAAAGCTCCATCACCACCTGATCATCCTCGTGTATCTCGTCCAGATCGTTGATCAGCGGATTGCCGATGTTGCCGCCGACCCACGTCGTGTACCCGGCCTCACGGGCCATCTCCCCCACCAGCGACGTCGTGGTCGTTTTGCCCGCCGAGCCCGTGATACCCACCACCGGCGCGGGGCACCGTCGCAGGAACTCCTGTGCGTCGTTGCTCAGCGGGATGCCGCGTCGCCGCGCCGCTTCCACGATAGGCAGATCCGTGGGCACCCCGCCGCTCAAACAGAGCAAATCGCACTCATCCAGCAGGCTGATCGGATGCTCGCCGAGAACATAAGTCACTGGCAGATCCAACTTCTCCATCTGCATCTGCAATTCCACAGCCGACCGGATGTCCGAGATGGTCACCTGGGCACCCCGCTCGGCGAAGAAGCGCGCCAGAGCCTTCCCCTGCCGGGCCAATCCCAAGATAATGACCTGCTCAACGTTTTGCATCGTCAATCACGAAACCCTTCTTAAAAAATCGGATTTTTAGTGTTTGTCCACTATATCTAGAGATTTCGGCTGCGATACTCCTACACAAAGTGCAAGATTTCCGAAAAATCCGATTTTTGTCTTCACACTAGCGCCAGCGCAACGCCCACCATGGACGTGAGCAGCGCTACCAGCCACAACCGTTGGACCACCTGCGTTTCCGACCATCCTAGCAGCTCGAAGTGGTGATGTAGCGGTGTCATCTTGAAAATGCGCCGTCCTTCTCCGTACTTCCGCTTCGTGTACTTGAAATAGGAGACCTGAATGATCACCGAGAGCGTCTCCGCCACCGGCACCAACATCACCAGAGGCAGAATCAGCCACTGCCCCGACAACAACGCGACGGCGCCCAGAGTCGCGCCTAAGGCCAGCGATCCCGTATCTCCCATGAAAAGCTCGGCCGGATGCGCGTTGTACCACAAGAATGCAAAGGACGCGCCCACCACGGTAAAGCAGAACCGCACCAGGTAAATTTGCTCCTGCAACTGGGCGATAACGCCGTAAGCTGCAAAGGCACTCGCCATGATAATACCTGCCAGCCCATCGAGCCCGTCGGTCAAGTTAGAGGCGTTGGCCGATCCGATCATGATGAACATGGCGATGGGGATGTAGAAGAGGCCCATGTCGATTTTCTCGGCGACGCCGGGAATGGCGATGCTGTGAATATCCAGCACGTAATAGATCACCAGAGCGACGATAAAGGTGAACACCAGCTCGATCTGGATCTTGAACTTCGCCGTGAAGCCCTCGCCGCGCCGCACACCCCGCACGCCAGCCAGGTCATCTAGCGCACCCAGCAGGCCGTAGGCACTCATCACGCCCAGGGGCACCAGGATTGAGCGGCCGATCACCGTCTGGCCCATAAGATTGTAGACATTGAGCGCCAACGTGATCAGCAACACCGGGATGGTGATCAACACCCCGCCCATGGTCGGCGTACCCATCTTGGTAAAGTGCTCATCCGGCCCATCAATGCGAATGCGCTTCCCAATTTTCCAACGTCGTAATAGACTGAGATATGGCCTTCCCCAAAAAACTACCATCAAGAAGGAAATGCTAGCAATAACCAGTGCAAAACCCACGGCTATGCCTCTCTCTGCAACTGCCCAACGATATCTTCCATCTGTAACGCGCGTGATCCTTTAACCAAGATCACGTCATCGGGCTGCAACAGGCCTTTGATGATAGCGACGGCGTCGTCGTTGTCCTTCGCGACATGGATGCGTTCCCTGGGAAATCTGCAAAGTCGAGCGCCACGCGCCAACGTCTCGGCTAACTCTCCCACCACTATCAAGTGCGTGACCACGGCAGCCGCGCGACAGCCCACTTTGAGGTGCCCTTCTTCCTCATAAGCGCCCAACTCCAGCATATCACCTAACACGGCAATTTTACGCCCTTCCAGATCCTCCAGTAGATTGAGCGCGGCCAGCGCCGAGGGCGGACTGGAGTTGTACGTGTCATCCAAAATCAGCGAATCGTGCGGCCCGGGCACGGAGACGAGGCGCAGTTGCGCCCCTGGTGCTCTCAACCCTTCGGCGATCTCCTGCCAGGTCAAGCCCTCGACGAGCCCGGCGGAGGCCGACCGCAGCACGGTATGAACGCTGTGCCGGCCCAACAGCGGCACGCGCAGGTAGAGACGTTCGTTGTGATAGTGCAACCGGACGCGAATGCCATCCAGGCCCAGGCTCTCCACGTCGTCGGCCCAGAGGTCCGCCTCCGGCGAGAAGCCGTAGAAGAAGACCCGCGCGTCGGTGGCCTCCGCCATCGCCCGGACCCGCGCGTCGTCGTGGTTGAGAATCGCAACGCCCTCCGGGGCCGGTGGCAGGTCTTCGACCAGCTCTTGCTTGCCCAGCGCGATGTTCTCGATGCTACCGGCACGTTCGGCGTGCACAGGTTCGACATTCGTCAAGATCCCGACGTGCGGACGCGCGATCTCGGCCAGCGCGCGGATGTCACCACGCACGTACATGCCCATCTCCAGCACCACGTAGTCGTGCTCGTCGGTCAACTGTAGCAACGTCAGCGGCAACCCGATCTCGTTGTTGTAAGAACTTCGACTGCGCAACACGCGATACCGGCGCTCCAACACCCGCGTGACCACCTCTTTCGTCGTCGTCTTACCCACGCTGCCCGTCACGCCGATGACACGCGTGCCGTCGAATTTTCGGCGCCAGAAGGTCGCCGCCTCTTGCAGCGCCTTCAGCACGTTGTCCACGCGGATCAAGAGCGGCGTCGCCAACATCGCCGGCTGCGCGCCGTTGCTCACGTCGATCACCGGAGCCTCCACGTCCACGGCGTGCTCAATAACAGCGGCCACTGCGCCACGCGCGAACGCATCCGCCACGTAGTCGTGCCCGTCCACGTTCTCTCCCTGAAAAGCGAAGAACACCGACGTGTTCCCGGCCTTGCGCGAGTCCAAAATCGGGCAGACGGGCATCTCCAGCCCGCCTGGACGCCCGCCCATCAATCCTTCGATTAAATCTGCTAATGTCAACTGCTTCATCATCTCCATCCCAACGCTCAACCCTGCTAAGGTTGTTGTGCCAGCGGATAAGAAGGCGGTATGCCTAACAGTACAAACAACCGGGATGCGACTTCTCGAAAGACCGGCGCCGCCGTATGCGAGCCCCAGCGTTCGTTAGGCTCCACCGCCGGCCGATCCAACTTCACCAATATCAGCAACTGCGGATCCGGCAACGGACCGAATCCGATAAAGGATGTAATCACGTGCTCTGGATCATAAACGCCGGCGCCGGGAACCGGAACCTGCGCCGTCCCAGTCTTCCCCGCGATGCGATAGCCGGACACTTGCGCCTGGGGAATCTCCTGTTCCACCGCCTGCTCCAGCAGCGTCGATAGTGTGTGCGCCGTCTCCGCCGAGATAGGCCGACCGACCTCGCGCGGAGGAATCGGCACCACGCGCCCATCGGCATAATGGCGTTCCGCCACGATGTACGGCTGCATCATGATACCATCATTGGCCACCGCGCCCACCGCCGTCACAAGCTGGAGGGGCGTCACCGCAATCCCCTGGCCATAGGCATTGGTCACCAGATAACTGTCGCGCCAATCCCAATCCGATGGCAAGTGTACCACACCAGACGCCTCGCCCGTGAGATCAACACCCGTAGGTTGCCCAAAACCGAAGGCTCGCACATAATCGTAGAATCGCTCGTCGCCCAGAACCTGGGTCGTCAGTTGAGCCACGCCCACATTGAGTGAATGGACCAGAATGTCCTCGACACCCTGCTGGCCATACGCAACCCCGCTCCAATTATTGACCGCTATCCCGCCATATTCCAAAATACCCTTGTCGTGATATGTCCAATCCGAATCAGCCCGGCCTGAATCCAGAGCAGCTGCCACGGTCACAATTTTGAACGTCGAACCGGGCTCGTAAGCGTG
>DAOTUH010000163.1:0-5112 GCA_034437255.1 Anaerolineae bacterium
GCGCCCTGTCGCCGGGCCAGCTGCAAACAGACCAGGCCCATGAAGCCACAACCGACGACAGCCACCCGGTCGCCGGGCTGCACGCCGAAGCGCCAGCCGGCGTGGACGCAGCAGGCGACGGGCTCGCCCAGGGCGAGCGTCGGGTCTGCGTCCTGCGGGAGTTGCACCACGGCATCGGGCGTCGTGACGAAATAGTCTGCGTAGGCGCCGCCCAGCGCCGTCACCCTCGCGCCCATCCACACCTCTTCGTCCAGATCCGCCCCCACGGCGACCACCTCGCCGGTTCCTTCATGACCCAGGAGCAGCGGCGTGTTGTCCAACGCGGCTCGCGTACGATATGCATGGACATCGCCCTCGCAGACGCCACAGGCCAACGTGCGCACGAGCAGCTGTCCCGGCCCGCACGCCGGCTGTGGACACTCGATGAGTCGAAAGCCTTCGTGATCCAACATGGCAGCCCGCATCAAAACCTCCCTCTAACGCAATGTGGGGAAAGCTTAGCACAGGTCGGCGATTCCTCAACAGCTATGAGACAAGGCGCATGGCAAGCTTGCCAAATCCCATGCATCGTGTATAATGCAAAACGTTAACGGGGCGTGGCGCAGCTTGGCTAGCGCGCTGCAATGGGGTTGCAGAGGTCCGCGGTTCAAATCCGCGCGCCCCGACAGTCGATCAAAAATGTCCGGTATTATTGTGAAAATCAATGTACTGGGCATTTTTTATTACATTTCCTCCAGCAATTTGACTTGGCGTTGTATATTACGCAAGATTTCTTCCTTCTGTCGTGCATTATCAGAGGATGGAGCGAGTTGAGCATAGACGCGGCGCGCAGTCTCATATGTGGCTTCCAGATAAATGTCGGTGACATCTTCGGTGCCGTGCATGAGATTGTATTGAATTACCTCACGGGTACTGGGATGGCGAGAGTTCGTTCGCACGTAGCGCGCATGTCCATGACGCAGATCATGAGGTCGACGATACGGGATGTCTGCTCTTTTACATAACCGTTTCAATCCGGCTCGCATACGCTGATCATAACCACCGCTTGCCGCCTCGTCTCCTCTTAATCCTGTTCCATCCCGGGTAAGCGGAGCAAACCATAAAGCGGTTTCGGGGAGACGCGATCTCACATAACTGTCCCACTCTCGGATAACTGAAAGCAGAGAAGGAAGGGGAATCAAAAAGGTAGTTGCAGCTTTGTCAAACTTGGTCCGTATCCCATATTCAGGCCATTGTCGTATTTCGGGAGGATCGCGCGTCAGATCCACAGAATGAATGGGCATGCTCACCAGTGCACCGATGCGCATGCCCGAAGCAAAGAGCATCAACACACCGGCCTGATCTCGGAAGTCTTTAAGTGTTTGTCTGCTGGTAGGTAAAGAGGCGATTTGCTCAATCTCAGCCCGCTTGTAAGGCCGTCTGATTATCGGACGTTTACGTTTTATCTTGACCCGCTTGGGGGCGAGGCTTTTGATCCAAGATCCTATATCCTGAGAACCGAAACGGCTAGGGTGATTCTCTCGACACCAACGCATACAAGCCCGCGTGGTTATCAAGATCTTCTTAATGGTGCTCTTTGATAGATCCACCTCGTCATTAAGATACGCAACAAATGTAGGCAGGATCGTATGGGCTTCCGAGAAAGAAGTCTCACCCGCCCATCGAAGTAGGTGAAGCAGGCACGACCGATCCCGTTTAATGGTCGAAGGTTTTGAATTATCAAAATCCTTTTTGTATTCAAGAAATTTCATCACAAGATCATAGTTCTGACGATTAATCATCTTTGCTCCTTCTTTTACGAGCCCGATTCACGGTTGTGCCACAATGCGGACACTGACATGAGACAAGTTCAAGGCAACGATTACTTGGTTTGATCTCAAACGGAGGTTGCATCTTAACAGGCCGATTACATCCAAAGCACCACGCCTCATCGGGTGCCATTTTGATCTTCGGCGGCTGATTATCTTCATACCATTGAGAGAGTTCAGCACCGTTGATGAAGATATGCCCGCGCTTATTGCGGCGATGAGGACAGCCAGCAGGGACAAATCCGCGATAAATCGTGTCGCGGCAGCAGCCGATAGCATCGGCCAATTGGCGGGGCGTATATTCCATATCAAGTAGCGCCTGGAGCCGAAGTTTCTGCTCTCGATTCAAGCGCGGAGGACGTCTTTCGGACTTTTCAATTGATGAGTGATTCAATTCGCAGTTCATAATCTGGCTCCCTGATAGTAATTACTGGCTTCATTATGTTACCACACGGCAACGTGATTGTCAAGATACATAGCTAACCTGTCTGGGTAAATCTGTGCAATCGGAGGTAAGAGCAATGTCCTCAAAGCATTTTTCGGATTGGCTAGAAAAAGAGATCGAGAAGCGTGGGTGGTCAATGAGTGAACTGGCACGGCGATCCAACGTAAGTCGTCCAGCAATTTCACGCGTCGTCAGTGGCGAGCGCGGAGCGGGTTCCGCGCTCTGTCGCGCCATCGCCCAGGCGTTCGACATGCCGGAGGAAAAGGTTTTTCGCATCGCGGGACTACTCTCCGAGCTGCCTGCCCCAGACGAAGATTTCACCTTCGCGCAGGTGTACGACATGATGAAACACCTCACACCAGAGGAGCGGGTGGAGGTCATGGAGTACGTCGAATGGAGATACCGCCGGCAGCAGAGAGAATCTAACAACGAATAGCCTTATTTGTCAGATTCACGTTGTCGCTGGCGGCGCCAATACCACCACACAAATATCGACGCAGCTATCGAATTCTTTGCAATAAATCTATATATTGTACGCATATTCACCTCTCAGTTATGTCAGTTGCACACCCGGTAACCATCTTATAGTATTACCTTTGACGGAGGAAGATCCTTGGTCGCATTTTCAGTCTCATCTTCAGTCTCATTGACACCCAATAGCCTAAAAGAGATTCTCCAACAATTGGATCGACAAGAATTACCTCCTATACCCAAGGATTTGCAATCCGTCATTGATATCCATGAAGTTAGCTACAGTTTCACTGTTATAGAAGTTGATTATCCGGGAAGCATCATAGCGAGAACCCTATCAGAAGTTTGGTACCATGAACTAAAAAGACATCTCGAACAGATTGATGCGGCAACGATAGATTGGATACGAGCTCTAACTCCAATTGCGCTATATATTACCCCCTTGACTGAAGACTCTTATCTTGAACGCAGTTTACCCAAGGCCGATAAGGAACCGTTTGAAATCGCTTTAGAACGTTTGCAAGACGAACAATGGCTTAAAACTTGGGTACAAGATCCCGATAGGATAGAAGTCATAAAACCAGGGGCGTACGCATCAAAACCAACCTTCTATCGATGGCTGGACGCGGGTATTGCGTATTTTTACGATGCTATCAAAGACTCATTAGAACCATCAGACAACATTATTCCAAACTTTTATGAAGGTTTCGTTCCTCCAAATTGTGAAGTAGAACGCACCGCAGAACTCAATCAACTACGCGAACTAGCTCTGAAGGCCTCTCAAGAAGGCAAGTGGATAGCGCTCATCGGCCTCGGTGGCATTGGAAAGACGACGTTATTGGGCACATTCCTTCAGAAAAGGGGTTGGGAAGTTAACTTCCCTGGCGGAGTCGTGCCCCTTAGCGGCTATCCCATCTCATCGCAGGAGAAATCCATTGCATTGCTTCAGAATATCACAAACCATCTACTTCGACGAAGATTCCCTGAGGATACGCCCGTCGAAACGCTTCGCCACACACTGAAAGAACATTTAGCTAACCACAATGCCCTTGCAGTGATCGACAATATTGAAGATCCAAGAGCGTTTAAATTGCTGAAAAAGATACCTGGTCTAATCGTTGTCTTGGCAACACGCACAATAAGGTTGGCAGAGTCGTTGGGAGTTGAACCTGAGTGGCAAATACATATTGCAGGGCTGACTCATGCAGAAGCACGCGAATTGGCTGAAACAACCAGTGGCTTGACTCCTATATCGGACACTGACGAGGATCACGCGCTCAATGCTGTGCTCAATTTAGTCGATTACTATCCTATAGCCATAGAGATCGCAGCAAAATTGGCAAAAAAGCAAGGCTGGGTGAATACTCGACAAGACCTCTCAGACATCAAAAGCAGAAAACTGAAATTAGGCTATGGTGCAGCGGTTTCAAATGCCTGGATCACTTTAGAGACCGTGTGGGAAAAGCTCACATCTGATCTACAGGTGCGTCTGGCACAACTCGGCGCTGCCCCGTTTTTCGCCTCGTATGATGGAGAAGCCGGACGTGCCATTTGGCAAACGAACAAAACGGAAGCCAAAGCAACCTGGGATTCCTTCCAGGAATACTGCCTTGTCCAAGAAATTAGGGGCAACAGGTATCGTATTCATACGCTGGTATGGGAACTGGCAGAGCACAAGACAGATACTATCGACCCGGGAAAGATCCAGGCAGTTCGTGGCTGGGAGAAAAGATACAAAATCCAACGCACATGGGAAGATTGGCGCTGGTGGCATCCTAGCATACCAAAACCTGATGTAGATGAGTACAAATGGTCAATCTTAAGCCCTCATGTCCCGAAAACTCCTGCTAAACTTCAACTCAGATGGCTTTTAGCTATTGTCAAGGACCAGTTCTGGCAAGCTGAAGATGGTATTAATCTCTCAGTCACTCCTATTGAATGGGTCATCATGCACCGTCGCTCGCGACTGATCCGACCACTGGTAATTCTCACGGCTATTTTGGGAGCCCTCAACATTCCTTTGATAATTATGGCCATTTTTATGCAACCCTTGTTCTTCACGATAATACTGTTAATTTGTTCACTGCTAACTGGCTTTTTGGCCATATTGACCTTCTGGTTGGTGATTGATCAACGACGCATTATGATGTGGCGAATCTCTGGAAAATCTTTCACATCGGAACCTCAATCAATAATACTGAGTAAGTAAGAGCTAAGATTCACAATAGACAATGCCCCAAGTCTTGTGTTGCGTAACGCACGAACCCTGTAACGCATTTTTGACAACTCCCCCACCCTGTGCTACATTCTAACCCATCAGTGACCCACGGGTCAGGATGAAGTTCACACCTGGCCCACCCACAGGAGACCAGCCATGCCCGGACGCCG
>DAOTUH010000164.1:0-25094 GCA_034437255.1 Anaerolineae bacterium
CCGCCCCACTGTGACACGGCGGGACGCCGGTCACAACCAGAGAGCCCCGTTCGAGTCCGCTCACCACGCAATGGGCGTCAGCAATACATCCGATTCACCGGGTGGTTCACACAGCCAATACGCCGCCGAAGAAAAACGCCAGTGAGTACTATCGCGTACCAATCCCTTACGACGCGGATTGTCGTGCAGATAATCGGATTTCTGCTTCCAGAAAGCGTAGGTATAGAGCGCTTCCGCATGTCGGCTTTGTTGCCAGAACTGCCGGTCGCGGTCTGCACGCCGCGTCGCCCGCAGAATTTGGGCATAAGGAGATGGCAAATGCTCGTCGACATAATCGGCTAATCGATGTCCCGTGCACGACCGAAACGCTGCAATCGTCCGACGCAAACGACTGACTTTAAACTCGGCGTCAAAGACGATGAAATGCAGGTGGGTGGGCATAATGACAAAGGCGTTGATCCTGAGAGATCGTTCGCGATGGCAGAGATTGAGGCTCTCGGTGATGATGGTACAAGGGTCTTCAGCGACAAAAACGGGCAGCCAGTGGACAACGCTAAAGGTGAGATAATATAAGCCGACATCGTCGTGTAGCTGGTAGGCTGTCATAAATCCTCATTTTGTCCGTTCAGGCCGGCGTCTCGCCGTGCCTGTCCATCCCTTCACGTTCGGGCCGGCGTCCCCGCCGCGCCCCCATTGTGACACGGCGGGACGCCGGTCACAACCAGAGAGCCCCGTTCGAGTCCGCTCACCACGCAATGGGCGCCAGCAGTGCCCCATCCCCTAACTACCGTAGCGCGGTGAGACACCGGCTACAACGCATCACCTTCTCATGCTCGGGCCGGTGTCCCCGCCGCGCCCGCCATTGTGACACGGCGGGACGCCGGTCGCAACTAGAGACGCCGGCCGCAATCAGAGGGGCGCGCTACTTTATCTCCACAGACGTCTCAAAATCCGCCAGGGCATCGGCTAGCTGCTGCATCTGCAAGCTGTTGGTCAGGTCGCCACGGGTGCGCTCCAGCACACCACGCAGCTGATCCACGCGACGGCGCAGGCCGCCAGTGATAGCGTTAGGATAGCCGAAGGACATCAGCACCTCGTAGACGGCGTCCATGGTCGCCAGGAGGTGTTCCGCTTCGTCCATGGTGCCCCGGCGCATCACGTCCAGACAGCGCCGGCGGAGCTCGCTGGCAGCCTCACAGAGGCCGTTGAGCAACGTCGAGTACGGCACGTCCATCTCCTGCGGCGAGGGCAACGACCGCTCACCCAACAAGGCCAGCGTCAGCCGCGCTTCCACCCACTCCTTGAGCGCGTCCTGCGTGTATCCGGCGTGATAGAGATCCGGATAAGGTACCAGCATCTCCTGCAGCTGCCGGGCCTCACCGCTCGCCTGGGCCAGTAGGGCTTCCGCTTCGTCCCAATCATTCCGGTGACCGGCGCGAATCGCGTGAGAACAACGCCGGATCAGCATCCGGCTCTGGTGCAGTGCCTTGTCGCGCACCCGGTTACGGGTCTCAAAATCATTGTCTGCTTCCTCCGCCAAATTTTCCAGCCAGCGATGCAAGTCCCCGGTCATGGTCAGTCCTCCGTATCCGGTGGCTTCACGCCGCCAAAGAAAGCACGCGCCAGATCATCGCCTTGTCCTGGAATCTTAATTTCGCCGTGGGCGGCTTCGTATTTGGCGAGGTTGTCCTGCAATGCGCGGAGCAGCAGCTTGGCGTTGAGGGGCGTCATCACCACGCGAGATTTGACACGCACTTTCGGCTGATTCGGCAGCGCCTGCGCCAGATCGATGATGACCTCCGACGGCGAATGCACCAGCAGCGCAAAATTCGCATAGACCGGCTCCAGATCAGACGGCATTTCGACATTGACCGATTTTCGCTTCTTCTCACTCATACGTACCTCCAAAGGGTCTGTTGGTCTGTTGATCAGGTAATCAGATAGTCAGGTGCGTGTAGGCAAACTCGACATTGTGTAAACTTGCGATAGGGTCCAGGGAACCAAAAAAGCAGAGGAACGATAAGGCTCCTCTGCTTTTCCCCCGCACTTCGCCCTAGAAGGGGATATCGCCATCGTCTTCCGCATACTCCGGAGCGGATTCACCCGTCTGGCCGCCTGATTCCTCCATACGGGCACCACCCTGAAGGAAGATAATGCGTTGGGCAGTAATCTCATAGCTGGCGCGTGCTACGCCATCTTGGCCCGTCCAGACACGAGGTCCCCCGGTCGCTTTATCTGAATTCATCCGCCCTTCCACCATCACCTGCCGACCTTTGCTCAGATACTCGGCTGCCACCTCCGCCTGACGCCGCCAGGCCGTGACGCGGAACCAGGTGGTCTCCTCACCCCGTGAGCCGTCGGGATTGTTCCAGCGACGATTGGTCGCCACGGAGAAGTTGGTCACCGGCGTGCCGTCGGGCGTGTAGCGCATCTCAGGATCGCCGCCGAGGTTTCCTACAATGATGATCTTCTGGTATGACATCGTATCTCCCTCCCTGGGTATCAATAAAGCATTTGTACAATCCAAGGTGAATCTTACCTCACTTTCCGCGAAAGCACAAGTGAGATCAACGGATTGAGCGGATTAAACGGATGGGACATGGTGCATAAACATGGGTTCGTAGTCAGCGGAGTGCCGTCCCGGGACGCGGCCCCTGGCAAGCAATGAAGTTACGGGAGGACACCAGGCACAGCTAGACGAAATACGGAATACGCAACACGAAAATACCGCAACCACCAAACAAGCCCCATACTAAGGCGCCTCTTCGCCCTCCACAAAGCAGATCAGGCCATCGACGATGCCTTGCGCGACAACATCAGGACGTTCGGTTAGCAAGTCGCGGTCGTCTAGCATAAAACCCACTTCGATGATAGCCGCCGGCGTATCCTCGTGAATCTCATAATAGGCGTGGTAACGGGTCATATCATAAGTGATGGTGTTCGCATCAAAGGGCAAACCGGTTCTGGCCTGATAGTAGCGACTGAGACAGCGAACCAGCTCGTCCTCGGCGCCGGGAATATAGCTGGACTCAGCTCGCGCCACCTTGAAGCCCGACTTCCCCGGATAGGTGCAGGAATCCGCATGGATAGACACAAGTGCATCGGCCTCGTAGCCACGAAGACGCTCATCAAACTCCTCCAACAGATCCACCCGCCAACCACGCAGTTGCAGGATTTCCACAGTGCGCCGCGCGATCTGCATGTTGATATCGACCTCCTGCAGGCCGTCAGGACAGAGCGCACCGCTGTCGGAACCGGCGTGACCGGCGATAATTCCCACGTAAGGCACACTCGGGGTCGGGTCAACCATCACGGGATGGAGCGTTGGCGTGGCAGAAGGGAGTGGGATAATTTGCAATCCAGAAGAGCCCGGCGTTGAATCACCGGTGGCGCCTGAAGAAGGAATGGCCGCGATAATGGGCAGCACGCCAAAAGGGACCGCCAGCCCAACCACAAACCCGACCAAAACCACAACCCGGGCAGCGATGCCCACTGCCCAGGGATCTCCGGCGCCTCTCCGTTTCTTTGAATCTGCCATAGCTCGCTAGCGCATACGGCGCCGCCAGGCCTCCTTAATCTCAATTTTATCCCAGTCATTCTTGTGAATCAAAAAGTCCAACAACAGACGGTTGAACTTCGGCGTCTCCTCCAACATAGGATAGTGGTGGGCATCCTCTAACAGAAGTACATAAGCATTAAAGTATTCTAAATCCTCCAATATATCGGAGGGCGGCAGTTGGATCAAGGTGTCCTGAGCCCCATAGACTAACATGGTGGGGGTCTCCAGGTCTTCCAACAGTAAGGTCAGATCTTCATTGATAAAGGAGCGCACGGTGTGCACGATGGCACTGTCGTCGGTCTTATCGGCCTCCAGTTTGACCTCTTCGTAGGCACCCAGACGGCGACCAAGGATCCGGGATGCCGGGTTTTTCCCGCCGCCAAAGGTGCTCAAGGGACGGCTAAGGCTCGCCCCGGAGAGCGGTGTATTGACCAACATAATCTGAGAGATGCGCTCCGGGAACTGCTGAGCGAAGCGCAAGGCTACCACGCCACCCAATCCATGTCCAATAATGGGCACACTAGGGATACCCATCTGTTCCATGAAGAGATCAACTTGACGCACGTAACCGGAAACGCTGTAATGGGAGCGTACCTTATCGGAATCACCGAAGCCCCAGAAATCCAACGCATACGTGCGGTAGCCGTTCGATAGCTCCAACATGGTCGGCACCCAATACCGCCAGGAGCCTAACCAGTCGTGCAGGAAAAGCATGGGACGCCCGCGCCCCATAGCCTCATAGTGAACGAGGCTGCTCTCCAGAATAACTGCGCTCATAAAGTGTCCTTCACCAATCACATACTACGGGTTTATTAAAACAACTTCCCACATTTGCCAGCGCAACCCAACCGTAACACACCCTTGATAAGCAAAGCGTCTCAAAGAATCGATTTGGACCGGGTCTTCAGGACTTCGCCGGGTGGTGGGTAGCCTGTCATTCCGAACATAGTGAGGAATCTTGTTGTTGGGGAACGAGACCCTTCGCTACGCTCAGGTTGACAATTCGGTAGGGCTGTGCGCGTATTTACCCGGCGAAATCCAAAAGAACCTCTAGACCTTAGCCCCTTCCAAAAACTGCTTCACCTGCGTGATCAATTCCTCCGGAGCAAAAGGCTTAAGGATATAATCTATGCCCCCTGCTTCCAATCCCTCGCTGATTTCACTCTCTTGGCCCTTGGCCGATAGAAAAACCACCGGGACCTCCTTGCCAACCTCCGTCTCCTTAATGGCTCTGCAGGCTTCGTAGCCCGTCATCTTGGGCATACGAACGTCCATTAAGATCAATGCCGGTTCTTCCTGAACGACCTTTTCCACCGCTTCCTCACCGTTGACAGCCAAGACCACGTCAAACCCGGCGAATTTTAATGTGAAAGCGATCAAATCGCGGATATCGCGCTCATCTTCAGCTACCAGTATTTTGGTCATTGCTGCACCACCTACACCTCCTACCCGCGCTTTCCATGCATAAAGTCCTAATCGCATGGATTCTCGCTCAATATGCAAGAAAACGGGCTACACCGAACCTTTTCGGTTCAAGTTTACCTATATTAAAAATTTGTGGATAATAACGTCGTTCCGAGTGAACACATTCACTGACTTCGGCTCGCGCGCCTGAAACCCCCGTTTTTGGGAAAGCCATCCATTGACTCACCTGAAAAAAAGTTGTGCCTCACGCAAAGACGCCGCCGACCAAAGGGCGGACAGGCGCTAAGATTTTTAAGTTTCTTAAAAGCATTATGAATAGGATATCCAAGGACAATCAATAATACTAAATGACATATAAATTTCCTTTACGTTCTTGGCGCCTTTGCGTGAGGTTTTAGTTTTTTCACCGCAGTCATCCATTATTCGTCAAAACATGCTCCTCAGCGGACACGCTCTTCGCCGGATACTAAACTCGAGATCTCACTTGCCAAATCGTCAATGGAAAAAGGTTTAGTCAAGAAACGCACGACGCCGGTGGCCTCTTCAATCTCTGTAGGCACCGCTTCATTCGGCTGCATAGTCCCGGTCATCACGATCACCGGAATATCTTCGGTATCTGGGTTTTCACGCATAGCTCTTAGCACCTGGTAGCCATCCATACCAGGCATCTTCAGATCCAACAGCACCAGAGCTGGCTGTATCATCTGCGTCATTTGCAGCGCCCGATCCCCCCGTCGCACGGTGCGCAAGCCTAATCCGTTGTCGCGTAGCGCTTCGCACAACATCAGCAAGGTATCCTCATCATCGTCAGCAATCAGGATCGTGCCTTGCTCTACCACAACATCATTCACGACACTCAAAAGACGATCCATATCTAACGGTTTCGTCAAGTAGTCAATGGCGCCCAACTCTCGGCCTCGATCCTTATCGCTCATCACAGAGACAATCACCACAGGGATCCCCGCTGTTCGTGAATCGTGCCTGAGCAGCTCCAACACTTCAAAACCGCTAAAATCGGGCAGCAGAATGTCCAAAGAGATCAGATCGGGCCGATGCTTACGGGCCGTGCGTAAAGCTTCCTCCCCAGAATTGGCAATGACGACCCGGTGTCCCTCACTTTCCAACGTAAAGCGCAATAAGTTGGCAACCTCGACGTCGTCCTCGACGACCAGGATGGTCGTCCGGAAGTGCGGCGCGAACCCTTCCGGCGGTTTGCTCAGTGGCGACGTGTCCTCTCCCTCAAGTATTGGCAGCGTAAACGTGAAGATACTGCCTTCGCCGGGTTCGCTCTCCACCATAATCTCGCCGCCATGCATCTGCACCAGTGAGGTGGTAATGGAAAGGCCCAGTCCCGTACCTGACTCCGCATGGACCATCGGATCATCCACACGGAAGAAGCGGTCAAAGATCTTGTCTCGATCCTCAATTGAGACGCCGATGCCCGTGTCGGCTACAGCAACGTGCACCATCTCATCTCGAACGTAAGCATGCACCGACACGATGCCCCCGGTGGGGGTGTATTTATACGCATTGCCCACCAGATTGGTCAGTATCTGCACAACACGATCTGGATCACCAAAAACTCTGGGTAAGTCCTGCGGCACAACGGCGTGCATGCGCAGCCCCTTCTCCTCGGCCTTAGGCCGAATGGTCAACACCACCTGTTCAATGACCGAGACCATGTCCAGCGACTCCGGCGCAAGTTCGATCTTCCCGGTCTCGATGCGTGAAATGTCCAGTAGGTCATTCACCAGCGAGGTCAAACGGTCGGTGTTGAGTTTGATGACATCCAAGAATTGTTGCTGTTGGTCAGAAAGATCCCCGGTCGCGCCCATCAACAATAGATCGACGTAGCCTTTCACGGCCGTCATGGGTGTGCGCAGCTCGTGTGAGACGGTGGAGACAAAATCGGTCTTGGCCCGCTCGGCCTCCACCTCCGCCGTCACGTCACGGAAGACCGAGACAGTTCCCAAGAACTCGTGTCCTTCAGAGATCACGGGCGAGAGGTGAACGCTGACCATACGGCGCTCGAACTGCAACCGCTCGGCCAGGAATTCCCCGGTCTCGTAGGACTCCGGGTGCTCCTGCCACTCACGAACCTGAGAGAGCCACTCACGGGCCATCGTCCCATAGAGACCCAACATCTCGTCGAGGCGACGTCCCAAAGCCTGCGAACGACTCACGGAAAGAATACGACCGGCAGCCGCATTAAAGAGAATGATGCGACCGTTGGCATCCGCGACCATCACGCCATCGGCGATACCCTCAAGAATGGCCTGGCTCTTGGCCGCTTCGACTTGCTGCGTACGCAACATGGACCCCAAACGCTCCGCCTGCTTACGAAGCATGCGGTAGAGTTGCGCGTTGTTCATCGCATTCCCCAGCTGCACCGCAGCTGCTTCGACCAGTCGGAGATCATTCTCGGTGAAAGCACCGACCTGGTAGGCATGCAAGAAAATGGCCCCTACGGGTTGCCCCTCACTGCTGACAATGGGCACCCCCAGCACCGAGCGCGTCAATTCATCCTCAACCGGACCCTCTTCCCGAACGAGCCAACGTTCATCCGTCTGGACGTCGGAGATTGTGATGGCCTCGGCATTCTGTAAAATCCACCCAATCAACCCTTTGTCGCGGTCCAAGGAGGCGCGTATACCGCCCGGCGGCACCTCTTCCCCGGTGCCAATAGAGGCGCGGCGATAGAGATAGCCAGTCTCCGCATCCAACAGAAGGATGGTCCCCTTTTGAGCCTCAACCGCATCACGAATAAAGGAGAGTGCCTTGCTGAGCACTCGGTCGATATCCAGGCTGGCGACCAGCTCCGAAGCAATACGATAGAGGATGCTGGTACGATCCTGCTCGGAGCGCAGATCACCCAAGGCCTCGGCCAGCTCCTCAGTGCGTTCCTCAACGCGCTGCTCCAACTCTTCGGAGAAACGCTTGACCTCATCAAAGAGACGGGCATTTTCAACAGCCACGGAGACCTGGTCGGCGACCGCGGTAAACGTAGCCACCTCAGTGGGAGAAAACTCCCCGCTCTCTCTGCGGTCGGCCGACACCACGCCCACGGTACGCCCACCCGCCCGCAGCGGCGCCATAATGGACGAGCCAACATCCAGCGGGTCTGGCATGAAATGGAGGTCCGTCTCGGTATCCTCTAAGACCATGGGCATGCCGGTTGCAGCTAGCTTAGCCACCATGCCTTCACCCGGCCCAAACGACAGTTCCCCCAGCAAATCCAGAGCATAACCCGACGAAGACCGAGGCACGAACCGTTCGGTAGCCGGGTCCTGCAAAAGGACCGTCGAATAATCGTAGCCCAGCAGATTGGTCACGGCCTGCACCACCGTGTTCAATACAATGGGTAAATCCAACTTCGCCGTGATGGAGCGGCTCAATTCGTTGAAGAGGCTGAGGGTATTGATCTGCAAGCGGAGGCTCTCCACCAACCGACTGTTCTCAATCGCCAGCGCGATCTGCGCGGCGAAGAGCTCCAGCACTTCCACCGACGCGCGCGTCGGTACGCGTCCGTCTCGTGGCTTGTCCACAGACATATAGCCGAGAATTTCCTGTCGCGTATCGTACAGGGGCACCAACAACAGATCGTGAGGGTGCCACATGCCTGGCCTAGACCGTTCGACTTCTATCTCTTCCTCGTAGACAACATCAATATCACCGCGCCAAACGTCCTGCTGCTCAGTGGGCACGTAATAAGATTGTCCCAAACGAAATTTCTCTCTGAACAACCGGGCAATCTTATTCCAAGGCTGCGGCACCTCCTTTAGCCGCTCCAACTCCTTCAGCGGCATGCCGGCTCCCGCAACCCGGCGCGCTACGTCGCCCTCGCGCACGCTGATCATCACGATGTCGTAGTTGATCGCTTCTTGGGTTGCGTAGGCCATATCCAACAACACTTTGTCCAACGGACGATCCGACCGCAGGGTGCGGCTAACCTCCAGGAAAAGCCGCATCTGCTCGGCGCGCCGGTGCATCACCTCACCGCGCTTCATCTGCTCTTCGTAGCGCCGCGCATTACCGATGGCGATGGATGTCTGAGCCGCTAAGCCTCCTACGAATTCCGTGCCGGCTTCTGTGAAAGCATGAGGCTGTTCACTCTGCAACAGGATAATGGCAGCCAGCTGCTCTTGATAGAAAACCGGGGATAATAGCAGTGAGCGGGCTTCTTCCAAGACGCCTTGATTTGCGGAGACCTCCTCAAGATCAGGAATATACGTGATCTCGGGATTTTGAAGGAAACGTTCGAAGATGGCGGATGAGGCCGGATCTTCGGCGATCTGGCGAAGTTGCGTAAGCTGAACCTCGTCGTAGCCCATGAAAGATCGCACATCAGGTGACGCGTCCATCTGCCAAAGAACGATCAATCCAGCTTCGGCCTCGGCGAAACGCATAGCCTCGTTGAGCACCAGCTCCAGGATCCGATCCAGGTTGAGGGTACTGGTGATCTCTTGGGTCACGCGTTGCAGCGCTTCCAGCGACGCGACACGACGCCGCAGCTCTTCATCCGTCTCCTCGTAGAGACGGGCGTTTTCGACGGCTACAGCCGCTTGCTCGGCGAGGATGTTAAGCAGGTCCAGCTCGTCCGCGTCGAAATGGTGCGTTTCCGCGAACTGCACCGAGAGCAAGCCGACAACCTGCTCACCGCGTAGCAGTGGGATATCCGCGTAAGCCCGGAATCCCTCGGAGCCGGCCAGCGGCGCCACGGCGCCGAGTTCGCCTGCGTCCTGCACGTCGTCCACAACAACCGGCGCTTTCGTCGCCACCGCATGCGCGCGTCCGCCCAGTTCAATGGGCACAGCCTGCGAATTCCTGATGTACTCGTCAGACACGCCCTGTGCTGCCGCCAGTTGCAACACTCGCCGCGCCCGATCCAGCACAAAGATAGCCGTGCGGCGACAGTCCAGCACCTGGGAGACCGCCTGAGCCATGCTCTCCAGCACCCTATCGAGATCCAGGGAGCTACCGATGGCCGAAGCGACTGAAGCCAACGAGCTCATCTGATCCGCACGACGCTCCATGTGCTCCAAGAGCTGGGAAATACGCACCATCCCGGAGAGCTGAGAGGTGAGCATCATCAATCGAGCGACGTCGTTCTCTGTGAAACGCGGAGCGGTCCTCGGGTTGGCGACCTGAATGAAACCCACCCGTTCGCCACCGGCTTCCAAGGGGACCCATAACGTCGTGCGAATGCCCGCAGCCAGTGCCAGGGGCAACAGGCCCAACTGTTCCACTTGGGAATTACTCTGGGCGTCCTCAAGCATCCAGTACGACTGCTCAAAGACCTGCGTGGCCTCCGCTTGCTCATCCGTCAGATCGATAACGTAGTTTTCTAGCCATTCAGCGGGGATGCCCAGGAACGGCGCCCGCGCCGTCAACTGACGGTGCTCCGTATCGTAGAGCAGGATACCCGCGATCTCAGCATCGAGAATCTCCGCAATGTGGGTGACGATCTCGGTGAAAAGCGTAGGTAGATCCCCCGCCCGACCTGCAGCCCGCGCCACGTCGCTCAGCCGCTCCAGGATTCTCACCCGTTGCTGCGAGGTCTGATAAAGCCGCGCCTTCTCAATAGTGATGGCGGCCTGCGCCCCAAGGCTCTGCAGCAGATCCAGGTCGTGGGGCGAATAAGCGCCCGTCTCCATCGCCCCCACTTCCAGCGTGCCGACCAGCTCATCTCGGGTCGTCAGAGGCACACCCAGATAGCTCCGCAACATGACCCCGTCGTCGTCCAGTTTCGGGCGAACCTTTTCAAAGGTCCGCATGTCGTCCACTAGCAACGGCTCACGATGCCGCGCCAGCCAGCCAGATAATCCTTCGTCCAGGCTATAGGAGCCGGAGAGCCGTCGGATATAGGATTCGGCCTTTTCACTACCCAGCAGAGCGCCCCGGATGAGTATTTCCTCGTCTGGGTCCCAGTACGTGATTTCGGCCACGTCGTAGGTGATCAGCTCGGCCAATGCCTCCAGTACGGCATGCAGCGTCTCGTCGAGATCCAGGCTCTCACTGACCAGCTGATTGAGATGCTGTAGAGTCTTCATTTCTTGGAGTTGGCGTTCCAGCACCAGATCGGCGCGCGCGTAGCGTACCTGGCCCATGGCGACCTGACGGGCCAGACGTACCATGCTCACCGCGTGCTCCCGCTCAACCGAGGCGAAGAATGCGTCCTCACGCAGCAAAAGCAGATGGCCGTTGTACCCTGCCACCTGAACAGGCAGCCGGATAGCGTCGCGCAGGCCCAACGCCTGCAACTCCCGGACCGGATACAACCAGCCAGCTTTCACATGTTTGGCCTCGGTTAAGTCTCGCCAGTCTTTATCACGCAGCACACTATCCACGCCGCCAGAGATATCCCTTGCTCGCATGATCTCAGGTTCGGGCGAATCCCAGATCCAGGCACCATCGTCGGCCTGCAGCACCCGCATGCTCTCCCGCAGCGTCACTTCCCAGACGGCACGCATGTTGAGCACGACGGTCAACCGGTCCTCAAAACTGCTGGTCTCCGCCAACAGCCTGCGGCGCAAGTGGCGCTCATCCACCAGGTATCCAATGATAGAACCGGTGAGGAGCGAGAGCAGAAGCGCCCCTAATACCTCGATCAGGGAAGGATTGCTGGGGATGATAGCCAGGGTGAGGCAAATCGCACTCACAGTAGAGCCGACCCAGCCCCAAGCCAACGCCGCCAGCAGCACGGGGATTAGCATCGCATACAGCCCCAGGGGCTGCGTCCAACCCGTATAGACGCCCAGCAAGAGAGCCGCACCCGTCAGTATGGCGGCGAAGCGCAGGTTTTTTCTCAAATCGCGAATCCAATCCGGCATGTATTCTCAACCCATATCAGCATATTACAGATCCAATAGCGACCCAATCACTCGCGGCATCCGGGGAAACCCCAGTTTTATGCGCCAGATGTCATCCCGGCCGGACTGCGACGACGCACCTCAGCTGCCACTTCGGTGATTTCTCGAATATCGGTGAACGGTCCATCATCCGAGGTCAGGACGCCAATGCGCAAGCTCATCAAAGGCACCTGCACCTCGTTCCCCTGATCATCTTTGGTTACCAGATATCCTTGCGAACGAGTCATGAAGTCGTAGTGCGTTCCTACTTTTTCATCAAAGCGTTGTTGGATCTCTTGGCAAAATTCGTCCACCAGCTCTTTCTGGGTCACGATAAGGAAATCGTCGCCTCCCACGTGCCCGACAAAATCGTCAATGGTGCCCAGCTCATCCAGCACATCATTCAGCAACATGCCGGTGAAACGCAAGACCTCTTCTCCGGCGACGAAACCGTAGACTTCGTTGAAGGCCCCGATATTGTCAATCCCAATATAGAGGAGGCCCCAACCTTCATGCTGCAACAATTCGCGCAGTTGTTGCTCGATAAGACGTCCGCTGGGTAAGCCGGTACTGGGGCTGGTAAGGCTTTCCAGCTCGGCGCGTTTGAGCGTGTTGCGTACACGCAGACGCAGCTCCTCCACGTCGAAGGGCTTGGTAATGTAATCATCGGCGCCCAGCTCAAGGCCGCGAATTTTGTCGCTGCGCTCGTCTTTCTGCGTCAGAAAGAGGATGGGGATGTGACTGGTACGAAGATTGGTGCGTAGCTGTCGACAAACCTCATAGCCATCGATGTCTGGCAGCATGATATCCAGGACGATGACGTTAGGCATCTTCTGCCGCGTCAGTTCCAACGCTGTCTCACCGCGCGGTGCAACGTAGACATCGTAACCCAATGACTGAAAATAGAGTTTCAGCATGTTGGAGATGTCGAAATCGTCTTCCACTACCAGAATGCGGCCTTCACTCATGCTCTACCTCCTGCCAACCGCCGTAACACCAAGAGTCAGTATAAGTCCAAATCATCAGACACTCGCCTTGACCCGCGCGATCGTTTCATCGTCTAGTTTGCGCTCAAAACTCCGCAAGGCCGCCAGCTCAAATCCATGTTTGGCCGCCAGCCGCTCCATCTCCTGCACTTTTTCGAAACCGATATCCTTACCCAGCGTGTAATTTTCGAAGCGTCCCTCAAAGGTCAATACCATCACCTCCGCCACGCACCCAAAGGTTAGATCCGGCGGAGGTCCATAGTTAAACCCAAAATCGACGGACCCGGGCACGCGCACCAGACCACCATCGATGACCAACACATCTTTCCGCGCCGATACGACTTGACGCGAGACATCGCGAGGTCTGGAAACGTCACAGACAATCGCACCGGATTTCAAATGCTCCGGGCGGATCAGATTCCCGCCGGCGCTGGTCACCGTCACGACGACATCGGCCTCACGGATATCTTCGATACTCGTCGACAAAATCGGCTCCGTGCGACCGCTCCGCAACCGCACCCGCTCACCGATCACGTCCAGGCGCTCCCTTCGCCGCCCCACCAACATCATCTGCCCTGTATTAGATGCCAACTGCTGTGCTACCACGCCGCCGATAGCGCCGCTAGCTCCCACGATAGCAACCATGCTCTCGGCGAGATCCACCTCCATCTGCCGAGCTGCTTCGCGCGTCGCGTGGACCGAAACCGCTGCCGTGTAACTGTCGCCGGTAGTAACCGCAATGTCCAGTTCACGGGCGACGGTCATGCCACCGTCACCGACCACCGACGTATACGCACCTAATCCCAACATCTGAGCGCCCAGCGCTTCTGCTAAGTGTCCCGCCGCGACGATCTTGCGATAGACTTCCTGCGGCGGAAGGGACAGCATGCGTGGTGCTGTATAGGGCACTGCAATCAGCCACCCTTCAATTTCCTTCCCCGTCGCAGCTGAACAGGCCCCAGTCACGTGCGAAATATGAACTGGGGGCCAAAACCGAGATAGGAAGTGGATGGCGCCCTCAGGTAAAACCTTGCCCAGCAGTGGATATTTTCTCGCAACGTCCCGCTTTGGATCAATCGGATGAATAATGAAAGCAAAGGCATCCATATAATTACAACTATTATAACGCCGAAAATCTAGGCGTAAAACCAGTAAAAACGTACAAACTTCACAGGTTATAACCATCCGAGCGTGGATAGAGTTGTGGATGCATCTGCTCACCATCCGGCCATTTCAGATGATCGCTGTCCTCATAATAGATATTATTCGAGATAACGCGCCGATCCCGCGAAGCAACTAACACCACGTCCGACTCAATCATGCGCGCCGGAAAGACAATCATACCGGAGCCGATGCGCACGTGATGTCCCACAGCCCCGCCCAATACCGTCAAGCCGGTTTCTTCCAATTCGCCGGCAAAGTGAGACTTCAGCGGCTTCTGAGAGACCAAATTGAAATCGGTAAAGGTATTCCCGGCGCCGATAAAGGAACGCCGTCCCACCACGCACATCTGTAGACACGTATTCTGTGCCACAATGCAGTTTTCCATCAACACTGTTTCAAAAAGTGCAGCGCGGAATGGCAAGAAGCTGCCTGATCCTACCACGCTCAGCATCAGATGACACCCTTGAGAGATGTTGACGTTGTCACCGATAACACAGTTGCCGACCACGGTCCCGGCTCCGATGGTCACGTTATCGCCGATGATGGCAGGCCCCTGAATCACGGCCGTGGGATCAATCTCGCAGTCTTTCCCCACCTGCACGAGACTCGACGTCGTCAGTACTTGTCGACGCTCCCACATACCCTGCCAGAACAGTTTTAGGTTGAGCCAAAAGTCCTCATCCAGACGTCGCTCAAACCGGGAGCCCATAGCAAAGATCCCGAACATGACGTTAGCGAAGAGGATATGAATCCAATGTTCGATGGAGAGAAACGCTTTCGTCGGCAGTTGATAGACCAAATCCCCATACACGTTGGACATGTGCGTGGGAATGTGATAGAAGCCGACTTCGCGGGACTCTGTGTTGACGACCAGAGAACGCACAACCGGCTCGATGCCGTAGGGATAATACCAGAGATCAGCGACATAATGATTGCCTTGCCGACGGATCCCCCGCTGCAGATAGAGCGCATGCTCCACAATCGCCGGATCGCTCAGCTCAAAAGCGACCTGGCAGGCCTTGCCGGAGGCCTTAGCCCGGCTGATAAACTCATCAATAAAGGGCTGATCAAAGAAGAGATTGTCCCGATAAACGAGCGTTTCGACACGCTCGTCATCGAGTTCGGTGACGGAATCAACCTCACGTTCCTCGCTGGTGTAGGGTGCCAGGACGTCACGCTGCCACAACCACAGCGGCTTGGCCAACACGCTCAACTCACGTGCGGGCTCGTTAAAGGGGGGTATCTGTCGTCTGTCTCGTAAAATGACCTTACGCATCGCTCATCTCAAACCACTCGATCGTTCACGGCATTCTACCCACCCGAAATGTACAGGCAGGCCCTCCCATCGCTACACAGGTCACCTCTTCGATTTCGAAAAGACGCCCGCCACTTATCCAGTAGAGCCCCTCCTGCAACAACCCCTCCATCAGCGCACAAGCGGGATATGTCGTCCTACGCTCCCAGCACACTCCGCACCGCTCTGTGACCAAGAAGTACACAGCATCGTTTTGAGATAAGTGCATCTCAAGATCAGAATAACGATTGAAAATCTCTACCACCACTTCCAATGCCAACCGGGCCCGTAAGTTTAAGGGCAACACGCGAAAAACGAGATCGCCCAGGCCAACCAGCCCCCCGAAATCCCGGATACCGTACTTGAAACAGGCGCGACCCGCACGCAGTGCCAGCATGTGTCCGCCACGCGGACCGTACATCTCATCCACAGCAGCCAGCAAATCCGAGATATGTGCGAAAGAAACACCGCCAGCAAAATTTGCCGGAGGATAACGGTCAATATACTGTGGCAATCGTGCCAGATTCAAAATCGCGTTAAGCCCATTTTGTCCCAGCACGTCCTCCAACGCCAAAAGCAGGATACGGACCATCTTGTTAGGGAACTCAGGATCCGGTGCCATATCGGGACGCGAGACCACCGCTTGCTCTGCCGACCGACGCTCGTCCCCCACTGTATGCATACCTTACTCACAAATGATCTAAAAACTCGCGCACTGTACGATGGAAATGATCCGTCTCGTCAAGCATCGGAAAATGCGCCGACTGCTCGAAATAATGGATGATGGGATTAGGAGCACCCTGGCGTAAAATTTCGCCCTGGTGAGGATCAACGATATTGTCTTTCCGTCCAAAAATACCCATCGCAGGCATTTTCAATTCATGCAGGGAAGGCCGCAGATCAATCATCCGCAGATCACGGATACTGACAAAGAACGACTCCATCGTCGTTCGGGATAGGTCTTCGATAAACATCTCGTACCAGGCACGCCAATCTTGTGCAAAGAGAGGAGAAGCGAGCTTGACGCCCAGAGCAAACAGGCGCGGGAACCTATAAAGGATCCAGGCGATGTGCCGGTTGCCGGCCAATTTTAATGGCAGTGACAGGCCATCGCCCACTACGGGCGACCCCACAATGGCCAGTTTGGAGACCCGATGGGGATGCTTCAACGCCAGACTCAACGTGACAGACCCTCCCATCGAGTGCCCCATAAGGGGAGCCTGGCGCACGCCTAAGCGCTGCATAAACTGATCCACCATGTTCACGTACTCATCGACCGTGAAGGCCCCTTGCTTGGCCGATTCGCCGAATCCCCAGAAGTCCAAAGCATACGCTTTATACGTATCGCTCAGATACTCCATGGTGGAAAGCCAGTAGCTCCACGAGCCCAGCCAGCAATGGAGTAAGATAACCGGTCGACCGCGGCCGACCGTCTCATAGTGAACAATCCCCTGATCAGTAACGATTGAACTCATAAGCGCATCATATCCTGGCCTTGCATATCACCTTTATCATAGCATACCCTTCTCTCCCACAAGATGATAGGCCGTTGCAATTTAGTTAAAGTTTAATTACGTCGCCGCGTGTGCCAGGAGAGAGGCAAACACAGCAGATCCAACAGGTATCACGTGTGCCAGCAAGCCCAAAACCAAAAAAGAAATCAAAATGCGTATTTAACGTCACCCGCGTTTACCTCTTCACATCTACAGCAGCCGGTTGCGCGAAAATACGGTGTTGCCCGCGCACTTCTTAAAAAAATATCCCCAGTTTACACTATTGAGTACGTCTTCCTGGAGACTTCGTGATGACTTGCATTGATGGGGGCAGCAGCGTGCTAACGTGTTAATTCTGGATTTGGGCACAGTCAAGACATTCCGCCCAACCGTGCACCTGATCACCTAATTCCATATTGGGCTTTGGCGAACACGGAGACAAAAGTCAAAAAACGCTTCAGTTCGAGTCTCTGCACTCTCCCAAGATGACGACTCAGCGAGGCTCTACAGAGTCTTTCACAGAGAAAACGTTGACTTCGCTGCGGGTCTCTATGAATCTCAGTATACAAATTAGACTGTCTGGGCCGTTGCCTCCGGGGTAGAGCCGCGCTCAGAGAGTGTCATGCACCTTCAGCTTGATCCATGATCTCAAGGATCGAATAGAGCAGCTCCAATAGGACCTCTTTGACAGTCTCGCGCTCCGTGGCCACACAGGGCACGACTTTGACACCATCTTCAACTTTCAAAACGATCCGCAAATCATCAGCCGGCCATGCGTCATCCAAATCCTGTTTGTTGGCCGCGACGATGTAGGGGACCGGCGAGTAGTGCCGGAAGGTATCCAAAATACGTTGAGCCTCGCGGAAGGTCTCCGGGCGATTGCTATCCACCATGACCACAAAACCCAGCATGCCTTCAGAAAGAATTTCCCACATAAAATCGAAGCGGCGCTGCCCAGGTGTTCCAAATAAGTAGAGAATAAGCTCTTCATCTACGGTAATGCGACCAAAATCCATGGCGACCGTCGTGGCATTCTTGATACGCTCCGCTTCTCGGGAGATCTTTCGATCCGTGGAAACAACGTCTATTTCGCTGATGCTTTGGATGAATTCTGTCTTGCCAGAAGAAAAGGGGCCGGTGACAACAATCTTGAGTGTCTGCATATATCACAACTCCCGAATACGATCAATCAAGCGATGAATCAGACCTCGTTTGACAGCCGGCTTGCGCTGCGAAACCGGTTGCGCTTCCTCGTCGCGCCGCCCACCTCCACCCTGGGCACTGCGTCTGGTCTCGACCACAGCCTGGCGCGGCGGTCGTACAATCTCCACCAGGCCCGCCTGCAAAAGACTGTAGGCAATTTTCCGGATCTGGAACTCGTCCATGTTATTGGACTGCGCGATGCGCCGCAACGTATTTCGTGGATTGACGAAGGAGATGACCCGCCACTCCTCCACGGTAAGGTTAATGTCCCGCAACGGCGTCGTCGGACGCTTGGCGAATTTAAGCGCCACATCCAGATTGGGAAGCTCTTCTCTCAAACGCTCCCACTCTTTGAGGCGCCGGCTACCCTCCATGATCACGTTCTCCAGCGCAATTGAGGTCGTCAGCTTGCCCTGGATCGGAAGATCGGCCGGTTCAAAGCGGAAGGTGCCCTTCGTCCACGAGAAGACCTTGTACACTTGGTCAAGAATATGCTGACGGACACTCTGGGCGACATCCTGCTGCTGAATATGCCCAGCCTGGATCAACATCATGGCGATATCACGATCCGGCTTATCGCCCATGTTTTGCTCCACGACCCGGGCCTGTTCCGATGTCAACTTGCCCGTTCGATGGAGCAGCACCGGCAAATGGCCATTCTCGCCTTCCATCACAGAGTAAACCAACTTACCCTCACGAAAACAGAGATGTGCTTCGCCATCCTCAGGATGATGCAAGTAAAGCGTCCCCGTTTTACGAGCCAAGTTGACGAGGTTGAGCAGTTGGGTAATACCAAAATCCTGAAGTTTACCTTTTAGCGCCATTCCCGACCGTCCTTGTCTAATCCAGTGGACTTGAGCAACATAACAGAGGCCAATTTACTCAAATCTCAAATCCAGCAAAACTGTCAGAGGGATACCTCAAAGAGTATATCGAAATCGAATTATACTTCGTAACCAGACACTCACGACCACATCTGTACCGCATGCCCCGAAAATTCGGGATAGGCTCCGCATTCCATCACAAAATGCCTCTATGAAAACCAATTTCTACCATTATAACCCGCTTCTATCCTGTGGGCAAATACGAGCTCGAGAGCTGCGTCCCTCAATACTCACCACCACGCCGACGCTTGATGCCTGGTCTTGCACGCGCTTATCGTCGATCCGGTGTCAATCGGGGGCCACCTGCCACTCAAGCCGTTTTCTACGCCTTCAGCTGCTCCGCTTCCGCCAAGATCTCCCGTGATCCGCGCAGCCCGACCTCTTCCGGTGTTCCCAACATCTCCGCCAGCTCCTGGAGGCGCTCCGCGTCTTCCAGGCGCTGGACGCGCGTGATCGTCCGGCCATCGACCAGGATCTTGCGCACGCCGAAATGCGCGTCGCCAAATCCCGCCAACTGGGGCAAGTGGGTGACACAGAGCACTTGGCGTTCCACACCGTCGTTGACCGTAAGATGCCAAAGTTTGGCGCCCACAATGGCCCCGATCCGCCCGCCAATGCCCTGGTCAATCTCGTCGAAAATCAACGTCGGCGTCTCGTCAGCGCGAGACAAAACGGTCTTGAGCGCTAACATCAGCCGGGACGTCTCGCCGCCAGAGGCAATCTTAGTCATCGGTTTGAGGCCCTCACCCACGTTGGGCGCGATAAGGAATTCGACACGATCCATGCCCGTGGCATCGAACGCAGGATGCTCGACCGGTGCGTCGTCCACCGTCACCACCGCGTCGGACGTGACCCGGCGCTCGGTTGGCAAGAACGTGTTCACGGGCAGACCCTCGGCGTCCTCCGACCACCGGAAGCTGACGCCGAAGCGCGCTTCCTGCATCTTCAGATCCTCTAACTCCGCTTCAACCCCAGCGACCAGATCCCGTGCGATGTCCTGCCGGCGCTGCGACAACGTCGTCGCCAGCTCCGCCACGTTACCCAGCAGCGCCTGTTCCTCCCGGGCCAGCTGCTCGATGCGCTCGTCGCTTTCCGCCAGCGTCTTGATCTCCTGCGCGGCCTCCTCGGCGTAGGCCAACACCGTCTCGATGGTACTGCCGTACTTCCGCTGCAAACGGCGCAGCATCACCAGGCGATCTTCCACGTAGCGCTGGCGCTTGGGGTTGAACTCGATCTGATCCAGATAGGCGCGCAGTCCCCGCACCAGGTCGTCGATTTGGTACGCGAGACTCTTCAGCGTCTCCGCTTCGGGCACGAGGCTCTCGTCGATGCGGACCAGCGTGTGCATATCGCGCTCCACCTCGCCGAGCAGGTCCAACACCGAGGGCACCTCGGTCTCCTCGACCCCCTCTTCCAGAACCATCACGAGTTTGGAGACCAGGCGTGTCAGCTGTTCTGCGTTGACCAGGCGCGTGCGCTCGGCCTCCAACGCCTCCATCTCTCCCGGCTGCGGATCGGCCTTGGCGATCTCATCGACCTGGAAGCGCAAGAGATCCAACCGCTGCATCCGCGCCCGCTCGCCTTCCTCCAGCGCGCGGAGTTCCTTGCGCACACGTTGCAGGGCCTTCACCGCGTCACGCACTTTCTGCCGCAGGGGCATCAAGTTGGCGAAGCGATCCAGGAGATTGCGATGTTCTCGTACGCGCAGCAAGCTCAGGTGCTCGCTCTGCCCGTGAATGTCCACCAAGCCCTCGGCCACCTCACCCAGCAGCGTCACCGAGACGACGTTGCCATTGACGCGCGCCACCGAGCGCCCGTCGTCGCGCAACTGCCGGCTCAGCCAGAGCGTGTCGGCACGCTTGCCCTCCAGCCCCTCCCGCGCCAGCAGCTCGGCCCGGGCCGCTTGCTGCTCAGAACTCAGCACGAACATGCCCTCGATCAGCGCCTGCGACTCCCCGGCCCGAATGGCCGACAGATCGGCCCGGCTGCCCAGCAACAGATCCACCGCATCAATGAGGATAGATTTCCCGGCTCCGGTCTCTCCGGTCAAGATATTGAACCCGGATTCCAGGTGCAGATGCAGCTCATCAATGATGGCAAAATTATAGATGTGAAGTTCGCGTAACACGTTGTTTCCTCACGTTCCCCTGATTGACCGCGTACAAGCTTATAACACATCGACCAAGAAAGCAAACGAGACTTCCCCCAACCCATACTCTCAAACCTAGGGCCTTATCATTCTCGTTTCGAGGGGATCGCCAGATCCCCGTTAGAGGTCAAAAAACACTTTGCAAACGTGAATTTGGCAATCCACTTCAAGCAAGAATTAGGAGTGTAGCGAGCATGATAAAATCCTGTCTCAAACCGGGATTTCGAAGCAAGTCAGCTGGCGAAAACGCTCTCCGCGCCCTAGAATCTGCATAGACGAAAGCAAGGCAAACGAATCTGGGGTTGATGCGCATGGCAAACATGACTGGAAGCCGCCTATTGCGTCTGAGTCACCCTGGAACTGCTTCGTTTGCCCAAACCCTCTCGCTATTGACAGCCCCATCTTCACACTGTATAATATCGAATAACGATAACGGTATTCGATAACGAGGAGGTCAGATGGACCTGGATCGCGATCTTTTTCTGGGCTTTATAAAGCTGCACGTCCTCTACCATGCGGACTGCGAGCCGATCTACGGGCTCTGGCTCATCGACGAGCTGAACCGCCACGGCTACGAGCTGAGTCCCGGCACGCTCTACCCCATGCTACACGGGCTGGAGGAAGAAGGGTTGTTGACCAGCGAGAAGCGCGTGGTCGAGGGCAAACAGCGCAAGTACTATCAGATCACCGAGGCCGGACGCGACGCGCTGGCGCAGGGACGCGAGAAGGCGCGGGAATTGCTCGACGAGATCGAACAATAAGCAGAGTTGATCGCAGTAGAATCCCAAACCCCCATGCAAAGACGTCAAGAACGCAAACTACTTAACGTAAAACGGAGGACCAAAGATGAGCGAAAACGCAATTAACGATCCCCAACCCAAGCAAGGCATCCGCAACCTGCCGCGCAACGTCTGGGCCGTCAGTTTCACCAGTTTCTTCATGGATATCTCCAGCGAGATGGTGCTCAATATCCTGCCGCTCTTCCTCACCGGCGTCCTGGGCGTGCAGACCAACGTCGTCGGGTTGATCGAGGGGGTGGCTGAATCGACCGCCAGCCTGCTCAAGATCTTCTCCGGCTGGCTCTCGGACCGCCTGCGACTGCGTAAGTGGCTGGCGGTGAGCGGCTACGCGCTCTCGGCACTCTCCAAGCCCTTCTTCTACGGCGCGGGCTCCTGGCTCACCATCGGCGCCGTGCGCTGGGCCGACCGCGTCGGCAAGGGCATCCGCACCTCGCCGCGCGACGCGCTGGTGGCCGACTCCATCTCGGAGGATCAGCGCGGGCTGGCCTTCGGCTTCCACCGGGCGGCGGATACCGGCGGCGCCGTCCTGGGCCTGGTTATCGCGCTCATTACCGTCTGGCTGACACAGCAGGGCGGCGGCACCCTGACCCGCTCCACGTTCCAGACCATCGTGCTGATCAGCCTGGTGCCGGCCTTCTTAGCCATGCTCTCGTTAGCCATCGGCGCCCGGGACGTGCCGGTGCGCGAAACGCAGGAGCGCCCCAAGATCTCGTTCAAGGGCCTGGGGCATCCATTTCTTATCTTTATGATCATCGTCGGCCTCTTCGATCTAGGTAACTCCGCCGACGCTTTCTTGATCCTGCGAGCCAAGGAGCGCGGAATCAGCATTATGGGCGTGCTGGGCATGCTGATCACGTTTAACCTGGTCTACACGCTGGTCTCCACACCGGCAGGCTCCCTCTCCGACCGCGTCGACCGGCGCAAGGTCATCATCGGCGGCTGGCTCGTCTACGCCGCCATCTATCTCGGCTTCGCCTTGGCGGGTCAGGGCTGGCACATCTGGGTGCTCTACGCGCTCTACGGCGTCTACTACGGCCTGGCCTACGGCACCACCAAGGCCATGGTCGCCGACATCGTGCCCGAGCGACTGCGTGGCACGGCCTACGGGACCTACAACGCCGTCATCGGCGTGCTGGACTTACCGGCGTCGCTTATCGCCGGCGTGCTATGGCAGGGCGTGGCGGGATGGCAAGGGTTCGGCCCGGCGGCGCCCTTTTACTTCGGCGCGGCCCTGGCTCTAACCGCCGCGCTGGGGATGATCTTCGTAATGCCGAGGGATGGTGAGATGACAACGGGCTGAGCAACCGTTTAGGTTTGTGAGCGTCCAGGTGCAACGCACTTACAGATCGAAACAAACCGCGCTACAAAGTTCTCCGGGCATGGTTTAGGAGTCCCCGGCTCGTAAACCTCGGTGAAAGTGCGTCGCACCTCAGAAGACCAAACAGATACCGAGCTGAGCCGGCGTGCGTAACTTGGACATCGCGGCTACTTCGATGCGGCACCATCTATCACGCTGTCCGCCGGACCAGAATCCGCGTGGCGAGCGTGAAGAAGACGCCCGTGAAGGCCGCCAAAACGGCCAGATCCAATCCTGCGCGCTGTAGTGAGCCTCCCTCCAAGGCGATCTGAAACGCTTCGACGGCGTAGGTTAGCGGCAGGAGCCGCGCTACAATCTTCAACGCCGGTGGCAACGCGCGTACGGGCACGAAAACTCCGCCCAGGAACATCATCGGAAACCGCAGAGCGTTCGCCAACGTCTGTGCCTCGAAAACCTCGTTGACCGCCACGGAGACCAACACGCCCAACGCCGAAAAAGCGGCCGCCGAGAGGAGCAGACCTGCGACCATCAGCCCCCATCGCACCGGACCCAAGCCAAGAAAGAGCGCTGCAATGGTCAGGGTGAAGCTGGCAGTCATCAGTCCGAAAATCATGCCGCCGGCAAGTTTCCCCGCCAGGAGCGCCGGCAAGCGCATGGGGGCCAACAGCAGCCGCTCCAGCGCGCCAATGCGGCGCTCGAAGGTGATGACGATGGCTTCCATGCTCGTCGTCCCGAAGAGCAACGTCAGTCCCAGCAGGCCCGGCACCAGCGTCTCCGGGTCGCCGGGGTTGCGCAGCGTGAAGGCCAGCAAGAAAGCGAAGGGAAAGAGGATGCCCCAGCTGATGTTGGGTGGTTTGAAGTAGTAGGCGCGTAAGTCCTTGAGCACCACGTAAAAAGCACACCGCACGTCGTCCATCAACATCTCACGTCCCCTTCCCGTTCTTCTCAATATGCATGGCGTCAGGACTCAAGCCGGTGAGCTGGACGAAGACGTCCTCAAAACTGGGTTGCACGGTGTTGAGAGCGACGATCTGCCCATCCCCGGCGCGGGCACGGCGCATGGCCTTCGCGATGAGCGCCTCGACGTTAGCGCCGGTCATGCGCCAGACCTCCTGCTCCTGACCGCCCGTCCTCGCTACCGTTACCTCGATGGCGGTCTTGCCCTGCACCTGATCTCGCAGCCCCGCAACAGTGTCAAGCGCCACGATCCGTCCCTGCACCAGCAGGGCAATGCAGTCGCAGAGACGCTCGGCCTCCTCCAGGTAGTGTGTCGTGAGGAAGATGGTGATCCCCTCGTCGCGCAGTTCAGCGATCATGCGGCGCAGATTGCGGGCGCTGACGACGTCCAGCCCCGTCGTCGGCTCGTCGAGGAAGAGTAACGCGGGACGGTGCGCCAACGCCGTCGCGATAGTCAACGCGCGCCGCATACCCCGCGAGAGCCGACCGAAGCGGGTATCCCGCTTCTGCGTCAGGCGAAAACGCTCCAGGAGTTCCGTTGCGCGCGCCGCTCGCTCACGGCGCGGCACGCCGTAGAGCTGCATGGAAAAGATCAGGTTGTCGAAGGCGGTCAGTTCGTTGTAGAGGTTAGAGGCTTCCGGCACGACGCCGATCTGCTTCTTGATGCGGGAGAGCTGCCGGGCGCGATCCAAGCCGAGGACGCACGCTTCCCCCGAGGTCGGCTCCGCCAGCCCCGTCAACATGCGGATGGTGGTCGTCTTGCCGGCCCCGTTGGGGCCCAGAAAGCCGAAGACCTCGCCGCGCTGCACCTCAAAATCGATGTGGTCCACCGCCGTTAGTTTACCCGCCGGTGTATCGTAACGCTTGGTCAAGCCGGTTACCTGAATCGCCGGCGTTCCTTCATTCACTATGGAGCTCCTTATCTTGTTCTGTAAAAAAGTCGTCCTCGAACTGGGAACCCACTTCATTCGGGGCTGCGGCAAGATCGGGCAGCGTGCCCCGCCGCCGCAGCGC
>DAOTUH010000165.1:0-2430 GCA_034437255.1 Anaerolineae bacterium
CGGCGCATCGCGTCCGCGCTTTGCCAGCGTTGCGACCGCGCCATGTTCAGCGCTTTCATCACGGCGGAGGCGGTCTCCTCGCTGATCGAAGGCTGCAGGCCGCGCAGGGGCGGAAACTGCTCCGGGTCAGCCATGCGGTCGGTGGCGCTCCAGGGCACCTCGCCGGTCAGCGCATGGTAGAGCGTGGCGCCCAGGCTGTACACGTCGCTGCGCGGATCAGTGTGACCGAGACGGGCACTGTACTGCTCCGGCGGGGCGTATTCCGGCGTGCCCAGGCCGCGCATCACGGTCTGCGTCTTGGGGTCCGTGGGGTCCCAGAGTTTCACCAGGCCGAAATCGACCAAAATGATACCCCCTTCGGTCCCCCCGATACGGGGCGATGTGTCTTTGGTGGATTGAATGACAATGTTCTGGGGCTTGACGTCGCGGTGGAGGACGCCTTGGGCGTGGCAGTAGGCGAGCGCGTCGAGCAGTTCGTCCGCCCAGACCAGTACCTGATCCTCAGGAAGTGCTCCCTCTTCTTCTATATACGCGGCTAAGTTCTTGCCTTCCATAAACTCCATGACCAGATACGTGTTGCCGCCCTCCTCGAAGAAGTTTGTGACGCCGACGAGGTGCGGGTGGCGCAGCCGGGCGAGGACTTTGGCTTCCTGCTCGAACTGCTCGCGCAGCTGGGCCAGCGTCGTCGCGTCCAGTCCTGGCTGCGGCACCATTTCTTTCAGCGCCACGGGGATATCGAGTCGCAGATCCCAGGCGCGGTAGATGGCACCCATCCCGCCTTGATCCAGCTGGCGTGCGACGCGGTAACGCTGTTGGAGGACTTGTCCTTGCTTCAGAGGCATGTAGGGTCTCCTTTGGTGTCGAAGTCGTCGGGTGAGAATGATGGCCGGTTTTGCCGAATCAGGAGCAGGATGCCGGCGACCATAAGGGGCGGGAGCGCGCTCGGGCATATTGTTATCCCATCGCTTCCCCCGCCGTCGCTTTCGTTGCCACCGTGCTCCTCTGTCTTGGACTCCACGGATAGGACGTAGCGCAGTTGTCCCTCGTGATCCTCCGCCGCCTTGGGGAACGCCCAGCGGATTTCGTTGCTTCCAAGCAGTGTCGTTTGCACGTCCGACGCCGGTTCGTCGTGGCTCGTGATGGGGCCGGGCATGCGCACGGATAGTTCCATAGGATTGAGCTGCACGTCACGCCCATCCTCGGTGGTCTGGGTGCCGCCACTCCATAGGAGGCCGGGCACGATGCTCACGTTCAGCCGGTAGCCGCCGGAGAGTTGGGTTAACTCGGGCGTCAGTGCGGGTTGCGCTTCCTCCTCGGACAAGCCGCTGAGTTGAAAGTTCTGGTTGAAGGTACTGCGCTGGTCGTAGCGCAATCTACACTCGCAGCCCGCCAATGCCTCGTTGGGGTTCGCGTACTCCGTGCAGGTGATCGCGTCAGGACGCACCTCTTCTTGCGTCTCTGACCGCATCTGGTTGCAGTCAGGTGATTCATCGCCGTCGTCGACGGCAGCAAATACAAGCGTCACGTTCACACCGCCGTCGTTCTGCACGTCGAACGTCACGGAGCGGTAACCGCAGCCCAGCGTCCAGACGATAAGGAGCACGGCGAGACCGGCGAAGACGACGGTGAGCCAGGAGCGTCTGGGGGTGCGTGTTTGCACACGAGATGAATGCGCCGGAACGTCATGACGTGTGCGCAGCCACCCCACGAGGGCTGCCACCCCGGCGACGATCGCGGCTGCCTGTCGCGGGGTGATGGGGCCCAGCACGGGACGCGCGTCGGCGCGCCAGAAATCCAGAAGTCCGTATTCGAGTGCGTAAAGTCCCAGGAAAGGCCAGAAACGCGAACCCGGCGCCGTTACGTCTTTACGTTGCCTAGATATTAGTGCGAAGATGAGGAGCGAAGTCATAAAGTAGGCCATTTGTGTGGGGAAACGATAGGCCCAGTGTCCCCCTGCACCGGGGAGGTAGAGTCCCAGAGGCGAGGTTGTCTCGCGTCCGTAGCAACAGCCGTTGAGCAGGCAGCCTAACCGCAGCACAGCCTCGGCCAACGGGATAACCGGCGCGATGAGATCCAGCCAGTACAGGGCTGAACGTTGCTCTCGTTGGGCGACCAGCACCGTCCAGGCCAGCGTGCCGGCCAGAGCGCCGGGCGCCATCAGCCCGCCGGTGAGCCAGGTTGCCGGTCGTGGGGTGTACACAGCAGGATGAAGCACCGCGTGACAGAGCCGCGCTCCGACGAGGGCGAAGAGCGCCGCGCCCGCGCAGAAGCGTAACACGCTTTGCACGGCTTCGCCTTCGCGGCGCGCCTGTCGGATTAGGGTCACCGTGCCCACGAGGACGGCTAAACCCAGCGCTACCGTGTAGCTGCGTATTGCATAAGGTCCCAAATTGAAGAGTATGGGGTGCAAAGAAGCCTCCTTTTACCTAA
>DAOTUH010000166.1:0-18763 GCA_034437255.1 Anaerolineae bacterium
CCCGGGGAGGCAATGTCAAGGAGACCTTCGTCTCTAACTACGGTCGAGAAGTTATTCTTTAACAAGCCCTAAGTCAATAGCAAAGAGCGCGGCTTTATAAACCGCGCTCATAGACAACACTTCGAAATCTATGACTTCTTCTCTTCCCCCGCCCCCTTGCCTTTCTCAGGGAGCTTGGGAGGTGCCGAAATCTTCGGTTTATCCGATTCCAAGGTAGGCGGTTTCAGATCCTGCGGCATGATGGTCTGACCGCTCAGGTAAGCACCCTCGTTAATCAACAGGGATTTGATGTTCAAATCCCCCCAGACACGTCCGGTCTCCAGAATTTCCACCCGATTGGCGTGCACATTGCCGCGTATCGCGCCGGCGATGGAGATATTGTTAGCCTTAACTTCAGCCAGAACTTTTGCGCTTTCCGTGACGACCAGATTACCCGTGATCTCCACATTGCCCTCAATCACACCTTCGATGCGTAGGCCACCATCCCCTTGCACATCACCCTTGATGTGCGTATTCGGGCCAATGGTCGTCTCAATCGCTTGAGTGGTTTTGATTTTCGGAACGTTGTTGGATGATGATCCCTGTTTTTCCTTAGGTTTTTCTCGTCCCCACATGCTTATGCCTCCTTAAAAATGACAATTAACGGATCTCACCGGATCAAACTGAAAGGTACAAAGAAATCACTCGTTGGAAATTCACGTACAAGACAGCACTTGTCTCTATCGTACAGTTAATGAAACATTTGTCAATTCAAACCGAGAAAATCTTTACCGTTTGATATTTCTAACCCCGACTCGCTACCATCTCGCGCGCCAGGCCCAAAGCCTCCTGCTCCTCTGAACTGAGGCTATGCGAGGCCCGCCACTGGACCAATGGCTTTGCATAGACGCGCATGTCCCGACCGTGCAAAGCGGTGACGACCACGCCGTTTCCCTTCACATCGACCAGAGCCACGGAGAAACTCTGCTCCCCACCCGCGTTGGGAAATGCATTGTAGCGCACGGTGCCATATCCTTGAATCACGTGCGGCATCACGGACTCGACGTTGCTCAGCGCAGTCTGCAACTCGGTCAGTCTTGCTTCCTGTTGTTCCAGGCGTTGAAGCGCCAGAACCAGACTATCCCGATCCGCATCTTCCTCCAGCGCAATCAGTCCTTGATAACGTTCCTCAAGTGCGTGCTGCCGCCGTTCCAACGTGTAGATCCAGTACGCCGCGATAAAGAGCAATAGAGTTGTTGCAATCACCCAGGGTAGCAAAATGCCATCCATACGTACCCTCCCCCCGTGGCCGCCAGAAAATGTTTAGCACAATCCAATTCGCTTATTGCATCGCTATTATAGCCGTTTTCAGTGGACGGGCAACGGCAAACACGCCTGGGTAAACGAAGCGGTTCCACGGGGATATGGAACATCCAAACCGATACAGCCCTGATTCCACGAGAATCCCTCTTGTTTCCGGCAAACAAGCTGCTATAATGCGTGTGTGCGCCCCTGTAGTTCAATAGGATAGAACGCGGGTTTCCTAAACCCGTTATCGGGGTTCGAGTCCTCGCAGGGGTACAAAGGCTGTGGGCACTATCAACCTCACCGAGGTACGTATATGAGTCAACCCAGGCAGATCCTCCACCGATTTTTCGGCATGGGCCTTTACCCACATCAGCTGGCCTTCATGCTATCGATGCCATTGCGCCGGTTCATCCTCTCCCCCCAGCAAATGGCTGCGCGATTGCACCTACAGCCAGATGACCGCGTCCTAGAAGTCGGACCCGGCTCCGGTTATTTCAGCCGCCACATCGCAGCAAGTTTACCCAGGGGCCATCTGGTGCTCTTCGATCTCCAACAGGAGATGCTGCACCGCGCCTGGCAGCGGGCCCTCCAGGCCAACGGCGCCATTAGCACGGCGACGCAGGGCAACGCTATCGCCCTGCCCTACCCTAACGACTATTTCCACGTCACCTTTCTCGTCGCCGTGCTCGGTGAGGTACCCGACAAGCGTGCCTGCCTATGGGAACTCTTCCGCGTGCTGCGACCGGGCGGCCTGCTCTCCATCACCGGACAGCCCGGCGACCCCGACCGACTGTCCCGGACAGCGGTACGCGCCTGGGCAACCGAGGCCGGTTTCGTGCAGGCCGAAGCCTTTGGCCGCACCAAAAACTATACGCTCAACTTCACGAAACCGGAGCCGTGATCATGAAGCGTCGTTTTCTTGTCATCGCCCTGATCGTCGTTTTGTTCATCCTGTTTGCTTTATACGGTAGCACGCTCTACTTCCTCAACCAGATGTTCGTGCACCGGGTGGAAAAACTCGTCACTACGCCCCAAGACCTGAGGTTGTCCGGCGAAACCGTCGCGCTGACCAGCGCCGACAGCATCCCGCTGAAAACGTGGTGGGTGCCCGTCGAAGCGCCACGCGGCGTCGGCATTGTGCTGCACGGCATGGATGGACAAGATGCTTCGACCATGCTGGACCACGCGCAGTTCCTCCACGAGGCAGGTCACGCGACGCTGGCGCTGGACATGCGCGCTCACGGTCGCAGCAGCGACGACGTCCTGCGACTCTTCGAAGACCAGGCCGAATAAGCCATGGACATCCCGCTACTCACCACCAAACTCTACGCGCCACCGCCTCGATCCGACCTGATTCATCGCCCACGGTTGGTGGCACAACTGGATGCGGGGCTCCCCCAACAGCGAAAACTCACCCTGGTCTCGGCACCCGCCGGCTTCGGCAAGACGACGCTGCTCGGCGCGTGGATCGCTGAGAGTGAGCGCCCCGCCGCTTGGCTCTCCCTGGAATCGGCCGACAACGATCCGCTGCGCTTCTGGCGGTACGTCGTCGCCGCGCTGCAGACCCTGCCATCTTTTTCAGAAGCCGAAGTGGGCGCAACGATCCCCGCCACGCTCGCCAGCCCCCAGCCCCCGCCCATCGAGGTGCTGCTGACCGACCTCCTCAACGAGATCGCGGCGACACCAGAACCCTTCCTGCTGGTGTTGGACGACTACCACGTCATCCATGAGAGTGCGATTCACGATGGCCTCGCTTTTCTGCTGGAGCACCTACCGCCGACGATGCACCTGGTCATCGCCACGCGCGCCGATCCGCCACTGCCGCTAGCGCGCCTGCGCGGGCGGCGCCAGTTGACCGAGCTTCGCGCCAGGGACTTGCGCTTCACGCCGGAGGAGACCACGGCCTTCTTTCGCCGCATGGCAGGCCTGAACCTGTCCGACGACGAGATCGGCGCGCTGGAACACCGGACCGAAGGCTGGATTACCGGGCTGCAGTTGGCTGCGCTCTCGCTGCGCGATCAGGAGGATGCCGCCGCCTTTATCGCCGATTTCACCGGCAGCCACCGCTATGTTCTGGACTATCTCACCGAAGAAGTCCTCCGACGCCAATCGCCTGAGATTCGAGCGTTCCTGCTGCAGACGTCCATCCTCAACCGAATGACGGCACCGCTCTGTGAGGCCCTGTTGGAGTCTGAAATCATCTCAAATGCCCAGGCGACGTTGGAGCGGCTTGAAGCGCAGAATCTTTTCGTCGTGCCGCTGGACGAGCAGCGCCGCTGGTATCGTTATCACCGGCTCTTCGCAGACCTCCTGCGCGTCCGCCTGGAAGATGAACAACCGGAGCGCGTGCCGCATCTCCACGCACGGGCCAGCGCCTGGTACGAACGCGAGGGCCTGCTTGAACCGGCCTTTCGCCACGCCTTGGACGGCAAGGATACTCCGCAAGCCCTCCGCATCGCCGAGACCCACGGCCGACCCATGCTCCTGCGCGGCGAGCTGACCACGCTTCAGCGTTGGATCGGAGCGCTACCCCACAAACAGATCCACCATAGCGCAGAGCTCTCCGTGTTGAGCGCCTGGGTATATCTGCTGACGGGACAGATCCCGTCCGTGGAACGCTACACACAACAGGCCGAATCGCTGTTAGCAGAAGGTCACCATCTGCACGGCGACATTGCCACGATCCGCGCTTACGCTGCTGCAGAGCGAGGTGAGATCGCGCGCGCGGTGACGCTGGCGGAGCATGCGCTTCAGCTTATGGGCGATAAAAAACGCGGCGAACAGGGCGTGGCCTACTTCGTGCTGAGCGGCACGCGCATGATGCAGGGCAATCTTCACGGCGCGGCTGAGGCCGCACGGCGCGCCGCTGACGTCGGACAGCAGGGCGGCAATCTCCACATCGTGCTGCCCGCGCTCAACACGCTGGCGAGCGTCCAGATGGCGCTGGGCGAGCTGCACGAGGCGCAGGCCACGGCGGAAGCGGCGCTGGAACGGGCGACACCCGCTTCTGGCAAGCCGCTACCCATCGCCGCCGGCCCCCTCTCGACGCTGGCGGACCTGGCCTTGGAATGGAACGACCTGGAGCGCGCCGAAGGGATCGCTCGGCAGGCCGTGGCATTAAGTGAACGCTGGGGCAACCAGGACAACCTCTGCGCGGCCTACCTCACCCTGGCCCAAATCTTGATCATGCGGAAGGCAGCCAATAAAGCGCAAGAGGCTCACCAGAAAGCTCAGACCGTGAGCTGCAGCGTCACAGTTCTGCCGACATTTCCCCCGTGCTTGCGCGCCACGCAAGCTCAACTCTGGCTGGCAACAGGGGACCTGATCGCACTGACGGCATGGATTCGCGAGACAAGGCTCCCCACCCCCCTGGGTCCCGTCCACGCCGACGAAGCCCTGACGTTGACCCGGGCGCACCTGGCGTTGGACGACCTCGATGCCGCAACACAGGTGCTCGCAAACGTGAGAGAGATGGCCCGCGCTCACGGGATGACGACAGCCCGCATTGAGGCGCTGGCGCTGCAGGCGGTGGTGCATCACCGGCAAGGTGAATCGTCGCAGGCCCAGGCCACGCTGCTGGAGGCGCTGACGCTGGCCGACCCCCAGGGCTACGTCCGCCGCTTCATCGGGCTCGGCACCGAGATGACAGCGCTGCTGCGCAAGATTAACACGTCACAGCAGCCGCCGCACATCACGCGCTACATTGAGAGTCTCCTGCAAGCCGCTGGCGAACCGCCGGAAACGCCTCCGCGCAAACCGCAGCCCGCCCTCATCGAACCGCTCAGCGAACGCGAACTTGAGGTGCTGACGACCGTCGCCGAGGGATTGACCAACCGTGAGACGGCCCAGCGGCTGTATATCGCGGAGAGCACCGTCAAATCGCACCTCAACAGCGTCTACGGCAAACTGGACGTCACGAATCGCACCGAGGCCGTCGCCAAAGCCCGCCACCTCGGCCTGATTTGATAGCAGCCGGTTCCACTGTGCAGGACAGGAGCACGGTGAGACACCGGCCCCAGCTAGAGACAGAGATCTAATCTAGCCCTCCAACGAGATCTCCGCTTCGGTTTTTGTTTTTGCCGTGTTCTGCCGTGTTCGTCCGTGTCCGAGTTCTGGGAGGTCTTGCTCTAGCAAGCTTTACTGGCGCCGCCGGTCCCACTAGGCAGGACAGGGGCACGGTGAGACACCGGCCCCAGCTAGAGACGGAGATCTAATCTAGCCCTCCAACGAGATTTCCGCTTCGGTTTTTGCTTTTGCCGTGTTTTGCCGTGTTCGTCCGTGTCCGAGTTCTGGGAGGTCTTGCTCTAGCATGCTTTACTGGCGCCGCCGGTCCCACTAGGCAGGACAGAGGCACGGTGAGACACCGGCCCCAGCTAGAGACAGAGATCTAATCTAGCCCTCCAACGAGATTTCCGCTTCGGTTTTTGTTTTTGCCGTGTTTTACCGTGTTCGTCCGTGTCCGAGTTCTGGGAGGTCTTGCTCTGGCATGCTTTACTGGCGCCGCCGGTCCCACTAGGCAGGACAGGGGCACGGTGAGACACCGGCCCCAGCTAGAGACAGAGATCTAATCTAGCCCTCCAACGAGATTTCCGCTTCGGTTTTTGCTTTTACCGTGTTTTGCCGTGTTCGTCCGTGTCCAATCTCAGGCCGACATGGTAGACCTACCGACGTTTCCCAGCGAAGTCTCGTTGTAATACTAGAATCCAACCCCAATCCAACTTTTGGTGGACGACACTCCAACCCTGCTTCTGGTAGACTGAGTCTGTAGCCAACAAACCAGCAGCGAAACCAAAAATGGCGCAGGATTCCAAGCCTAGGGAGGTCCTAGTGGTAAAAGTCAAAGCGTTACCGGGTCGACAGCGCTGGCGCACAGCCTTATTGTTTATCGCTTTATTGTTGTTTCCTATCACGCTGTTCTATCTGTCACCGTACATCATCGTCGTGGGGGCAGCCGAAGGCATCGTCAACGGCAGTTTCATCGTCTTCTCCGTGATGTTCGTGGCAGCGATTTTCCTGGGTCGATTGTGGTGCGGCTGGCTCTGTCCAGGCGCGGCGCTGCAGGAGTTCGCATTCCCCATCCGCAATCGGTTGTTTGGCCCCAAATGGTTGCGATGGATCAAGTGGGCTATCTGGATTCCCTGGATCAGCCTGATCGTCTGGCTGGCGATTCAAGCCGGTGGTTACCGTCAGATCAAACCCTTTCATCACCTTGAAGGTGGATTGACGGTCGAGCAACCGTACTGGTACCTTGTCTACTACGTCGTTCTCATCGCTTTTCTGGGACTGGCTTTGATCTTCGGACGGCGCGGCGGCTGCCATACGATCTGCTGGATGGCGCCTTTTATGATCCTGGGGCGCAAGGTACGCAACGCGCTAAAGACTCCCGCGCTACACCTCACCGCTGACACCGACGCCTGCATCCACTGCAAGAAGTGCACCCAGGCCTGTCCCATGAGCCTGGACGTCCACGGGATGGTGCAATCTCCAAGCATGGAGAACAGCGATTGCGTGCTCTGCGGCAGTTGTGTGGACACCTGTCCCAAAGACGTGATTCACTACGCCTTCGACCGCCAGGTCTAGGAGCGCGCCATGGACGACGTACGCTATCAGATCACCGTGGAAGGCCACCTGGACCGCAGCCACTGGCAGCGCTGGTTCGCCGGGATGGACCTCAGCCTGCAAGCGGATGGCACAACCACACTCGGCGGTCAGGTGCCTGATCAGGCCGCCCTGCACGGCCTGCTGGAGAAGATCCGCGATCTGGGGCTGGTGCTGATCGCCGTACAACGTATAGACACGTAGATTCAGGAGGCAACATGATGAAAGATTGTAGTCAAGAAGTAACGATTTTGAACGGCATGCGCGAAAGCGGTTCACCGACGGAGAGAGTACATACAACGCTGGTCAACACGCTCACGAGACGTAACTGGAACATCACAGCGTTCACGTTAAAAGATGCGGAGATCCGTCCGTGCCTGGGCTGCTTCGGCTGCTGGATTCAGAAACCCGGACAGTGTGTCCTACCCGACAGCCATGACATCGCCGCAAGCGTCGTGCAGAGTGGCCTGGTGATCTTCCTCACGCCCGTCACCTTCGGCGGTTACTCGTCGGAACTGAAGAAAGCCGTCGATCACCTGATCCCGAATATACTACCCTTCTTCACCCAGGTCGATGGCGAGACCCATCACAAGCCGCGTTACAAGCAGTATGCCAAACTGCTCTTCATCGGCGTAGCACCAGAGAGAGACACTGCCAGCGAGGCCATCTTCACGAAACTCGCGGAGCGCAACGCCATCAATATGTGGGCGCCAGCGTGGCACGCTGACGTGCTGACACACGCACAGATCACCAACGGCCTGGAAACGACAATAGGTACCTGGCTCGACGCCCTGGAGGTACATGCATGAAAGCCCTGTTACTAATCGGAAGCCCCCGCATGAAGATGAGCGCTTCGTTCACACTGGGACGATATCTACTGGATCAACTGGCTGAGCACAACGTTGCTGGAGAAACGCACTTCGTCAAGCGGGCCTTACGCTCTTCCGAAGAGATAGACGCCCTCATCAGCGCCGTCGCCGAGGCCGATCTCGTCATCCTCAGCACCCCACTCTACGTGGACAGCCTGCCCGCTCCGGTGACGCAGACGCTGGAGCTCTTGGCCGGGCGCCTTGATGCACACAAGCATCCGTCGTATCAGCAATTCATCGCCATCTGCAACTGCGGCTTCCCCGAGGCCGAGCACAACGACGTCGCGCTGGCGATCTGCGAACAATTCGCGCACGCGACGGGTTTCACGTGGGCCGGCGGGCTCGCGCTCGGCGGAGGCGGCGTTGTCCAGGGCCACCCCCTGACCGAGTCCGAGGGCAGGGCGCGCAACGTCATCACCGCGCTGGATCAGACAGCGGAGGCGCTGGCGCGGAGCGAGGCGGTACCCGACGAGGCACAGGCGCTGATGCGAAAGCCGATGATTCCGCCGTGGATGTATCGCACTATAGGCCAGATCGGCTGGCATGTCCAGGCGCGCACATACGGGCAGTTTGGCAGATTACGACAACGACCGTGGGAATCAACGGATTAAACGGATTGTAAACCATATTAATCTTGACCCCTATCACCGTAACGATCACATACCCCTGTGAACGGATTGAACAGATGGAAGCGTGAAACGTGATGCGTGATACGCGATCTGATTCACGTTTTACGTTTCACGCTTTAGCTCACCAGTAATACGCTTCGACCTTGAACCCCGTCCGCTGGCGCACCTCCGCTGCGATGCGTTCCAACGTATACGGCAGCACACGCTCAATGCCAGCGTCGGGCACGGGATAGTCGGTGCTGTAGATCTGCACCCGCGCCGGACGGATCTCCGCCAGCGTCGCAGCCCAGGCGTCGAAGGCCGCGCCGCGCGCGTTGCTGACCGCGCCGTCGATGAAGACGCTCTGGACGATGAGGTTGGGCACGCGCGTCAGCCCGTCGATGATAGCGCCCAACGTCACATCACCAACGGGGCGGTTGATGCGGGCGAGGGTCTCCGCGTCACCGGCGTCCAGTTTGAGAATGGGCGCGTCGATCCGCGCCAGCGCCCCCTGGATTTCTACCCGGTGCACCGTCGTGGCGTTGGAGAAGAGCGCGACCTTGACATCGGGCGCGAGTTCGTCCCGCAGGCGGACAGCGTCTTCGACGATCTCGGGGAAGAACGGATGCAGTGTCGGCTCACCGTTGCCGGAAAACGTCAGATACGTCACATGGGGATGACGTCGCAGTGCTCGCTCCGTGGCGCGGCGCACCTGCGGCACGGAAGGGAAAGTCAATCCGCTGGGCGTCAGCGTATGCGCCGTCGTGCGCCCGTAGTGACAGTAGACGCAATCGAAGGAACAGACTTTCTCGTCGGCGGGCAGCAGATTGACGCCCAAAGAAAGCCCCAGCCGCCGCGAGCGCAGCGGCCCGTAGACGATGCCTTGCTCAAGCGGAAGCACCGGCATGCTGAGTTCGTCTCTCTCTCCGCCGCGCGATGTTTGCCGCTTCGAGAATGGCTGCCGTCATGCTGCGTGCGTCGGCGATGCCCTGTCCAGCAATATCAAACGCGGTCCCGTGATCCGCCGAGGTCCGCACGATGGGCAATCCCAACGTGATGGTGATGGATTCTGCGAAGTTGTGGGTTTTGACCGCGATGTGGCCCTGATCGTGATACATGGTGACCACCGCGTCGTAGTCACCTGCAAGCGCTTGGAAGAAGACGGAATCCGCCGGGATCGGTCCACAGGCATCAATGGCACGGGCCTGCGCTGCGCCGACCGCCGGGGCGATGACGTCGATCTCCTCGCGGCCCAGCAACCCCTCCTCACCGTTGTGCGGATTCAGACCGGCGACCGCCAGGCACGGCACATCGAAGCCCAGATCTCGCATGCCCTCGTGGGTCACGACAATGGTCTCCAACACGCGATCACGCGTGATGAGCGCCGGTATCTCGCAAAACGGCACGTGTCGCGTGACGTGGGTGACGCGCAAGCCGGGCGTCGCCAGCATCGTTGTGCACGCTTGAGTCTTGGTGCGCTCCATCAACAGCTCGGTATGACCAAGATATGCGTGTCCAGCCCGCTGCATCGCGGCTTTGTTCAACGGCGCCGTCGCCACCGCGCTGATCTCACCATCCAGAGTCAAATCGACAGCAGCGACGACGTACTCCACGGCTGCACGCCCGGCCGCAGGACAGATTTCGCCCACCGTCACCTGTGCCGGATCCAGATTGTGCAAATCCAGCAGCGTGACCCCCTCCGGCGGGAACGTCCCATCCGTCACGCGCGTAACGGCTTCAACGTGAGGCGCCAACGCCGCAAAGCGCGGATCGGTAAATACGTGCCCGTCGCCGATGACCAGCGGGCGACATTGCCGCTGCACAACCGGTTGGCGCACGGCCTTGAGGACGACCTCGGGTCCGATGCCTGCCACATCACCCAGGGTGACGCCGACGATGGGCAGATCTTGCGCTTTACTCATGCGTCAGACGTCCTGCGATAGGATGATGGCGCTGTACGGCCCAATCCCCACGTCGCCGTGGCTGGGCTGCCCGTCCTTCTCACCCTGCCACGCGGTGACGTCGAGGCTGGGATGGTCGCTGAAACTCTCGTCGTAGCCGCCCCAGTCGCTGTTGAAGCGCACGCGCCAGCGCCCGCTGCGCGGGAACCCGACGGTGTAGCCAGTGTAGGCGCGATTGGCAAAGTTCGCCACGACCACCACGTCATCCCCTGGCCCACCACAATCTCGGCGTAGAAAAGCAATCACGTTGTCTTTCTCGTTGACGTGATAGACGTGTATCTGCTGACCGCGCAGGCCGCGCGCCGTCGCCGTTCGGTTGCGCCGCAGGTGGATCAGGTCCCGGTAGAGTTGGACGATGCCCGCGTACCGGTCTCGCTTTGTCCAATCGATGGGGTCGGTGTCGTGGAACCACTCGTCCTCCAGGAACTCCTGCCCCTGGAAGATCATGGGGATGCCCGGCGCCGTGAAAACCAGGGCTGCGCCCAGCGTGGAGAGTTTCTTCGCCAACCAGCTACCGGGATCCTCGACGCTGATCTCTTCCGGCACACGCGCCTTCCCGTTGGCGACCTCGTCGTGGGACTCCGTGTAGATGACGCGGCGGAACGCGTCGCCGTTGTAGTAGTGATGCAGGGCCTCGCGAACGGCGCTCACGTCCCGCGCGTTATCCTTGGCTGCCGTCATGGCCCGGCGGACCGGATGCACAAAGGTGGCGTCCCACTGTGCGTCAAAGCCCGCCCCATTCTCGCCGGTGCGCTTGGTCAGCCACTCGTTGTCGCGCAGATCCTCGGCGATGCTGATCTTCCAGGGTTGGCGCGCATCGATCTCATTGTTGATCCACTGCATCAGACTCCAACCTTCCGGCAAATCATGGGTCGGATCGTTGTCGCTACCGCTGACGTTGCGGATGTAAGCCGTGGCGTCCCAGCGCAGCCCGTCGACCCGATATTCCTCCAGCCACATCAGCGCGTTATCGCGGATGTATTGGCGCACCTCATCGCGCCCATAATTCGGTCGCGTGTCGCCCCACGGGGTCTGGCAGCGCCAGTCGTTGTAGAAATAGATGCCGCCCTTGTCGTTCTTGCTCCAGCCGTCGAACTGCCAGAGATCCAGATCGCTGGGGCCGAAGTGATTGTAAACCACGTCGAAGATCACGGCGATGCCATGCGCGTGCGCGGCCTTGACGAACTTGCGGAAGGCGTCGGGGCCGCCGTAGTCGCTCTCGATAGCGAAGATGTGCGACGGATTGTAGCCCCAGGAGAAGCCGCCCGCGAACTCCGTCGGCGGCATGACCTGCACCGCATTGACGCCCAGCTCGTGTAGGTACGGGAGTTTCTCGATGACGAGATCCAGGTTGCCCGGCGGCCCGCCAGGCTCGTCGTTGAAGGTGCCAATGTGCATCTCGTAGATGACCATGTCGTTCCAGGCAGGCGTCGCGTAGTCGTCGGCGCCCCAATCGAAGGCCGGATCGTAGACCACGGCATTGCCCGCCGAACTCGTCACCTCGCGGGCGTAGGGATCGATGCGCCAGAGCTCTTGCGAGCCGTTGATGATAACAAATTTGTACTCGTCGCCGACGGCAGCCGCCGGCACGTCCGCCGACCAATAGCCATCGCCCTCGTGGGCCAGAGGATGCGCCGTCTCCGACCAATCGTTGAACGTGCCGACGACCGAGACCTTATCCGCGTGCGGTGCCCACACCCGAAACGTGACACCGCCCTTATAGGGAACCGCGCCCATACCGGCGTGCTCTGCTGGTTTCACCATAGTTTCGTCTCCTCTTTCGATTTTAGATTGGCGATTTTCGATTTTGGATTATAGAGTCGCGTCCTCAACACACTACCGCGCCTCGAGTATCTGGCGACGCATGGCGCGCAACCGTTCCAACTCCGCATCGGGGAGCGGCTCCGGCGTGCCCAGCGCGTTGGCCAGATAATAAGCGCGCGCGGCGGCTTCCAGGCGTTCCAACGCGATGAGCGTCTCCGTCAGCGTCTTGCCCACGGTCAGGCTCCCGTGATGGCTCAGCAGCAGCGCGTCGTGATCCTGTACCAAGGCACGAACACTCAACGCCAGATCCTGGGTCCCCGGCGTCGCGTACTCCGCCGTGGGCACGTCGCCCAGCGCCAGCAGCACCTCCGGAATCAGATCCACCGGAAACGGGATGCCAGCCACGGTCAGCGCTACCGCATAAGGCGGATGCGCGTGCAGCACGGCCTCGACGTCCGGGCGCTGCCGGTAGACCTCTATATGCATCTTGATCTCCGACGTGGGCCGCAGACCAGGTCGCCCGTCCAGCATCTCTCCTTCAGCATCGACGACGATGATGTCGTCCGTCGTCATGGTGCGCTTGTACAGCCCGCTGGGCGTCGCCAGGAAGCGCCCCTTGCCTAGCTTCGCGGAGATATTGCCGTCGCTGGACGAGATCAGCCCCGATTCGGCCAGGATACGCGCTACGTCCACAATTTCCTGTTTCAACTCATGTTCGGTCTCTTTTTGCATTCATTCTCCTTATCAACCAGAAAATGCTATCCAACCCTTCTGGAAGCCCCAGCTCAATGCACCACCAACACCGGACGCTGGGTCGCCAGAAGAATGTTACCCGCCACATCGTCCACCATGCCAGGTGGAACGCCGGGCGTACGATGACTGCCGGTAATGATTATCTCGTAGTCGCCCTCATGCGCTTCCGCGATAATCTCGTCCACCACCAGGCCGTGGCGTACCAGGGCGCGCGCCTCGACGTCCGCCTCCTGCAGAGAGGCCAGCATCTTCTCCAAATGCTTTCCCTCACGGGAACCACGGGCGATCAGGCTCTCCGCCGAGGCCTCCAAATCCTCCAACTTCGTTCCTCTAGCGTCCAGAGAGATCTGGGAGACAACGTGAAGCAAGTGTACCTTGGCTCCCGTGTATTTCGCCAGTCGCCCGCTGAAATTAACCGCCTGCTCGCTAATGGGGCCAGAAGAGGTGCAGACGAGATACTTGTTACTTTCGCGCAACTCTCCTTTGACAACCAGCACGGGCAGCGGCGCCTGTTCGGCGACCTGCAGCGCCGTGGAGCCAAAAAGCAGTTTTCTAAGCCCTCGCCTCCCGCGGCTGCTGATGATAACGAGATCATAGGGTCGTTTGTGAACCTCCTGGAGAATCTTAGCAGTAAGCCGGCCCCGTTCGATGTGTAGACTGACGTGCACACCGGCCTGCTCCAGATCCTTGGTCATCGCCTTGGCCTGCCGAACACAGGCGCCCACAGCTGTATCTTCGTGATCGTGAAAAAGTAAAATATCTAATATACCCGCGCTCTGAGCGGCGATACGGCGTCCCATCATCAGCGTATATCGTGCGTAAGGCGCGCACCGAGTGCAGAGAAGAATCTTCATAGTATCAGCTCCTGATCATAGCAAAATCAGAAAAAGAGGGGTGAGAAAGATCACACCGACGAAAAAGGCAAAATGCCATCGTTTACGAGTGATCCATCTCAAAGCGCCGGAGATGGCCCGCACGTACACGGTATACACCAGGATAATCACTAGCAACGAGATCAAGGCGCCGGCAAGCATGTGAATCAGCACCACGGTTATTCCCTGGGGATCGCCCAACAGCGCGGCGGCAGCCAGCGTATCCACCAACGTTGAGATGTTCGCACCCATCACGTAGGGGATCATGTTCTCGCGGCGCACGTAGCCCCGCGCGGAGAGTGGGACGAGAATGCCCAGGGAGATGGAGACGGACATGGTCAACAGCGTGACCAGAAATCCCAGCAAGAACATCACCGGGGGACGGTAGATAAGCCTGTTGGCCTCCCCCACGGTGGTAGTTTTAAGATCAACGGCGTTCAACGCGCGGTCGATCAGTTGAAAACTGAGCGTAACCACGCCGACGCCCAGCGCGAAAAGCGCCCAGCCAGGCAACACCCCGGCGAGAGGTGCAACCACGGGCTTCAACAGAAGATCAATGACGTCCGCGAAGAGCGCCATGCCCGGGATCGAGATTTCCGCCAACCAACCGGCCTCCAAAGCGAGGAGCCCCAGGGGTAAGGAGACGACCATAACCGAGCCGGTCAGCAGCAGCGAGAGGATGCCGGCGGAGAGCGCCTTACGGCTCTTGTGACCCCGCAGCGTGTAGATGACGCCCAGCTGTAGCACCATCAGCCCGGCGCCAATGCGCGATCCGGCGACCGCCATGTAACATTGAACGGGCGTGAAGATCTCCACGCTGAGCAGAGACATCGCCGCTGCCGCCACAGGGGAGCCACTTTGAATCACGTAGGCCATCAGCCAGCCGAAGCCAAGGGCATCCAGCGCTCCGTCAACACGCAACCAATCCCGCAGCAGCGGCGCCAATCCTTCTGCACCCTCCTTCATCAGGCCTAACGCATAGACAAAGAGCGCCAGTCCCACCAGCCCCGTCCCTACAGGTCGGGCCATACGGCGCAGGTGCGCGAAAGGAGAGCGTTTAGGCTTCGTGTCCATGCTCAGATTATCCCCCGATCTTTCTTGTTTGTCCAATGGGTCCTGTTAAACCTCAGAAATTTGCGAGGCATTAGATTGATTGGAATTACGGTATAAGGTGCAACGCACCTACGCTTACCACGCTCTGTTGGTCACAATTCACCCACCCCGTGCATGCACAAGCCATTTTTCAAGCATTCGAAGGTGCGTTGCACCTGGCTAATTGCTAATGCCGTAATTTCAGAGATTGATTTCAACCCGCTTCCTTCGCCTTATCCGTTGATCCCAGACTGTGTCTTGTGTAAGCCGGTAACGCCTCGTAGCGCTCGTACGCCGCATCCCACGCCTCTGTCTGCGCCGCGCGCGGATGATAAGTGGTCACGTCAAAGGAGCGCCGTACCAGGGCCCGCCCGACCTCCAACGATTCGATATATCCCAGCGCCATGGCCTGGACGAGGACGTTGCCGATGGCTGTGGCTTCCACGGGACCGGCGAGCACGTCGCGCCCCGTCGCATCGGCAGTGAGCTGGTTGAGCAGCGCATTCTGCGAGCCGCCCCCGATAACGTGGATCGTGGACAGACGGTGTCCAACCAGATGGTCCAGCCGCGCAGCCACGTCTCGATACGCCATCGCCAGGCTCTCCAACGCACAGCGGATGATCTCGCCTTTCGTCTCTGGCACCGTCTGACCGGTACGCTCACAGAACGAGCGAATCGCGGCGGGCATATCCTCCGGCGCCAGGAACGTCGGATCATCGACCACGATGAGCGGACCGAAGGCGGGCGCTTCCGCTGCCATCGCCGTCAGATCATCATAGGTGTACGCGTCGCCCTGCTGCGCCCAGACGCGGCGGCACTCCTGCACCAGCCAGAGGCCGGTGATGTTCTTTAGGAAGCGGAAGGTCCCGCCCACGCCGCCTTCGTTGGTCAGCCCGGCCTCCAGGCTTTCCGCGTTGATAATGGGCTTGTCGATCTCGACGCCCATCAGCGACCAGGTGCCCGAGCTGATGTAGATAACGTCCTCGTCACCGGTCACCGGCATCGCCGCCACCGCCGAGGCCGTGTCGTGCGCCGCCGGAGCGACCACCTGCAGCGGCGGGGCGCCCGTCTCGTCGACGATCTCGGCCCGCAGCGGCCCCAGCACCGTCCCCGGTGCGACGATCGCCTGGAAGAGGCGCGTGGGAATGTCCAGCGCGTCCAGCATCCCGGTGGCCCAATCCCCAGCGCGCGGGTCGTAGCACTGCGTCGTCGTGACGATGGTGAACTCGCTCGCCTTCCGCCCGGTCAGCCAGAAGTTGAAGAGATCGGGCATGGTGAGTAGCGTCTCGGCGATGTCCAGCTGCGGTGACTGCGCCTGGACCATCGCCAGCAGCTGGTAGAGCGTGTTGATCTGGATGAACTGGATGCCCGTGCCCTCGTAGATCTCGTCTTGCGGCACCCGCTCGAAGGCCGCCTCCATCATGCCGTCGGTACGCGCATCGCGGTAATGATACGGGTTGCCAATGAGCGCGTCGCTGGAATCAAGCAGCCCGAAGTCAATGCCCCAGGTATCCACCCCCAGGCTGAGCAGCGCGTCCCCCGCCTGCTGCGCCGCCAACCGAATCCCCGCTTTGACCTCGCGCCAGAGATGAAGCACGTCCCAGTGTAGACCGTCGTTCAGCCGCACGCCGCCGTTGGCAAAGCGGTGGACCTCCTTAATCGTCAGGCGTTCATCCGACAGTCGCCCCAACATCGCGCGCCCACTGGACGCGCCAAGGTCGAAGGCGAGAAACACCGGTCGTCGATCAGTCATAAAATGCATCCCTTTGCAAAACCGTGCCGCTCATTGCCAGCCTACCAGGACGTGACACAGCATCCAGCATCCAGTCACCGGTATAGCGGCCCGAAATTCTCGCAGGCCCGAAAATCCGCGCCCATGGGATCCTGCGCGCCGAAAAGCGTCCACGCGCTGGGACGGAAGAGTGCGTCCTCCGGCACGTTGTGCATGTAGACCGGGATGCGCAACATCGAAGCCAGCGTGATCAGGTCCGCGCCGATGTGCCCGTAGCTGATGGCGCCGTGGTTGGCGCCCCAGTGGTTCATCACCGAGTAGACGTCGCGGAAGGGACCGTGGCCCGTCGTCCGGGGCACGAACCACGTCGTGGGCCAGGTGGGATCGGTGCGCTCGTTGAGCGCCGCGTGCACCTCCGGCGGCAGCTCGATGGTGACGCCCTCGGCGATCTGCAGCGCCGGCCCCAGGCCCTTGACCAGGTTGAGGCGCGCCATGGTCACCGGCATGCCGCCGCGCGTGGTGTAGCTCGTCGACCAGCCGCCGCCCCGGAAGTACTCCGTCGTCGCAGGATGCCACGTCGTCGCGTCGAGGCAGCGCTGCACCTCATCCGCTGTCACCTCCCAGAAGGGCTTGATCACCGGCTCGCCGTCGCGCTCGTGCTGCCCGGTGGCGTCCAACGCTGCCGGGCCAGAGTTGATCAGGTGCAGGAAGCCGCCCGCCGCGCGCCCCTTCGGTTCGTAGCCCGTGACGCGCTCCACCGCCGCCGGGCTCCAGTAGGTGCGCACGTCGGCGAAGAGCTGCGCCGTGCCCGTGAGCAGCTTGCCGAAGAGCATGCAGACGCCGTTGAGCGCGTCGTTCTCCGTCGCCAGAATATAGGGCTCGCGGATGCCGTTCCAATCGACCGAGGAGCAGAGAATCGCCTCCATGAAATCGCCGTTGGGGAAGTAGTCGGTCCACTGGCGCTGCCCCTGGAACCCGGCGGCGATGGCGTTACGCCCCAGCGCCTCCTCGCCATATCCCAACTCCGCCAGCCGCGCGTTGCCCACCATCAAGTCGCGCGCGATCAGGGCCATCTTGACCGACGTCGCCCAGTCCTCGTCCTTCTGCTCGCGCGTGCGCTGCTTCTCCGGCGGATTGCGGTCTTCGCCTTCCGTGCAGTGTCGCCCCACCCATTCCAGCGCCTGCTCGAACTCCACGGGATCGTAGATATCCTCCTCAAAGCGACGCACGAACTCGGTCATATCGACGCTCTCGACGCGCATGCCGAGATACTCCTCGAAAAAGCCGGGATCGACGATGGAGCCCGCGATGCCCATGGAGACGCCGCCCATGCCGAGGTAAGATTTCCCGCGCATCCGCGCCACCGCCAGCCCGGCCCGCGCAAAGCGCAGCAACTTCTCCTGCACGTCGGCGGGAATCGACGTGTCGTCAGCGTCCTGCACGTCGCGCCCGTAGATGCCAAACGCGGGCAGCCCCTTCTGATTGTGGGCCGCCAGCACCGCCGCCAGATAGACAGCGCCCGGTCGCTCGGTCCCGTTGAAGCCCCAGATTGCCTTGGGCGTCAGCGGGTCCATGTCCATGGTCTCGGAGCCGTAACACCAGCACGGCGTCACCGTCAGCGAGACCGCGACGTTCTCCCGCGCAAATGTCTCTGCCGTCGCTGCCGCCTCCGCCACCCCGCCGATGCACGTATCGGCGACGACGCACTCCACGGGCAGACCGTTGGCGTGCCGCAGATGCTCGCTCAAAAACGCCGCCGTCCGCCGTGCCATACCCATCGTCTGATCTTCTAACGACTCACGCACCCCACCCCGCCGCCCGTCAATCGTGGGCCGAATACCGATCTTGGGCATTGCACCGACAAGCTGGTTGTGCGGCGCCACTCGGTTCATCTTCTCCATGATCGCTCCTTTCGAAATTGTTCAAACAGAAAGGGATTTCGAAGCAAGTCCGCTGGTGAAAACGCTCTCCGTACCATAGAAACTGCGTAGACGAAAGCAAGGCAAACGAAGCTGGGGTTGATGCGGGAGTAAAATATGATTGGAAGTCGCCTATGGCGTTTGAGCCACCCTGGAACTGCTTCGTTTGCCCTCTTCTCCAAACAATGGGCTAATGGAAAGGGTGCAGTTACTCCTAGTTACCACGGCGGAATCACTGCCTTTTTACATAGCAGGTATGTACAAAAACTGCCCAACCGCAATAATATAATACAAAATAGCCGCCAAAA
>DAOTUH010000167.1:0-6239 GCA_034437255.1 Anaerolineae bacterium
AGCTCCGAAAAGTGCTCAATAATAGTCACGGTGGATGGTTGTGTCATGTAATTCTCCTTCCTTAGGTCTAAGATCTGATTACGAAGAGGAATTATACCCAGATTCTCGCTAAATATAAATGCGTTTGCCCTAACTTTCATCCCGACTTAGTGAGCACGGACGGTTGATGGATATGTGGACAAGTCGCCGTCGTTTGCGAGTTGTCCACATATCCACAACCGCTACGACGACTACGGTCTCTCGTCACTGGCAACCGGAAAGATTTCCTAAATGTAACATCTCCTTGTTTCTTCCACTTAAATAGTCCATCAATACCTTTGCCTAGGCGCTAGAAGTAATCGATATCACAGCCGGATGGTTTACAAATCTGCATAAATCATATATAATGTAAACTAAAGAGGAGGGTGAAGGAGGTCAAGATGGTCGTAGGAGAACGCCTGAAAATGGCGCGCAAGATGGCGGGCATGAGTCAGCAGGATGTCGCCGACAAGGTCGGTGTCAGCCGGATGTCCATTTCAAAATATGAACGGGAACGGAATAAGCCGGGTTCAGATGTTCTGATTCGCCTGGCAAAGGCCTTGGGTGTCAAAGTAGAATATCTACTTAGGCCAGTTGAGGTCAACATCTCCGTTCCGGCTTTCCGTAAGCGTTCCAAGCTCCGTAAGAAGGAAGAAAACGCGATTATCGAACGGACACGTGACTGGCTAGAGCGTTACCTGGACCTGGAAAGCCTGTTTGGAGAACCGGTGACGTTCCGGTGGCCGGATATACCGCGGCAGGTCAATACGCTCAATGATGCTGAAGGCGTAGCACTGGCCCTCCGCGAGGCCTGGCAGTTGGGACTTGACCCGATTGACAACTTGATAGAAGGTCTTGAAGATCATGGCATCAAGGTTTGGGTGCTCGAGGAGGACCTGGATGACTTCGATGCGCTTACGTTGTGGGCCAATGAGGAACTACCCGTCATTGTCGTGAAGGGGGCCAGCTACGGTGACCGACAACGCCTCAATCTCGCCCACGAACTAGGACATCTGGTGCTTCAAATCGCTGAGTACGTTGACGAAGAGCGCGCTGCGTTTCGATTTGGCGCAGCTCTCCTCGTACCCAGTCCTATTGCTTATGAAGAATTAGGCCAGAAGCGGAAGGATCTAGATCCTTATGAACTTCATCTCCTTAAGCACAAGTATGGCCTGAGCATGCAAGCATGGATCTATCGGGCCCGCGACTTGGACATCATCTCTGAAGCAACCGCTAAGCGTCTGTTCATCCGGTTCCGCCGCGAAGGTTGGCGGGAGGAAGAGCCGGGTGATCAAATTGCACCGGAGCGTCCACAAAGGATGAAGCGTCTCCTGCTACGCGCGCTAGCCGAGAACGTCCTGTCACGCTCGCGGGCTGCGGAGCTTCTGGGTAAATCATTGGCAGAGTTTTGGGAGGCAGAGTCCGCACATCATGCAGGATTCCCAGCTTCACTACGTCGTTGACGCCAACGTCCTGATCGACCTGTTATATGGTGAGTTGGTTGAACCCTTTTTCAGGTTACCTTGCCATTTTTCCACGCCAGATATTATCCTGTACGATGAAGTGAGGGAGATAGACCGTGATCGACTTGTCGATTCGGGATTAACGGTCATAATCTTCACAGGTGAGCAAGTCGGGGAAATTGAGCGGCTCAACGCAGAGCACAGAGCTATCTCCGTAGCTGATCTTTTCGCTTACCTGGCGGCCCGGGAACAAGCAGCTGTTTTACTCACGGGAGATGCAGCCCTGCGTCAGTTAGCGGAATCCGAAGGCATATCGGTTCATGGCATCCTTTGGGTATTGGACAAACTGATAGCCCACGCTCTGATCCGGCCGCAGGTCGCAGCAGAAGCGTTGCATAGGATTCTAGACAGTGGCAGTCGGCTCCCCCTGGACGAGTGTGAGTATCGTTTACGAACATGGCTGGAATAGTTCTTGGTGATCCGCCTATCGAATCTGATTGTCTGTACCGCAATTGCGGAATCAACCCATATCAATGTATCCGCGTAGACATGTGACAAGCGCTACGATAATTTGTTTCACGGGCATTATCGTAGTTTGATTTACATAACATATCCACCCAGCCCGAAGCTTTGACCAAGGCGAATCGACACTCTGGTGAATGAAGTCTACCTCTAATATATCCGCCCACTGGCGCCACCAAGCGGGTATTTTCATTTACAGAGAACGACGAATGAAGGATTATGCCCATTTTGCGCCCGAAGTTTGGATATAGAATCTTGACTGCACTGAAATAACCATCAGCCTCACGCAAAGGCGCCAAGAACGCAAAGGAAATTCATAAGATGGTAAATTTTATTGATCTAGGCTGGCTTTACTGTTCAGAAAAGTAAGGGCAAATTTAAAGATCTTGGTGACCTTTGCGTCTTCGCGTGAGGCACGACCTTTTTTCAGTAGAGTCAACACTTCTTCGGCTTTCAAGAGATCTGGGTCAGCCGCTGGCATCGCGTGCGCATCACCGATCCAGAGCGCACCATCCTGGATTTGTTTGCCACGCCCCAGGTTTTTGGCTCCCTGCAGATTGGATCGGTAGGTTTACCTTCTCCACAACCGAGGCTTTTTCTTGCGGGCAACCGCGTCGACGGCGGACTGCGTTTCGCGCCGGAGCAGACCATCAAAGAGACGGTGCGGGAGATTGGCGCGCGGATTGAGGAAGAAGAGAAAGCGCCTTGAGGGCCGTAGTTAATATTACTGAAGACGTTTCATGCCAAGTTTTGAGTTGTAATCTGCTGTTATTTGCTATAATCAGTGGTATCCATCCCAGGGCAAGCCTTGGACCCAACCTAGCGACAAGCCGCGAGGTATGAGACGTAAGCTGGCGCTTAGCAACAAGCATAATTATAGCCAGGAGGGCATCCTATGACGGAAGCCGCACGATTACCAAATGGGGAATTTTTTGTTGATCGTGAGAAAGAAAAAGAATATTTTGAGAGAGCCCTCAGAGATTCCCAAACACCTCCCATTCTAATGCTATATGGCAGTTCCGGCATGGGAAAAACACTGATGATTGACAGAATTCAGCATGGGTGTGATTTGGATGGCATACAAGCAGCAAGAATAGACTTCTACTCCACAAACGCGAAAAATAACGATTTTATCCAGGTATGTCGTCGCATCCGTGACCAGTGGGGCGCTGAGATGTTTGGGCCGTTTACCGATAAACTGAACTGGTGCACAACGTTGGGATATGCGCCCATGCTGCCGTGGAGCCTGGACGCTGATCAACGGCTTCAAGACGAGAGTTGGTTGAACGCGCCCTGTGAGAATCCCAGCGCGTGTCGCGTGCGGGATCGATTTGAGCCTCTGCGTCCGATGCTACGCGGTCAAATAGATCAGGTCCTGACCTATCAGTTCTTGGTGGATGCCAAGCGGCTTGCTCGTAAGAAACCTGACCCCATTGTGTGCCTCTTTGACGATGCCCATAAAGCAGATCCCGCCACACGAAAGTGGCTTTGGGATTTGTTTTTGTCAAACCTGCCGAGACGTGAAGAGGAACGCATCGTCGCGGTGATCGCCGTAGATGAGCCACCAGAAGTGGATGTAAACTCCGTGCCCGTCCAAATAGACAATCTGAGTCGAGAATCGGTTGAATGCTATGGAAAAGCCCACGGTATTACCAGTATGATTTACCTCACGATGCTCTGGGTATTGTCAGAGTACGGTTGCCCTCAGAGCCTGCCCTGGGCGCTCAACATAACGCAGCAAATCGATGAGCTTCCCGCCTCGGAAAATGAGGCTCAGAGGGAAAAGAGTCTCAGAACTCAGTTGGACATTCATCGAAAGAATCTCAACTATTTACAGGAACAAGCCGCAAAGCAGGGTTCATTGAATGTGTCCCTCGACCTGAAGAACGAGATCGATGCCGAAGTAGAGGAAATTGACCGATTGAGATTGGAACTGGCCCGGTTGTAGCATTGAGATAGGAGCGAGAGCGATGGTTGAAACAGGTGAGAATCTCGATGACGTTCAGGATAACGCCTATCCCCCCAAAGGAGAGAACGAGGCGTTGAATGCAGACTCGATCACAATTTTCCTGAGTCTTATACCTGAAAAAGTATCAGATGCGTTCTTAGTGTGCGCCGTCCCCCACACGTTTGATCAGGATATGTTCGCATGGCTCTGTGGAGATGGAGAAGAAGCCGACCGTCTCTGGCGTGAAATCCTTAGCTTCCCCAATATCCTACATCAGGCGAAAGATATGGATAGGTATCGTTTTCATCCTTCAGACCGTGAGCAATTATTGGAATCTTTCAGAGGAAAAGACCCGGACCATCTGCGTGATTGTCACACGCGCGCTGCATCTTATTGCCAGCAGCGGCTTGCGGAGCTGAAGGGGGCCGATCCGACAATTGCTCATCAAGAAGCTCGCTCTCTTGATAGAGAACCTACGTCTGATATGTGGCAGCGGGAGTACATGTATCATCTGCTGGCTGCAGATCAGAAAGCGGGATGGGAATTATTTCAAGTATTGTTCCGATCCGCCAAGCAAGATTATCAGATCGCGCTCTGCCATCGCCTGGTTGATCTGGCAAAAGAACAGAGCTATTGGCTTGATCAAACGAAGACGCATCTGCTGACCGTGTATGAGAGTTCGCTTGTTTTCGTGGGGCGACAGGAAGAACAAGAAGCGCTCGTCCGGGCTCTCGAAAGCCGCGAGCGGCGTTTGCGAGTGATCTACGTGGTGGGGCAGGGTGGGATCGGGAAAACCCGCTTGATGGAAGAGTTTTGGAGCACCTTCAGCCAGAGATACTATCCCGATGATCCTGACGTCGCTATTCCTCTCGTGGATTTATACGGCATGGACCAGCGACGTGTGACGGGCGTGGAGTACGAGATCGCTCAGGTTCTCGGTTCAGAAAAGTTCACGTTCTATTTTCAGGCTTTCGCTCGGTACAGAGACGTGCGACAAGAGATGACGGATGTAACGTCACCTCTGCAATCAGAACGGTTGAATACGCTACGATCCCAGGTTCATGCAACCTTTTTATCTAACCTGGCAGATTTATCAAATGACATCCCCGTGCTCCTCATGTTTGACTCTTTTGAGACAGCTAAAGACAGCGATGTGGTAGATTGGATGTTCCGTGCGTTGCTCACGACGCTTCGCGATAAAAACTTCATTGTCATTCTGGCCTCCCGTCCGAACGGCATGGATTTTGGCGAGCTGCAGACGCAAGTGACGACGCTGCAGCTGGAACGATTCAATAAATCGGAAATTATCCGGTATTTCAGGGAACGAGACTTACCCAATGTGGGAAATCTGGCCCATCGTATCTTGCGCTGTACTGATGGACATCCCATTCTTGTGGCGTTGCTGGCGGACCTTGTGGAAAAGGAAAGTATTTCTCTCCCCACCTTGCTTGAGGGCGACGCGCAGGATTTTGCCAAGGCACTTATCGGTGCTTTCCTGAGAAGTAGACCTCAAGAAGCCGCAGTACTCTCAGCCATGGCGCTGGCACGCTATCGCTTTGGAGAAGATCTGTTGGCGGAACTGCTGAATATCGATCAAAGCGAGGCACGCGCAGCCCTGGGCAATATCTCTGACTACACTTCGTTCACAAAATTCCGTCCCGAGACCTCCACGTATGTGTTACACGATAAGATCCGTGAGGCCGTTATAGACCTGGAGTGGCAGACGGTAGAAAAGCGGCGGTCCTGGAATAAGCAGATCATCGACTATTACGATAGACAGATTCAACGGCTACAGAAAGCTTCAGATCAAGTAGCAGACGAGATCGTAGGGCAGGCAAGCCGGATACAGCTTCTGGAAGCAGAAAGGCTCTTTTACCTGTTGGACTTTGATTTTGAATCAGGACTGAAAGCCTTCAACGACAAATTTGACCAGGCGATTCGGCTCTACAACTTGGGCGCGGCGGAACTTCTGGTTCGGACCGTGTTGGAATATCGGGCTGCCTTTGGTATAGAGGATTGGCCTGATAAGGTGGATTTGAAGCGAGCCGAACTGGACTTCAGACAAGGTCACTTCGAGCGTGCTGACACAAGGGCTCAGGAGATCCTCGCGCGACCTGCCCTGGATAGGGATGTTGAGGCCTTGGCGTGGCTTATGCGGGCTCGCGTGGCGCGTCATATCGGAAACTTGTTGGATGCTGAAAGCTTCTGCAGACGCGCATTATGGCACACCGAGGTTGATCCCGATCTGCGTGATGTCACCACGTGGGCATTGGATATTATGGGGTACA
>DAOTUH010000168.1:0-5169 GCA_034437255.1 Anaerolineae bacterium
GCCCGAACCGCGCTGGGGCCACGCGGCGAGCGCTTCCAACAACAAGCTATTTGTGCAGGGCGGTATGACGGCGTTCTCCGAGATCAGCGACCAATGGTCCTATAACCCGGTTACCAACACCTGGCAGAGCATCGTTCCCTATAACCAGGGACCGAACGCGCTGGTGGGACACGCAGCTATTTCCGATGCTGACAGCGCGCCGGTCCTGTTTGGCGGCGCCAGCCTGGGCGGCACCTACATGGATACGCGGGTGTGGCGCTACAACCCAGATACCAATAAGTATTGGGTGCTCAAGGAAGAATACAACGACACCCTCAAGCGCCGCTGGCACTATATGGGCAGTTATATGGGGGGCGGGCGCTTCCTCATCTTTGGGGGAATCGGTGCGGATGGCAAGCCGCTTAACGACATCTGGATTTTCGATCTGGAGACGCGTACCTGGATGCAGGAGCTACCCCGCCTTGGCCCGTTCAGCTTTGCGACAGAAGGAGGGTCTATCCAGCAAACGGCAGTCGTCTCGCCCACTGCACGGGCGGAGATGGCGGGGGTGACTTACGGCCGTCGCTTCTTGGTGCTGGGTGGAGTGGATGAAAATGGGACAGAACTTGACGAGGTGTGGGAGTACGATCTGGCAACACACAGTTGGCGCGCTCTGCCGTCTTTGCCCGCGCCGCGCCGGATGGCGGCAGCGGCGATCCTGGAGGAGCGCGAAGCTCAAATAGATGTGTTGGTGTTCGGCGGTATCAGCGGGGGTGAGGTCATCAGCGACACGCTGATCTATACTGTGGACGTGCCGCCGACGTATACTGTCTACCTGCCGCTGGTGATACGGCAGTAAGCCACAACAGCCGTCCAACATCACGTCAACCCGACCGCGCTAGCGCGCGTGCAATCGGCGGGGCTTTCCCCGCCGCCGCGCGGCGGCTTATGCTTGCCGTTCGTCGGCTTCGCTCTCCCCCTCCTGCGTCGGGGGAGGCTCGCCGACGAACGGCGCGAGTTCACCCTGAGCGTCGTCGGCTCACTGGTCACGCTTTGACGATCGGCTTGATCACCCGCGCGACCGCTAGGGGACAAGTTTCGTTCGACACGCACCCGCGAAGCCGACGAACTGCTCATTGCACCTGACCGCCCTACCGTGTCTGGTGGGCAAGGGCTCGTCTCTAGCCAGGGTGCTTTTCGACAAAATCTAGGCTTGGCTAAGTCGGTCGGCAGGTGAACTTGCGCCGTTGAGCGGCTTGAGCGGTCTGACGCGAAAGTGTCACGGGCTGTTCTTGGGGGGTTGGGGGGCCAGTAATGGCCCCCGGCTACCCGACCATAACAATTCACAAGTACATCAATAACACGAGTAAGTTGAAGGCTAAAAGTGCTTCTTTGCACACATTTGTGGCTTTTCAAGCGGCTGCAGGGGAACCACGACAAGAATTAAAGTCAACTGGAAAACTCTAAATTAAAAGGAGGATGCTATGAGAACTCGGATGCAGTGGATCAATGGTTTGTTGTTGTTTGCTTTACTCTTGCCAGGTATGAGATTACCGGCGCTGGAAGTCCTTCCAAACCCAGCAAAGGTTGCCAAAGAACACGCGGCGACAACGCAGACACCAGTCAGTGCGCGGGACATTGCCTCTGAAGGGCTTGTCCTGAGCGCAGTCGAGGAGCCTGCTGGTGAACATCAAGTTCGCGAAACTTACCCCGATTTACCTTTCTACTTTATTGAGAATCAGGGCCAGCGCGACGCGCGCGTGGCTTATTACGCTCAGCAAGGTGGCGCGAACCTCTACTTCACAACTGAAGAAGTGGTGCTGGCTTTGCCGGGGACTGTCTTGCGCGCGCACTTTGTGGGTGCGAACCCCGATGCGCGGGTCACAGGCCAGCATCCACAGAAAGCAACCGTCAGCTATTTCGTCGGCAAAGACCCCGAACAGTGGCATAATCAGATCCCCACCTACAGTGAGGTTACTTACCATGACCTCTATCCAGGCATAGACCTGACTTATACCGGACGCGACGGGGCGCTAAAGTACACCTTTGTCCTGCAACCCGGGGCAGAGGCGGATGGCATCCGTCTGGCCTATGCCGGTGCAGAGAAAATGCGCCTGGCGGAAAACGGTGACCTGCTGATCACGCCGGAGGGCGCCGAATTGTCCCTGCGCGACACCGCGCCCTACGTCTACCAGGAGATCGACGGCGCGCAGGTGCCGGTGGCGGCCGCGTTCAAGTTGTACGATGACCACACCTACGGCTTTACGCTGGGCACATACGACCCTAATATCCCCCTGGTAATCGACCCCACCTTGCTCTACTCTACCTTGTTGGGAGGAAGCGATTGGGACTACGGTCACGCGATCACGTTGGATGATAACGGCAACGTCTACGTGACAGGAGAAGTCAAGTCCACCGACTTTCCCACCACCACGGGGGCATATACCACGACTTATCAGGGTGGCACCGATGTATTTGTCAGCGTGCTCAGCGCTGACCTCAGCACATTGCGTTATTCGACATTTTTGGGAGGTGCCGGCACAGATGTGGGCCGCACCATCGCCCTGGATGCTGCTTCGGGCGACGTCTATGTAACGGGCGACACGTTTTCCGACGATTTTCCCACCACCACAGGCGCCTATACGACGACGCGCCCATCAGGTGGCACACGCACGGATGTTTTCTTAAGCGTGTTCAGCGCCGACCTGAGTACGCTTTCCTACTCCACGTTTCTGGGAGGATACTGGAGCGACTATGGTCACGGCATTGCCATCGATGACACAGGCAGCGCTTATATCACTGGCTATACCCATTCCGAAGATTTTCCCACCACCACGGGGGCTTATACCACAACCCATCATGGCGGCCAATTTAACTTTGATGTCTTTGTAAGTGTGCTGGACCCCGCAGGCAACGGGGAAAGCGACCTGCTCTATTCTACGTTTCTGGGCGGGTACAATAGCTCAGACACAACCGATAAAGCCTATGCCATTGCCCTGGATAGTAATCATAACATTTACGTGACAGGGGAGACCCTAGCCGTTGATTTCCCCACTACCAGCGGTGCCTATACCACGACGCATCATGGCGACGCCGATGTCTTTGTGAGCGTGTTGGACCCCGCAGGCAATGGAGAAAGCGACTTGCTCTATTCCACTTACCTTGGCGGGAGTGAGGCGGACATTAGCCATGACCTTGCTTTAGACAGTACTGGTAATGTCTACATAGCAGGAACGACCGAATCCAGCGACTTCCCCGTCACGGCTGGCGCTTATGACACAACGCTCAACGAAGATTATTATGCACAGGATACATTTGTGAGTGTGCTCGACCCCACATTAAGCACACTGTCCGCCTCTACCTTTCTGGGAGGAAGCTGGATTGAGAGCGCCCATGATACTGCCATTGCCTTAGATAGCGCGGGCCATGTCTATGTGACGGGGGATACGGCCTCCGGTGACTTCCCCACCACTTCTGATGCTTACACCACAACGGGCCAGGATGGGACGCCTACTGTGTATTTGAGCGTGTTCAGTTCTAACCTGGCTGCTCTTTCCTATGCCACGTTCATTGGCGCTGGTTTTAGTGAATCTATGGCCATGGATGATCAGGAGAATGTCTACATTATGGGGTTCACCGGTGCTTCGGAATACCCTACGACCCCCAATGCCTATATGACCACGATTCAAGGTGGGGACGATGTCTTTATCACCAAGTTTGGTCCAGCAGCCGACCTGGTCATTGACAAGCGCGTCCTGCCCACCACGCCCATCTCTCCCGGTGGTGCCATCACCTATACACTCACCTTTTCCAACACCGGAGTTCTCACTGCAACGGATGTGGCTATCACTGACCACGTGCCAATCTGCGTAAGCGTGCAGAGCGTGATTAGCAGCGGCGTGGCCATCATTGGCACCGGCGCTAACCTCCCTTATGTCTGGGACGTGGCCGATTTGGCGTCGAATGACAGCGGCACTATAATCCTCACCGGCGTGCTCAGTTACCCGCTGGCTATGGGGACATTCACTAACACAGCCACCATCGCGACTATCACGCCAGAAGGCGACGACACCAATAATCGCGATGAGGCTGGCGTGGAAGTGCCCAACGTCGCGCCGACCGCCGACGCGGGCACTCCGCAGATGGTCGATCCGGGTGACGCGGTCGCCCTGGACGGCTCCGGCAGCAGCGACCCCAACGGCGATCCCTTGACCTACCTCTGGCAGCAGACAGGCGGCCCGGTGGTAACGTTCACGCCCAACCTGAGCGTGACCAGTTTCACCGCGCCGGATGCGGCGGGCGTGCTCACCTTCACACTGACGGTCACAGACACCGGCAGTCTGACGGATATGGATGAGGTGGTAGTGACAGTGACTGCCGGAACGCCGGGCTATGCCTCTCTACCTCCAGCGGGGCGCACCATCCAATTTGGGCTGGATATGGGAGGCGTGAAAGTCGGTGCGACCGTGACATCCACGCTTACCATCAGCGAGACCGGCAACGCCACGCTTAATATCACCAGTCTCGTATTGAGCGGGCCGAACGCCGCCGATTTCAGCGTGTCGCCTACGTCATTCTCCATCGTGGATGGCGGCGCGTCACAGACGGTGAGCATCACCTGCACCCCGGCGCGTTATGGCCTGCGTGCAGCTACGCTGACGGTGAATCACAACGCGGCGGGCAGTCCGGCCACATACACGCTAAATTGCACGGGTAAAGTTATGGTCTACTTACCGCTTGTTTTGCGGGCGACGCCATAGCCTAGTAGAAGTGATAAGCAAAGGGCGGGATGGGTGTGCCCATCCCGCCCCAGAAATCTTGTTGCAAAAAATACATAAAATGCAGTGGAGGCTCAAAAAAGCCGCCCAACAACGGGTTGCAGCCGACCGCCCTGCGGGCGCGCATATCGGCGTCCACACGCGCTTTCAGGTTGGTCTTATGGCGAAGGCCCTTGCCCACACCCGCGCGGCGGCTGAACCCAACCGTTGAACTAAGCGCTTCGCGCAGCCTTGCCCCGAGGGAGCTCCTGCAAGCAAGCTCCTGACATTTCGCCGGGTACCTCCCATATCTAGTGGTGGTACAATCGCCCAAAAGAGCGAAGATTAACAGATATTGCTGCGAAAAGATCGGTGGAGGCTTCTCGGTTTTGCCAAAGGCCTCGACAATAAGACCAAAACCCTAAAATGTTGC
>DAOTUH010000169.1:0-36458 GCA_034437255.1 Anaerolineae bacterium
GTTGTCAATAACCTGGTCGGTGAATTGGGGGACTGGGGATACGTTAGGCACGGTATCGCCTCCTTTTCGAGCGCATTGGGTACGCTCTCATTTTACATCAGCTTGAGGGATAAAGAAAAGGGGAGTGGCGCGGCGGGGACGCCGGCATCAGCTGGGTGGCGCGGCGGGGACGCCGGCATCAGCTAGGCGGCGCGGTGGGGACGCCGGCATCAGCTAGGTGGCGCGGCGGGGACGCCGGCATCAGCTAGGTAGCGCAGCGGGGACGCCGGCATCAGCTGGGTGGCGCGGTGGGGACGCCGGCATCAGCTAGGTGGCGCGGCGGGGACGCCGGCATCAGCTGGGTGGCGCGGTGGGGACGCCGGCATCAGCTAGGTTTAGATATCTCCCCGCGTTCACTCCCACCAGTCGTACCTGGAACGTGGGTCTAACAGCGTGCCCGTGTCGCGGATTGCAATGCGAATTTCGCTGCCCCACGCACGTCCGAACGGCTGACGCCCCTTCAAGGCCGGTAACTCGAAGCGCCCGGCATCATCTTTCTCTTCATAAAGCGCCTGTAATGAAGGCTCTACGCAGATACCGTCAATGTGTACTACGTAGGCGCCTACCCATTCTCCGGTATCTGGGTTCTCCCCTCTTAGACCATCAAAACGTGTATAGGTTAGGGTAATACTTTCCTGGCTGGCATACAGAACCAGAACTTTATAGCCACGGGAATCAATTTTTACGGGCCGGTCCGGCACACGGATAATCTGATCCGGCTCAGTGCGAAGTCCTAGAAAGCTGACCGGAAAACTCGAAGTGGGGTTGCCATTGTGATACAACATATAAACTTCACTGAAAACGGGGACGATAGGTGGATCAAATAAGTAGTAAAATTTGGGCGTGTTGGGATCCATCGACGGCCCGTAATCGATCAGCTGTTTTGCCTCAAGCACAGGTCGATACTCCAACAGATTGACATTGAAGCGAGGATCTTCCGCCGCTGAAGGGTTGGGCGGCAGTGACCAATCCGTGAGTACCGAAATGGCTTGGTAATCCTGCCCGGGGATAGGATCGCATACTTTGATCTCCGGATACTGGTTGAGTACCAGCGGCAGGTAGACATAGGTAGGCGGCGCCGCTTCGACGGTAAGGGTATGCGCTGCCTGCACCGGCAGACTCAGGCCGTTGGACGCGGTCACCGTAACGTGCTGCGTGCCCGTCACGTTCCAGGTGAAGGAGACCACGTCCTGGGTATCAGAAGCCAGCGCGTGGGTGCGCGAGGGCTGCCCCGTCGCTTGCCAGGTGTAGGTCAGGGGCAGAGTGATCGTCGGCGGCGCGACGGTGGCCGTGAACCAGGTCGGATGGCCTTGTACAACCGTCAATGGACCGGTCACAGTGAGAACAACGGAGGCAGACAGATCAGACTGTGAGTCGATATGCGCACTGACCCTCAAAATCCCGCATGGCGCCTCCAAGGCAATTAGAGCGCTGGCTAACAGCATCGCGCCAAATCCCAATACAAAGAGCAGACGATATCTGATCCTCATTTTCGCCTCCAATTTCTAAATCAGTTTCTCCGAACTTTAACACATTTTTGAGAGATGCCTACCAAGACAACATCCCACAAGTGCGGTAACGACTGTGGGGTGTGGGAGTATGCGTGTGTGGGGTGTAAGTAGTTTTGCTAGCGGACCGTCAGCGAGCCTACGCCTCCCTCAACGTGGATGTCCACCCGGTTCTCGGCCGTTGTGTAGTCGGGCGATGCGTAGACGTTGCCGGAGCGCGGAAATCGCTGCTTATCAATGGAGATGCTGCCCAAGGCAACCTCGCTCTCGATTCGAGCCGCCACGTTCTCGGGCACCGCGATGTGAACGGACGCAGCTCCGGCCTCAACTTTGACGTGCGTCTGCCCGGCGGCTTCGGGTAGCATAATTTTGGTCGAACTCGCGCCTGTCTCTACCCGCAGATCGGTGACCTGGAGCGAGCGCAAGTCTAGACGAGTCTCGTTGGCGCCAGACTCGATCTTCAGCGTCAGCGGGATCTCCGGCGAGAGATGCACGTCCCAGTCGTGCGCCCCCGGTGACCATGGCCACCAGGACCAGAAGTCGTTTGGCGTGCGCAGTAAAATTTCCGCACGGCCCCCAGTTCGCCGGCGGGTGTGGTGCACGCCGCCGGCAAATTCTCCGTCCAGTAACACGCCCGAAGCGACACCACCGCTCACAGAAAGTCGCCCGGCGCCATATTGTATGCGAATACGTGCTCCATTCTCTCCTTCCAGTGGATAGGAAAGCGACTTGGTCTCTACCTCGCCAGGTTCCCGTAAGACACTCCAAAGCACTCCGGCACCGACGACTATCAGGAAAAGCGGCCAGAGGAACGCCCAGGCATTGAAACCCCAGACGTTCCCGGCGAGAAATAGAAGTCCTGCCACAATGAGCAATCCGCCCCAGAATACCTCACTTCGACGCATCGTTTCCTCCCCTCAGCGAGTGCCACGAAAGAGCGCCCGCGCCATCAGGAGCACGCCCAGCGCGATCAGCAGCACCGGCCAATAATCGCCCAGCAGTGACAGACCGAAGAATGATCCAAAGACCACGAATAGCGCCGCACTGACCAGGACGGTTTGAAGACCATCCTGCACCGTCTTCCAGCGCTTGTGAGCGGGCCCTAGCAGACCCGAGATCACCCTCCCCACCCCGGCGAAGCCGGGAATCAGCGCCCACACGTAGGACCAACTCTCCCAATTCCCAGTGGCGTTTTGCCAGTAGAGGATACCGCCGATCCCCCCCACGATACAGGCCGGCACGGCCATGTCTGGCTCCCCCACCAACAAGCCGATCAACAGCAGCAAGAAGCCGACCCCGATCGCGTAGACCGGCCAATCAAACCACACGGTCCAGATATTCAGCTCAGGCAAAAACTGCGCGGCCAGAAAGAAAAGTCCTACCAGGATAAGGATCAAACCGACGGCTAAACTCGAACGTCGCTTGGAGCTCATAGCGTCCTCCTTAGTTCAAACAGATAGTTGCCAACCCTGACTTACCGTACGCAGAACCAAGTTGGAGAGTTGCACCAGCGTTCACTCAGCTGATCCAACGTCGAGAATCAGCGTCTCCAGTGACCGCTTCGGCACGTGATGCACGTCCTCGTCGTCACGCCAGTACTTGATGTCGCCGGTTTCATCCACAGTATCGATGACCACCGTCTCGGCGGGCTTGCCCAGCGCCAGGACTAGCAGGACATCGTAGCGTTCGGGAATGCCCAATGCTTTCCGCAGCGCCGGCCGGTCGATGGAGCCGATCATGCAACCACCCAGGTCCCGTTCAGCAGCGCCCAACATGATGCTCTGGGCCGCGATGCCATGGTCGACGCCGAAGTCGCGGCTGATCTCCGAGTCGCCAACGATGACGATGTAAGCCGCAGGACGCTCGCCCTCTTCCGGCCCGTTCCAGCCTTTCAAATAGCCCGCCCACTTCAGACAAGAGAAAATACGCGCATTGTGCTCCGCGTCCGCCGAAAGCACAAATTTGAGGGGCTGGCGATTGGCCGCCGATGCTGACAGCCGGGCCAAATCCACCAGTCCGCGCAACGTCTCCAACGCTACCGGACTTTTGGGATCAAATCGTCGGTAACTTCGATTCTGCTTCACTAACTCAGATAACATGATGGCCTCCTCAATGAAATCGAACGTGCTAATATCGGGAACAACTTTGACTCACCAGAAAAAAGGTTGTGCCTCACGCCAAGACGCCGCCGACCAGAGGTTGGACAGTCGCCAAGATTTTTAAATTTGTCCTTACTTTTCTGAATATTGAAGCCAACCCGGATCAATAAAATTTACTGTCATTTGAATTTCCTTAGCGTTCTGGGCACCTTTGCGTGAAGCTAATGCTTATTTCATTGGTACAAAGAGCGTAGATCACAACATTTCCATCTCATCAGCAAGCACCGGAATGAGCGCAAAAAGTATCTCCACCGCCAGGGAACCACATCCTCCCTCCACCTTCAGATCTCGACAACAGACGCTTCCAAACTGGTGTCGCACCTGGCTGGTCATACGCTGGGCCAGAAGATTCAACGTCTCTCGGGGATGATGGTGTTGCGCGCCCCAAACGCCGATAAACATCAGACCTCCCGTAATCAGACCACAGGTTTCTCTCGTCCCGATAGTACCTGGCACGCACTGCGCTGCATCCAGCACCTGGGAATCAAGCGGTGTCTCGAAATGCTCTCCCAGTATCCTCAACGAGGTCATCGTGCAGTTGTCATTCCCGTCCACAAAATACGTCTGCACACGGTCGCGGATGAATCTATCTTTATCCATCTGATCCCTCCTACTCCTTATTGGGGCCTATCTTGATCTTTGTTGGGATTTCGAAGCAAATCGGCTACCGAAACCGCCCTCGCTCCCCCAGAACGTGCTTAGACGTGGTCAAGGCAAACGAAGCTGGGTTGATGCGCGTGGCAAACGTGACAGGAGCCTACCTACTGCGTCTGAACCGCTCTGGAATTGTTTCGTTTGCCCTTGTTAAGTCCAGGTGGTGCCTTTGGATAATTGGGATAATATTAGCATACTATCAAGCATCCACCATCATCGAAGTTAAAAGATACCTTTGACAACGTGCCTGCTCATATTGTCGTTGATGTATGCCCTTTGGTCAAGTGCTTTCAGAAACACGACCGAAAACGCACCAACAGACCACCTAAACTGAGTATTGCCTGCTTATCACCATCACGAGGAGATAAACTATGGATACAATGATCGCATTCTGTGGCCTGACCTGCAGCGAGTGCCCGGCCCTGCTCGCCACACAAGCGGATAATGACACAGCCCGCGAGCGCGTGGCTGCCACATGGCGAGAGATGCTCAATAGTCCGGGCCTCACGGCAGAAAGCATCAACTGTGACGGCTGTCTGGCCCAGACCGGCCGACTCTTCGATTACTGCCAGCACTGCGAGATTCGGGCCTGCGGCCTGGAGCGTGGCGTCACTAACTGCGCCCACTGCCCGGAGTACGCGACCTGTGACAAACTCGCAGCATTCTTCGAGATGGCACCGGAGGGCAAGGTAACGCTGGACGCCATCCGCACCGGGCTATGAGCTGTGCCTGAACTCCCCGAAATCCTGATCCTCGCCCAACAAATAGACGACGCGCTGACCGGCAAGACCATCACCGGCGTCGAGGTCGCGCAGCCCAAGATCCTCAATCTACCGGTCACCGAGTTCGAGCGTGCCATCACCGGCGCCGAGGTCGAGAACGCCGATCACCACGGCAAGTGGATCAGGGTCGAGACGACGCAAGGCTGGCTGCTGATCAACCTGGGCATGGGCGGCGAGATGCTGCTGGTCACGCGAGACACGCTGCCGGAGAAGCACCGCGTCCTATTCAACTTTGACGACGAGAGCTGCCTCGCCATCAACCTCTGGTGGTTCGGCTACGTGCACTACGCCGCAGCAGATGCTTTGGCCGAACACAAAATGACGGCGAAACTTGGTCCCAATGCGCTGGACATAACGGCGGATGGACTGCGCAAGTTGCTGAAAGGGCGACGTGGTCAGATCAAGAATTATCTGCTCAACCAGTCCGAGATCGCGGGCATCGGTAACTTCTACGTGCACGACATCCTCTTCGAGGCGAAACTGCACCCGCAGCGTAAGGCCAATACGCTCACCGACGCCGACTTCGACGCGCTGCACGCGGCCATTCAGCACCGGCTGCGGCTGAGTCTGGAGCAGCACGGCGCGGCCTACGAAGTCGATCTCTACGATGACAAAGGCGGCTTCACGCAGGACGAGTTTCTCGTCGCCTATCGCGAAGGCGAAGCCTGTCCTGCTTGCAACGCTACCGTCAAAAAGATTGAGACGGGGAGCACCAGCAGCTTTATCTGTCCGCACTGTCAACCGCTTGAAATATCTTGACACGCATTCAAAGAAGACTCACCTGAAAAAAGGTTGTGCCTCACGCAAAGCTGCACGGCGGTTAAAACCACGTGCTACGGCTGCAAAGTCGCCCTTCGGCGACTGAAAGGTAATCCGCGTAGGCGGATTTCGCAACTGTAGCCGCGAATTCATTCGCCGGGATTTGAAGTTAACTTAGCGTTCTTGGCGCCTTTGCGTGAGGTTAATGGTTATTTCAGTGAAGTCAAAGAAGGAATATCATGCAAATCCACATCGAAACCGACCTGGCTACCTCAGCCGATCAAGCATGGGAGACCCTAGGGAAGAAAGAGACGTTTGCTTATATCACGCAATCTTTTCTGGGCTTCAACAACATCGATCAATGGCCCGACCGCTTCGGCGAGGATTTCGAGATTGAGACGCGGCTCGTCCTCTTCGGGCTTATCCCGCTGTGGAAACACGAGATGCGCGTGATCCACGCCAATCCGCACCAGCGGATCATCGAATCGCGCGAAGGCGGCGGGCCTGTCCACACCTGGAATCACCTCATCAAAATCACACCGCTTGATGAGCAGCGTTGCCGTTACCTGGACGAGGTCGAGATCAAAGCCGGCCTGCTGACGCCGCTGGTCTGGCTCTTCGCGCAGGTTTTCTACCGCTACCGGCAAGCGCGCTGGCGGCGCCTGGCACGAGCGCGCTAGAAAATCATCAATGGATTTAGCGGATTAAGCAGATGTAACCGTTTAGGTTTGTGAATATCTAGGTGCAACGCACTTAAGGACCGAAACACACCGTGCTACAAAGTTCTCCGAACATGGTTTAGGAGCCCCAGGCTTGTGAACTTCGGCGAAAGTACGTCGCACCTCAGAAGACTAAACAGATACAAGCAGATTTTTTGTGTTCAAATTGAGAGTCAGTGCTTGGCTCTCAAAGGGTTGTATTCATCACATTGAGGCGAAAGGAGAAACGACATGGAATACACGCAGTTAGGACGCACACGTCTGAAGGTCAGCCGGTTCTGTCTGGGAACCATGAATTTCGGACCGGAGACTACGGAAAAGGAGAGCTACGCCATCATGGACCGAGCGCTGGATCTGGGCATCAACTTCTTCGATACGGCCAACGTCTACGGTTGGGAGACGGGCGAGGGCGTGACGGAGCAGATCATCGGACGCTGGCTGGCCCAGGGTGGCGGTCGCCGCGAGAAGATCGTGCTGGCGACCAAGGTCTACGGCAAGATGGGCGACTGGCCCAACGAACAGGGCCTGAGCGCGTATCACATCAAACGGGCCTGCGAGGAGAGCCTGCAGCGCCTGCAGACTGACCACGTTGATCTCTACCAGATGCACCACATCGATCGCGCCGCGCCCTGGGAGGAGGTCTGGCAGGCCATGGAGCAGCTGGTGCGCGAGGGCAAGGTCCTCTACGTGGGCAGCAGCAACTTCGCTGGCTGGCACATCGCCCAGGCCCAGGCCGAAGCCGCCAAGCGCAACTTCCTGGGCCTGGTCTCCGAGCAGAGCCTCTACAACCTCAACGCCCGCATGATCGAGATGGAAGTGATCCCCGCCATCGAGCACTACGGCCTGGGCCTGATCCCCTGGAGCCCGCTGGGCGGTGGACTGCTCGCCGGCGTCCTGCGCAAGATCGAAGAGGGACGGCGCGCCTCGGACCGCATGCAGAAGGCTATCGAGGAGAACCGCGAGAAAATCGAGGCCTACGAAGCCCTCTGCGATAAACTGGGCGAGGCGCCGGCCAACGTCGCCCTGGCCTGGCTGCTCAACCAGCCCACCGTCACCGCGCCCATCATCGGACCGCGCACGATGGACCAGCTAGAAGGCGCCATGCGCGCCCTGGAGATTGAGCTCGACGACGAAGCACTGGACCGCCTGGACGAAATCTTCCCCGGCCCCGGCGGCACCGCGCCGGAGGCCTACGCCTGGTAACCTGCATCCTCTGGTCAAAAGCCCCGGTCCTGTGATCGGGGCTTTGCTGTGTCAGCCAGCTGACCGGAGCACAGCACTGTGGCCGGCGTCCCCACCGAGCCACCGCCTCACCCCCTGGCGCTGTGGCCGGTGTCCCCACCGAGCCACCGCCTCACCCCCTGGCGCTGTGGCCGGTGTCCCCACCGTGCCACCGCCTCACCCCCTGGCACTGTGACCGGCGTTCCCACCGAGCCACCGCCTCACCCCCTGGCACTGTGGCCGGTGTCCCCACCGAGCCACCGCCTCCGGGCGCGGTGAGTTTGACAAACCTCCCATCGCACGTATACTTATACTCAAAGAATGAGTATTCATTTCTTAAATACACACGGAGAGCACCCATGTGCCCCATGACGCCAACGCCGCTGGATATGGAGTGGAGCCTGCTGGGATTTCTGCATCAGCAGCCCCGGCACGGCTACGCGCTGCACCGCAAAATATCGCAATCCAAAGGCCTGGGCATCGTCTGGAATCTGAAGCAGAGCCAGCTCTACGCCCTGCTCGATAAACTGGAACGTCGCGGCTACGTGGAGCACACGCTGGAGCCGCAGGCGTCGCGTCCCCCGCGCAAGGTCTACTCCCTAACCGCTGACGGTGAAGACGCACTGCGCGCCTGGATCGAGGCGCCGGTCGATCATGGGCGGGATATTCGGATGGAGTTTTTGGCGAAACTCTACTTCGCCCGCCAGGAAGGACCGGAGGTCGTCCGCACGTTGCTGAACCAACAGCGCCAGGTCTGCCACCGGTGGCTCGACGCCCAACAGACCGACGAAGCGCTGTACGAGTTGGAGCCCTACACCTGGCTCGTTCGCAGGTTTCGCGCCGGACAGATCGAGGCGATCCTCGAATGGCTTGATCTCTGTGAGGAGACCTTGCTCACCGAAGAAGAGAGAGTGACCCGGAGAAAAACATCATGCGACGTTCGTTACGACAGCTGATACTTTTCATCTTTATCGCGCTCGGCCCGATGCTGCTACCTGCTTGCGCGATCATTCCGATGACGCCATCGGAGTCGCAGACAGGCGGCGGCCTGGTCGTAGAGGACGCCCTGGGCCGCACCGTAATACTTGAGCGCGCCCCCCAACGCATCGTCATCGCCGGGCGCGCCAACTTCATGCTGAACAACGCCGCCTACCTCTTCCCGGAGGCGCAGGAGCGCGTGGTAGCACTGACCAAAGCCAAACAGAACACGGGCTTCCTCAAGTTGATTGACCCCAACGCCGAAGAGAAGCTCCTGTTTCATTCGGAATCAAGCGCCGAGGAGCTCGCCACCGCCAATCCTGATCTGGTGCTTCTCAAGAGCTTTATGGCCGACGGCGTGGGCAGCACGCTTGAAGCCCTGGACATCCCCGTCGTCTATCTGCAACTTGAGACGCCGGAGCAGTACCGGCGCGATATCGGCGTGCTCGGCACCCTTTTCCAGAACGAGGTGCGGGCAGCCGAAATCATCGCCTTCTACGACGACCGCCTGGCCCGCATCCGCACGACGCTGGAAGACGAGGAGCCGGCAAGCCCCAGCGCCCTGGTGCTCCAACACGATAGTCGAGGCGAAGACGTGGCCTTCCAGGTGCCGCCCACCAGCTGGATCCAGACGTGGATGATCGAGTTCGTCGGCGCCACGCCGGTCTGGGCATCAGAAGCAACCGGCGGCTGGACCGTCGTCAACCTGGAGCAGATCGCGGCCTGGGACCCGGCGCACATCTACGTCATCGACTACTTCGCCAACGTCGAGGAGACGGTAGCGACGCTCGAAAGCGCCCCACTCTGGGAGCCCTTGACCGCCGTGCAGCAGGGCCATGTGCACGGCTTCCCCAAGGACTACTACAGCTGGGACCAGCCGGACGTGCGCTGGATTCTAGGCGTGACGTGGATGGCAAAACAGACGCATCCCAAGCTCTTCGCGAAGATCGACATGCGGGAAGAGGTCCATGATTTCTATGAGACCCTGTACGGACTGGACGCTGAGACCGTTGAGGAAGTCATCATCCCGCGCATCCAGGGAGACTTGAATTGACGCAGGTTAAGATAGCCCCACCGGTCGCCGCCCGAAGCGGAGCGGACGTTCGACAGCCGCACAGCATCGCGCTATCGGGCGTTCGCTTCAGCTACAATGGGCGCGTGCACACCATCTTCGAGGATTTCTCGCTGGACATTCCGGCGGTGACCATCACCGCGTTATTGGGCCCCAACGGTTCCGGCAAAACCACGCTGCTCCAGCTGATTCTGGGCATGTTGACGCCGCAAGCGGGCGATATCTATGTTGGTTCCCGCGCGCGGAGCGCCTACTCGCGCCAGGAGTTTGGTCGGATGGTGGGCCTGGTCGCGCAAGAGGAACAGGTCCCGTTCGATTTCACCGTACTCGATTACGTGCTGCTGGGCCGGGCACCGCGCCTGCGCCTGCTGGAGACGCCGACGCCCGCCGACGTGCGGGTCGCTCGGCACGCGCTAGTCATGGTCGGGCTGCTCTCGTTGCAGCACCGCTCCATCCAGGCGCTCAGCGGAGGCGAACGCCAGCTGGCGACGGTGGCCCGCGCGCTGGCGCAGGAGCCGCAGATCCTGCTGCTGGACGAGCCCACGTCCCACCTCGATTTGAGCAACCGGCGGCGGCTCCTGGACGTGATGCGCCGGTTGCGATTTGACGGAAAGACCGTGCTCTTCACCACCCACGATCCCAACGAAGCGGCAGCGGTGGCCGATCACGTCGTGCTACTGCGCGACGGGCACATTGAGGCCACCGGTCCGATCCACGAAACGCTGACGCAGGAGCACCTGGAAGCGACCTACGACATCAATGTGGAGGTGGTGGAGCTCAACGGACGTCCTCAGGTGATCTCCTAGCGGGATATGACGAAGAAAGGCCCTAGTATCGTAAGCCTTGTAGGGCACGGTGAGGACACCGGCCCCAACAGGACACACATCAAAAACCCGACCTCTTCGAGAGGCCGGGTTTTTTACTACTGAAAGTAAGTTTCTTATCGCTACCAGAAGAAAGGCAACCAGCCGAGCATACACCCGGTTCTCTTTTCCTCTTCCTCCTCGTCGTCACCGGGCTCAGGCTCTGCCCGCGCAACGTAGGCGCTGGTGCCGTGCTTCTCCATGTAGGCATACGGAATCCGCGCGTGCCCCGGCCCGATGGGGCTCTGGTTCCCCCAGCCTTCTCCCCAGCTATTGCGCACGTAGAAATATCCGCCGCCCGGCACGTCGTCGTCATCCTCGTAGCCCACCATGCACATGGCGTGCCCGCCCTCTTTGTTATCCGTCGAGAGCGGGAGACGGATGTCGCCCGTGTTACGGATCGGATCGGTGAACCAGTACGTGTACACGGGCACGGCGAAGGCGATGGGATATCCGTCGACCAACGTCTGGCGCAGGTCATCGACCCAGCGAGCGTGCAGCTTGGCCGATTCATCGACAAGATAAGCGTCAGCCGCTTCAACCGCGCCGTCTGGCGGCGGTCCCTGCCCCTCGTTGTTCGGCATCCGGTTGGGATTGTAGGGCCAGACCTGCTCCACACAGATGCCCATGTCCTTCAGAACCTCCATGCCTACCCGGATCCAGGTGCCGGAACCGTCGTAGCCATCGCGTTCTTTGCAGCCCCAGTACAGGAACTGCTCCGACAGATCGCCCTGGGCGCTCGCTTCTTCTCCCAGCAGATATTCGCGCACCGCTGTGCAGGCGAAGGCCACGCACGTGCCCCGGTTCTCCTGGTTACGGATCGGCGGCATGCGGTCACGCAGATTAACGTTGGGAGGGAGGGTGGCGAAAGCGAACGCCCCAGGCTCAGGGCCCTCTTCCTCCGGCTCATCCAACGCGCCCAACCCGTGCGGAACGATTTCGTCGGGCGCGAACGCGAACTCCGCCGGCAGCGCGGCCTCCGCCCGATCCAACAACGAATGCACCTCCTCCTCGGAGCGATCCAGATACTCGGCCAGTCCCTGGACCGCGTTCTCGCGCCGTCCGGCCGCGACCAGTTCCTCGACCGTGGTGATCCACAGATCCGCCAGCTGGCGCGCATCCTCTTCTGGAAACCCCTCAACAGACGTTAACGGAATACCTTCTTTCTCAGCCATCCTCTTCGCTCCTTTTTGTGTTATGTCTCTTACCGTGCAGAACCCAGGACAACGTCACGGCGCGGGCGCACGCGAGGGCGTGATTGCCATGGCCTCGTCCACCTCGTCGTTGATGATCATGTGGCCTAACTCTTCGCCGTAGGCCGTCAATTCGGGGATCTTGCTGGGATCATCCATAGCGATGGACTCGCGGAGATCGACCTGGAAGCGGCGGAAGTCGAGCTGGTCGAAGAAGGTATCCACGAGATGCACCTGCTGGTCGTCGGCGCTGTGAAGGAACGCACCGAGCAGCGGCTGCAACCATTGCCACGTCCACAGTTGCGACGCCTCTCCGGGTTTCAGCCCGCCGGGATCGCGCCCCGTTCCCAGGCTGATCAGCGTGGACTCCGCCGGGTCCCAGCCCAGGGAGAAACGGATCTCATAGGCGGCCAGGTAACACGGGTTGGCGTACGAGCCCACGCCGCCATCAACGAAGCGCCCGTCCACCACCGGGAAGTACGTGGGCACCGAACTCGACGCGAGCACGGCCTGTGTCACCGGCCAGTCCTCGTATTCCGGCTTCCACGGCTTAATGAAGCGCGTACGGTTCTCCACCAGATCGAAGGCCGTGATGACCACGTCTGTCGGCGGCTCGGCCGACCAGAAATCGCCCATGACCTGATCCCCGATGTAGGACTCAAGCGCCGACAGCAGCGGATCATGCTCATACCGATAGCGCGTCAGCGGCCAGAGCACGTTACGCCACGTCCGGGGAAAGATCGTCGCGCCGAGCTCCGTGTAGAGCGCGTGTAGCTCCTCGCCGGTCAGTCCCGAGGCGATGCCGGCCGAGATGATCGAGCCGGTGGACGTGCCGGCGGATAGGCGAAAGGTGTCGTGGGCCGATTGACCCAGATGCTCCTCCAACATGGCAAGGGCGCGCGTGACCATCACGCCCTTGATGCCCCCACCATCGACCGATAATGCGACATGCTTACGAAACGGCTTCATGTTCCCTCCTTATCATTTAATGAGAAATGTGCATCCTGTCCAGAAATGTCCGAGGAACCATCAAGCATTCACAATGAGACCGTACACGGCTAAAATCGCCCGGCGCACACGTCGAAGATTGAGGGAAGTAAGTGACTATAGATTAAGTATACGTTAAGTTTCAGAAAATATCCACCATCTTTTCATCAAAATCTAGGGCCTTATCCTTCTCGCTTAGAGGAAATCGCCAGATTCCCCTTAGGGGCCCAAAAAAAACACTTCGCAAGCGCGGATTTGGCAATTCCCTTTAAGCAAAAGTAGAAATGTAGCGAGAACGATAAAGCCCTGCATCAAAATCACAAGCGCATTGACGATCCCCCATCACGGCTTATACTTGATCCTGCTGTAGAAGCAGTAAATGTTCAGCAGAAAGGGAACCAGACAACCAAGATGCCATTTGATCAGCAAGAGAAAGCATCCACCACTATCTGGCAGGGATACCACCACCGCTGGGAGTACAATCATCGTCTGAACCGCTTCGGTAGTTACGTCGAGACCCGGCAAATCGACGGGCAGCCGCAGACTGTCGTCGGGCACACGGCTGCCTCCGGGACCGGCGGCGATACTGCGCACTTCGCAGAATACGTCACCGCCGTGCAGGCTGCAGGCGTGGGATTCCAAACGGGCGTCGGTGAGGTCGTCGTGGAGTGCATGCGCGGCGTGACCACGACGTTCCGCATCAAGGTCGCGGGACTGGCGCTCGATCCGGCGCTTGCGGGCAGGGAGACGTACACCGTCGTCCTCAACGGCTTTGATCTGGTCGCCGAGCGCCACGCCGATAAGCTCATCTCCTTCGACCTGGAGGTCACCGAACCTGTGGTCAACGCGGACGGGACCACGCTCCGGTTCGATATCCTGGGCACGCTCAGCTTCGACTGTCGTACCGCCGAATGCCAGCTCTGGCCCTTTGGTCTGGAGATCGAGGAGGTGGGACGGCGCCGGAGGCGAGAGAAGCGCGCGCAGGAGACGCAGGCGCAGCCCCACCTCCGTCCCAAGCGCGGGATCAAGCGAAGTGTGGCCCTGGACAAAGCCATCGCCTGGCTCAAACGCCAGATCGCGCGCTTCACGGACCTCGAAAACGTCAAAGCGTGGATACTCGAAAGCAACGAGAACCGGCAGCGGCGACGCCTCTTCCGTCTCCTGGGCAAGCAGTTTTATCTACGGCTGATCAAGTGGCGCGTCGCCACCCCCTACGTCCTCCGCGTGCCCTATCTCGTCATCGCCGGGGACAGGGACGCGGTGCGCGTCACAGAGTCAGAGTTCTACGAGCACACGTACACCTGGGACACCGAGAGCGAGATCCATCACGAAGCGCGGGGCGTCAGGCCCATTTCCGTGCGCGGCGCGCCGCCTTCGGACTACGGCTGTAACACGCTGGCTTTCAAGCGAATCTTTCTCAAAGCCGAAATCGACCAGGAGTTCGGCAGCGAGAATCCCATCCAGTGGGGACGGGGCCTGCATCTGCTCGATTGGCACGTCGCCATGCGGGACATCCAGGCCGCAGACGAGGCCGTGACCGCCAACCTAGACCTCTTCTACAAATCCTGGAGCGAGACCATGAACGAGGTCATCACGCTGACCACCTGGGGCGCGCTCCGTTCGGCGGGCAGCGCGACGTTGGGCGCCCGGCTGGCGCTGCTCCAGTTCAGGGACGCCGGCGCCGCGCATCAGCACGTCCTCCCCGGTCGTAGCTATTGGCCGGGCGGCGGGCTGAACGCGGCGGAGCATCCCCGCGCCCGCATCGAGCGTCCGCTGACCATGACAGAGGCGCAGGACCGTGCGTAGACGCTGGCGACAGGGCATGCACCACCTGCGCAACCTTATCATCCGGCTGACCATCGTCTATCTCGTGCTACTGGGCATCACGGCCCTGCCGGGCATCCAGTTCAAGGAGGCCCTGTTCAACGTCTGGCTAGCGTCGCTGGTCTTTGTGCTGCTGACGGCCTTCGTGCGCCCCGTGCTGCTCGCCGTCACGCTCCCCCTCACCATCACTACCGCCGGCCTTTTCATCTTCGTCATCGACGGCATCCTGCTCTTGCTCACCGACTGGCTGACAGGGCTGGAGATTGCATCCTTCGGGTGGGCCATTCTGGGCAGTGTGATCATGAGCGTGATGAACATCTGGGTGCGCTCCGGTTTTATGCGGATGGGTTGGATGAAACGCGAGGACGAGGACGATCCGCGCGAGATCGTCTCACCCGGCTGGCCGCTGCGCATCCTGCTGGGCGTGGGTCTGTTGTTGGGCATCGTCTTCAGCGGACTGATGGCCTTTCAGATGGCCCAGGCGCTCTCCACGTTGACCAGCAATCTCTCGCTGATCGGCGCCGTCGCGTATCTCACGTTGCTGCTACTTTCGATGGGCGTGGCCTGGCTGGTAGCCGAGGGCCTGGAGGCGACGCACCGCGTGCGCTTCAGCCTCATCGTCGGCACCGTGACCAGCGTCGTCGCCGTCGGCGCCATGGTCGTGCTGCTAGAAAAGCCCGTTGCGCCACCACCCATATCGCAGGAAGCGGAGGCACGCTTCTGGGATCTGCCTACCGGCTCGCGGATCGCCTACTATCTCTATCCGGCGACTGGTGAGCGGGCCGAGACGCCCCTGGTCTACCTCCACGACGGGCCGGGGCTGGCTGTCCTGGAAGCGGAGCGAATCTTCTACCGGCGCTTCGCGCAAGAGGGCTTCGACGTCTATCTCTACGACCGCGTCGGCACCGGCCAATCGGCGCGCCTGGAGGATATCGGCGCCTACGGCATGCCCCGCAACATCGCGGACCTGGACGCCATCCGCAGCGAGCTGAGCGTCAACGAACTGATCCTCGTCGGGCAGGGCGGAGGCGCCGAGTTGGCGGCCTATTATCTGAGTCGCTATCCAGAACGGGTGAAGCAGGCTGTCTTTATCTCCCCGACGCCGCTGGTCACTGAAGACGGGCTCTTCTACAACTACGCGCGGACGGGCTCCGCCACCGGCCCCAATCCGGTCCTGGAGCCTCGATTGCTGCTGGCGGCGTCCCTGGCACCCTACGGTCCCCGGGCGGCGGAGAAGTTAGCGTCGCAATCGGAGATGCGCCTGCTTCTGGAGCAATCCTTCAATCCGCAGACGTGGGTGTGCACCCGGCACAGTGCGCACGCGCCGACGGTTGCCAACGCCGGCTTCAACTACTACGCACAGGTGCAGGTGGACCTCAGCACCGAGGCGCTGCCCGATCCCCGCCCGGCGCTGGCGGACAACCTGACGCCCAGTCTCATCGTTGCCGCCGAGTGCGACTATATCCCCTGGGACGTCATCCGCCAGTACCGCGAGGCGCTGCTCAACGACAGCCTCATCTACGTGGAGGACGCCGGTCATCTGATCCAGGCGACCCAGGCCGACCTGCTGGCCGACGTGATCCGCGCGTTTCTGCGCGAGGCGCCACTGCCCGTCGCGCCCTACACGAGAACGACCAATCCCCGCCCGCTGCTGGTAAGTCCCTGAGTCACTGCAAGGTCATTACTCAGAAATCGAATTTTTCCAAAAATCCGATTTCTGACGCTCGCTGGTGTTAAGTGTGAGTTGCGTGTTGCGTGTTGCGTGTTGCGTATTGCGTGAATAGGGTACTTGGGCTTGGAGGAGTGACAAGTTGTGTGGACAGATACTCCGGTCGTCCGTCTCCGATCACCGGTCCGTCATAAACGGTATCCTTGCAAACCACTCTTTCGATGGTACATTGAACCATGGCCCGTCCAGTAGAAAAACGACGGACCTCGCAGAACTCACCATAACATTCAACTTGCAACTTGCCAACCTGCAACTTGTTTTCAAGGGAGGACACCATGACGTTATTCGCCGGCCTGGAAGCCGGAGGCACGAAGTTCGTCTGTGCCGTGGGCAGCGGCCCCGACGATATCCGCGCGGAGACCCGCTTTCCCACCACGACGCCGGATGAGACGCTGGAACGGACCATCGCGTTCTTCAAGGACCAACAAGAGACGCAAGATGAGCCCTTGGAGGCGCTGGGCATCGCCTGTTTCGGCCCGGTGGACCCCGATCCCGCCTCGGAGACCTACGGCTGGATCACCTCGACGCCCAAACCGCACTGGGCCAACACCGACGTCATGGGCCCGTTGACCGAGGCGCTGGACCTCCCGGCGGCCTTCGATCTCGACGTCAACGGCGCGGCCCTGGGCGAGTATCGCTGGGGCGCGGCGCAAGGCCTCGACGCGTTCGTCTATCTCACCGTGGGCACCGGCATCGGCGGCGGCGCGATGGTGAACGGCACGCTGCTGCATGGCCTCGTCCACCCGGAGATGGGCCACATCCGCATCCCCCACGACCGCGAGCGGGACCCGTACCCCGGCGGTTGCCCCTTCCACGGCGACTGCTTCGAGGGCCTCGCCAACGGTCCCGCCGTCGAGGAGCGCTGGGGCCAGCGGGGCGAGACGCTGCCGGCGGATCACGCCGCGTGGCCGCTGGAGGCGCACTACATCGCCCTGGGCCTGGTCAACTACATCGTCACGCTCTCGCCGCAGCGTATCATCCTGGGCGGCGGCATCATGCAGCAGAAGCAGCTCTTTCCCATGATCCGGGAGAACGTGCAGACGCTGCTCAATAATTATATCCAGGCGCCCACCATTCTGGAGCACATCGATTCGTACATCGTGCCGCCGGCATTGGGCGGACGGGCCGGCGTACTGGGCGCCATCGCGCTGGCGGAGCGGGCGCGCAAAGTTTGATAGGATCGAGCGCCAGGCCATGGCTTCGCGGGTCACGTAGCAGAAGTGCAGGGCTTGGATTCAAAGAGTCAGAAGGAGCCAAGAGATATGGATTTAATGAGGAAGTGGAAGAACCGTTGCGCTTGGTGCAGACGACGGATAGCGGAAAGTGAAGAAGCATGGGCTATTGGAGTGAAAGCCAGATCGGACGTTGACATCTCATACATGGAGGGCCCCATCGTCGAGTTTCAGGTACAGGATAGGGTCGTCCCGGCTATTGTCGTCCGTGAGGGATCGCCGGCCAAACGCGCAGGTCACGATTTTTTGCACATGACTTGTAGTGCCCGGTGCGCCGAGGCACTGAGCACCGTGATTCAGCGGGACATCGACGCATTCGATAAAGTGACTCGACTTCGATAAAGATGTAGAGGATGAGCAAACGAAGCAGCTGCTATCGAAAGAAAAGAGAAAGGAACCTCACGATGCTTGATAGACTGAGGAAGCTATTCCGAGGTAAGGCAGACAGCGATGTGCCCAGCGTACGCGAATACCGACGTTATCGCACCACTGGCATCAATCTAAGTCACAAAATTGTCGAAACTATGCGGGGCAAAACTGCCCTTCAACGTGTAAGTCAGGCGCTGGGCATGATGGGACGCGACAACATCTTGGTTTTCGATAGCGAAAGTGAAATAAGTGTCTTAATGGACTATGCACTTTATGAGTACGAGAAGCAGGGCAAGAACCTGGTCGAGCGGTATCACGAGGAAATCGGTGGCGAGACGCCCCTTGAAGAAGAATTGCTGGCAGCGATGCTGAACGCCTCCACCTCCCTCTACCAGGTTAAGTCTATCTCAAAAAGAACGCACACGCTGCAACTACGCGATCTGATCCACGAAGGTCACACCCTCACCTTGATGGATATCAACTTTAGCAAGACCATAACAAGTGCTCGTCTGCTTTTCATCCGGCCCCTTACGCTTGAGAATTTCAATATGACGTCGGGGTTCGCGTTGATTTTTTCAGAGCATCTGAAGCCAAGGTTGATCAAACAATGGCAAGACATACAACGTCGCAGCTCTTATCGCACACACGGAAGAAAGGCCAAGCAATCTGTGTCCGCACAAAGACATGTAGCCTTTTTCAAGTTAAGTAAGAGACAAAACATACAAGTGCGCTATGAGAAAGCATAGACTTAACAAAGGAATTTATGAACGATAAGACAACCGACGCCCTCAACGCGCACCGCCACTACCGGGGCAAGATCGAGATCGCGCCCAAGGTGCCGGTGCACTCGCTGGACGACTTCGGCATCTGGTACACGCCGGGCGTCGCCGACGCCTGCCGCGCCATCGCGCACGATCCCGACGAGGCGTGGGCCCTCACCAACCGGGGCAACACCATCGCCATCGTATCCAACGGCACCCGCGTGCTGGGCCTGGGCGATATCGGCCCGGCGGCCGCGTTGCCCGTCATGGAAGGCAAGGCCCTCATCTTCAAGCACCTGGGCGGCGTCGACGCGGTGCCGCTGGTACTGGACGCCGCCGATCCCGACGCCTTCGTCGCTACCGTGCAGGCACTAGCGCCTTCGTTTGGCGGCATCAACCTGGAGGATATCGCCCAGCCGCACTGCTTCGGCATCCTGACGCGCCTCCAGGAGCTGTTGGATATTCCTGTTTGGCACGACGACCAGCAGGGGACGGCGACGGTCGTGCTGGCGGCCATCCGCAATGCACTGCGGATCGTGGGGAAGAAATTGAGCGAGGTTAAGATTGCCATGGTCGGCATGGGCGCGGCCAACGTCGCCAACTACCGGCTGCTCACGGCGGCCGGCGCCGATCCGGGCGCCATCGTGGCCGTCGACGTCCACGGCACGTTGCATCCGGGCCGCGACGACCTCGCCGCGCAGGTCGACGTCGCGCCGCAGTGGGAGATCTGCCTGGAGAGCAACGCCGAGCGCATCGTAAGCGGCCCCGCCGACGCCATCCGTGGCGCCGACGTGCTCATCGCCTTCAGCGCGCCCGGGCCGGACACCGTCGCGCCTGCGTGGATCGCGTCCATGGCCGCTGACGCCATCGTTATCGCCGGGGCCAACCCCGTCCCGGAAATCTGGCCCGACGCCGCGCGCGCTGCCGGTGCACGGATCGTGGGGACCGGGCGCAGCGATTTTGCGAATCAGGTGAACAACGCCCTGGCCTTCCCCGGCATCTTTAGAGGCATACTGGACGTACGGGCCACGGCGATCACCGACAGTATGGCGGTCGTAGCTGCCAGAGCATTGGCCCACTGTGTGGAGACGAGGGGCTTACGCGAAGACCATATCCTGCCCACACTCGAAGAAAAGGGCGTCGCGCTGAAGGTCGCCATGGCGACGGCCCTGGTTGCCCAAGAAGAAGGATTGGCACTCGCGCCGGGCACGCCGGAGGAGATCCGGCGGCGTATCGAAGCGCACCTCTAGCGCATCCGTTCCTGCTCGCGCCACTGGGCCAGAACCTGCTCGTAAGCGGCGATCTCGGCGGCCTGATCCAGGTTCTTGACGCGGCCTCTACCCAGCCAGTCGTTGCCTTCTCGCTGGTAGGCGTTTTCTAGCAGCGCTTCCAGGTCCGCGATGCTAAAGCCAAACTCGACGCGGCGCCGCTCAAGATAGCGGCAGGTCGCGTCGAAAATGCGTTCATAGCGTCGTGCTTCCCACTCGTTAACCGTTGTCACACTCACACTCACACAATATCTCTTGTGAACGATTCAAGTATAGCGGAGAACCGTGGGTTGCCAAATCCACGTGTGCGACGTGATTTTTGGCTGCGAAGCGAGAATGATAAGATTCTAGTCACGAACCGTGACAAAAGGCCTAATCTTTGATAAAATATCAACGCCAGAAACTTAGTATGCTTCAAGGCAGCCCGTGCCTCTAACTGACACTCGACGTATGCCAGGGACCCTATCTGCGGGAGGGTACGGTTCCATATTTCGGGCTTGGTGGTTCACGTAGAAATGGGCTACGGCTCAAAATTTAAAGAAACTACCCGTCACGGCTGTTTGGGGAGCTTCTTTAGCTAACAGAGGGGATACCCTAGCGAGGATTCTATGAGCAAAGATATGCTATCAGAGGAAATGGCTAAATGCACATCCCGACTTTACACTGCTGAGCAAGAGGTGTCCCGTCTGGAACGGATGGTGCGCATCAGTCGCCTGCTGAGCTCGACCTTGGATTTACCACGTCTGCTGCAACTCATCATTCAGACTGCTGTAGACATGCTGGAGGTTGAAGCGGCCTCGATCCTGCTGGAAGATGACCGCACCGGCGAGCTCTACTTTGCGGCAGCGACGGGGGCTGCAGCCAAGGAACTACGTAAAATTGAAGTCCCCATGGGAGGGAGCATCGCCGGAAGCATCTATGCGTCTGGCGAACCGGCTATCGTCGAAGACGTGCTTGCTGATCCCCGCCACTATAGAAATTCTGATGAACAAGCCCACTTTGAGACCCGGGCCATCCTCGGCGTGCCGCTGCGCGTGGGCGATATCGTCATCGGCGTGCTGGAGGCGGTCAATAAGCTGGACAGCAGCCACTTCGACGATAAGGACACTCAAATCCTGCAGACGCTGGCAGCGCAGGCCGCCATTGCTATCTACAACGCGAGACTCGTGACAGAACTCCGCGAGGCCAATGTCCGTCTGGCAGAGCTGGATAAAGTCCGGTCCGATTTCCTCACCATCGCGTCCCATGAACTGCGCACCCCGTTAGCCATCGTGCTGGGATACGCGGCTCTGTTGCAAGAGCAAACGTCGGAGGGGTTTAGTGATCAAGCAAAGGCGCTCTTACGTGGCGCCAGGCGCCTGCAGGGCATCATCAAGTCGATCACCAACCTCAGTTATCTGGAATCTGGGAAGGTAGAGTTGGCGCCGTCGCGGGTCATCCTGCAAGAGTTGCTGGAGAACATTTGTGACGATTGGGAGCCGCTGTTGGCAGGCAAACATCAGCAGCTCCGGCGCAGTTTCCCCAGTAAGCCGATCCCCGTCGTAGTGGATCGCGACCGTATCGTCACGGCGCTGGGCAACCTGTTCAACAACGCTGTCGAATTTACCCCGACCGAAGGACTTATCGAGGTCGCTATCCGCCCACAGACGGGCAAAGTCGCCGTTTCTGTGACGGATACCGGAGTGGGTATCCCACCAGATGAATTAGAGCGGGTTTTTGAGCCCTTCTACCAGGTCGAAGATCCCATGAAGCGCAGGCATCAAGGCATCGGCCTGGGCCTTTCCGTCGCTAGGCAGATCGTGGAGCTGCACGGCGGGCGCATCTGGGCCGAAAGCGTCAAGGACCGGGGCAGCCGTTTTACCTTTACCTTGCCTCTCGCCCAAAAAGCCAGACGTCAGGAGTCAAGAGTCAGGAGTCAACGATGAATGCGAAACCGGCCTACACTGATTCTGCCGAGCCTATCGCAGCACGGGTTACGGATCTGATTTCGCGCCTGACTTTGGAAGAGAAGGTCTCGCAGACGCTGCACCGCGCGCTCGCCATCAAGCGGCTGGGCATCCCGCCCTACAATTGGTGGAACGAGTGCCTGCACGGTGTCGCGCGGGCCGGCGTCGCCACGGTCTTCCCGCAGGCCATCGGGCTTGCTGCCACCTGGGACACCGATCTCATGGCCCGCATCGCCACTGCCATCTCCGACGAGGCGCGGGCCAAGCACCACGAGGCGCTGCGGCGGGACGTGCACCAGATCTACACGGGGCTCACCTTCTGGTCGCCCAACGTCAACATCTTCCGCGATCCGCGCTGGGGTCGAGGCCACGAGACCTACGGCGAGGATCCCTATCTCACCGCGCGGATGGGCGTGACGTTTATCAGAGGCCTGCAGGGCGACGATCCGCGCTATCTCAAAGTCGTGGCGACGCCCAAGCACTACGCCGTCCACAGCGGGCCGGAGCCGGAGCGCCACCACTTCGACGCGCAGGCCGACGCGCAAGACTTGTGGGATACCTACCTGCCGGCCTTCGAGGCGTGCATCACCGAGGGCGGCGCGTGGTCCATCATGGGCGCCTACAATCGCACCAATGGCGAGCCTTGCTGCGCCAGCCCCACGCTGCTCCAGGAGATCCTGCGCGAGCGGTGGGGCTTCGAGGGCTACGTCGTCTCCGACTGCTGGGCCATCGTCGATATCCACAAGCACCACCGCGTCGTGGAGACGGCGCCGGAAGCGGCGGCGCTGGCGGTCAACCACGGCTGCGATCTCAACTGCGGCTACACCTACGGCGCGCTGCTCATCGCCGTGGAGCAGAGCCTCATCAATGAGGCTGCCATCGACCGCGCCGTGACCCGGCTCTTCACCGCCCGCTTCCGCCTGGGCATGTTCGATCCGCCGGAGCAAGTGCCCTACGCGCAGATTCCTGCCGAGGTCAACGCCTCGCCGGAGCACGCCGCGCTGGCGCATCAGGCCGCCTGCGAATCCATCGTGCTGCTCAAGAACGAAGGGCTGCTGCCGCTGCCCAAGGATCTGGCGTCCATCGCCGTCATCGGCCCCAACGCCGACGCGCTGGCGCCACTGGTGGGCAACTACCACGGCACGCCGCGCCGCGCCACCACGCTCTTGGAGGGCATCCGGCACAAGGTGGGAGCGGAAACGCGCGTCTACACCGCGCGCGGCTGTCCCCTGGCAGAGGGGGTGCCCGTCCTCGACGTGATCCCCACGGCGCACCTGCGCCCGCTCAAGGCCGACGCGGGCCAGACCGGTCTCACGGCGACGCTTTACGCTGAGGCAGACTTCAAGGGCGCGCCCGTCCGCACTCAGATTGATCCGGTGGTGGATGCGGTCTGGAAAGCAGCGCCGCCCGTCGGCGACCATCCCGGCGATCCCTACAGCGTCCGCTGGGAAGGATACTTGATCCCGCCGGAGAGTGGCGTCTACCGGCTGGGCGTGCGGGGCTTCGACGCCGTCCAGCTAACGCTTGATGGCGACGTCATTGTGGAGTTCAACAACGAGCACCACGCCCTGACCCGCAACGCGACGGTCAAACTGGAGGCGGGACGGCTCACCCCGCTACGCCTGGAGGTCTCCCACCGGCAGGCGGCCAACGGCGAGGCGGCGCTGCTCTGGTCGCCGCCCACGGTGGATCTGCGAGCAGCGGCGTTGAAAGCAGCAGCGCGCGCCGACGTGGTGATCATGGCGCTGGGCCTCACCGCCGATATCGAGGGCGAGGAGATGGAGATCGACGTGCCCGGCTTCCGGGGCGGCGACCGCACGACGTTGGGCCTACCCGGCCCACAGGAGGCGCTGCTACGGGAGATCCACGCGCTGGGCAAGCCGGTGGTGCTGGTGCTGATGAACGGGGGCGCGCTGGCTGTGAATTGGGCCACCGAGCACGTGCCCGCCATTGTCGAGGCGTGGTATCCGGGACAGGCCGGCGGCGCAGCCGTGGCCGACGTGCTCTTCGGCGACACTAGTCCCGCCGGACGGCTGCCGGTGACGGTCTACCGCTCGGTCGAGGATCTGCCACCCTTCGAGGATTACGCCATAACGGGGCGTACGTATCGCTACTTCGACGGCGAGGTACTCTACCCCTTCGGCCACGGGCTGAGTTATACCACCTTCGCGTACAGCGATCTGGCGATCACGCCGGAACAGATCGACGCCGGGGATGAGGTCACGGTCAGCGTGCGCGTGGAGAATACGGGCGAGCGGGCCGGCGACGAGGTGGTGCAGCTCTACGTGCGCGACGTGGAGGCATCGACGCGGGTGCCGCTGCGCCAACTGCGCGGCTTCACCCGCGTGCACCTGGCCCCGGGCGAGGCGCAGATCGTGACCTTCACACTGGGAGCCGACGACTTCGCCCTGGTCGACGAAACAGGCGAGCGCGTCGTCGAACCCGGCGCCTTCGAGATCAGCATCGGCGGGGGCCAGCCGGGCACCGGCGCGCCGGTGATTACAGGACAAATCGTAGTTAGGTCGTCATCGCATATCAGTCAGTCGGACGACTCTTAACCGGGCGACTTGAGCAATGTCTCGTCAATTTTCGACGCACGAACATGAGAAACTCGCGGAGCGCCTCTTCAGGCTTATCGCTCAGATAGCTCTCAATCACATTGGACTCACTACCGGCGTGGAAATGCTTGGGGAAAGTCTCCACATCGGCCCAGGCTTTGTGAGGAGCATTATCGTGTCGGTACAAATCACTGGCAGCGATCAGGCGACGCTCCCAATGATAGGAGTAGCATCCGGAGGTTGATAAAAACAGATCAAGCAACGAGCCATCAACGATGTCAAGACGCAATTTGAGCGGATCGTGCGTAGGAGTCAACAGAATCTCAGCGTCAACCACTACGTCAGCGAACTCATGCAGGACGATTGTCCGCAGTGCCTCGTAGATCTTCGAGATAAGCATCAAGGTTCTCCAGGCGCACAGAAAGGTTTTCAGCAACAATGAGGTCTTCCCAGGCCGGGTGCTCCACCACAGTCCCCTGGATGATTTTGGACTCCAAGTCAGCAACCGAACTTGCGCCATACCGAGATAGAATGTCTAACCGCAATTGCAATATCTGGCGTTTCTTTTCATGCAAAAGGCTGATCAACGCCTGCCGCGACAGATCTGCTTCGGAGAGCTCCAAAAACCCGGCAATTTTGGTTTTCATAGTCTTTACATTCATATTCGTAGCCATCTCATCCTCCGAAACCTTTCGAATTGCCTCGTGTGGATCATCCGTTCGCCGAAACCCAACACTTGAACCAAAACGATCTTGAGTCCATTATACTGCTGTGCCACCATCGGGACAAATGCATGCTGAAAAACGAGTATGAGACGGAGTATTAGTTCTATCAATTACCTTCCGGGAAGTTTGGACACCAAGGAGATGATGATGAACGACTTCACGTTTAACGGATTGAACATGCAGCTGGGCAATCTGGCGCGGCTCTCGGACGCGGAGACGCGCTCCATCAGCGCGGAGAATCCCACCGGCGCCAAGGGCAAAGGCGGGATGGCACAAACAGGCACCGGCGCGGTAGCGGCCCGCGAACTGGGCCGGGGTTGGAAGATCTCACCGTGCATCACCGTGCCCGGCAACGAGACGGTTACGTTGGCCGACATCGACGGGCCGGGCGCGATTCAGCACATCTGGATCACGGTGCATCCTTCGGTCTGGCGGAGTCTGGTGCTGCGCATGACCTGGGATGAGGAAGCAACCCCGTCCGTCGAAGTGCCGCTGGGCGACTTCTTCTGCAGCGGCTGGGGCGAACGGTGCAACGTCAACTCGCTGCCCATCGCGGTCAACCCGGCAGGCGGCTTCAACAGCTACTGGGAGATGCCCTTCCGCGCGCACGCTCAGATCACGATAGAGAACCTCGCGCCCGACGAGGTCGAGGGGTTCTTCTATCAGATCGACTACACGCTGACCGACGTGCCGGCGGATCGCGCCTATTTGCATGCGCAGTGGCGGCGCAGCAACCCGGCCCGTCCCCGGGAGGTGCACACGCTGGTGGAGGGCGTGCAGGGCCAGGGCCACTACGTCGGCACGTATCTGGCCTGGGGCGTCAACCACACCGGCTGGTGGGGCGAGGGCGAGATCAAGTTCTACCTCGACGGCGACACCTGGCCCACCATCTGCGGCACCGGCACGGAGGATTACTTCGGCGGCGCTTGGGCCTTCGAGCACCCGGAGGGCGCCTACGGGCGGTATTCGACGCCGTATCTGGGCATGCCCCAGGTCATCCGGTCCGACGGGCACCTGCGTAGTCAGCAGCGCTTCGGTCTCTACCGCTGGCACGTCATGGACCCCATCCGCTTCAAGCAAGACCTGCGCGTCACGATCCAGGATCTGGGCTGGCGCCGACCGCTGGAGGGCAAGATGCGCTATCATCCTCGGCAGGACGACATCGCCTCGACCGTTTTCTGGTATCAGCAGGAGCCGCACGCGCCCTTCCCCAGATTGCCGGATATGAACGCGCTGGAGGTCGTCTGATGGACGACCTCCCCGCTCCGCTGCGCGTCATCAACAGCGTCGCGCCCATCCGCATCTGTGACCTGGGCGGCTGGACTGATACGTGGTTCGCCGGGCACGGCAAGGTCCTCAACATAGGCGTCTATCCCTACGTCGAGGTACAGATCGAAGTCACGCCGTACGACGCGGACGAGGAGCGCATCGTACTCTACGCGGAGAACTACGGGGCGCGTTACAGTGTCGATCCCGAACGCCCCGGCTGGGACCGGCACCCGCTGCTGGAGGCCGCCATCGAGCGGGTGGGCGTGCCCGACGACCTGGCGGTTCACGTGACCATCTTCTCCGAGGCGCCCGGCGGCTGCTCGACGGGCACGTCGGCGGCGGTGACGGTGGCCCTTATCGGCGCGCTGGACCGGCTGACGCCCGGGCGGCTCAGTCCCCACGAGGTTGCCTACGCCGCCCATGCCGTCGAAGTAGAGATGTTGGGCCAGCAGTCGGGCATCCAGGATCAGCTCTGCGCGGCCTACGGCGGCATCAACTTCATCGAGATGCAGCGGTATCCTTACGCCTCGGTTTCGCCAATCCGCGTGCCCGACGCCATCTGGTGGGAACTGGAGCGGCGCCTGCTGCTGATCTATCTAGGCAAGCCGCACCGCTCGTCCGACGTGCACGAGAGAGTCATCCGTCACCTGGAGGATCAGGGCACGGAGGCACCGCTGTTGCAGCCGCTGCGGAAGACGGCTGCGCGAGGCCGCGACGCACTCTACGCGGGCAATTTCACCGCGCTGGGTCGCGCCATGGTCGAGAACACCGAGGCCCAGGCCGTGCTCCATCCCGACCTCGTCAGCGATACCGCGCAGCAGGTCATCGAGGTCGCCCGGCGTCACGACACCGTCGGCTGGAAGGTCAATGGGGCCGGCGGCGACGGTGGATCGCTCACCCTGCTGGGTCCCGCGCAGTCCTACGTCAAGCGTAAGATGGTGCGGGCAATTGAGGCCCTCGATCCGACGCTGAAAAATATCCCCATTTACCTGAGCCGCTACGGACTGCGGATCTGGGAACACGCCTCTTGATACCCCTCAATGTCTGTTGTTCATGTTTTGAATGTATTTTGTAATGAAATACTTGACAAGCGCCCCCTGGTGTGATAGCATCTGAACAGATGTAAGACCGACAACACCATACTTACCGCTGGCTTCAGCGACGACAGGGGACAAGAGATGAACGACACGGATAACGACCAGACACCTTTTAAAGAACGGCCCATCTACAATATCGGCGCCGTAGAGCGGATGACGGATATATCTCCAGCGACGTTGCGGGTATGGGAGCGCCGCTACGGTTTTCCCGATCCGGAGCGCACGTCGGGTGGCCACCGGATTTATAGCGAGGAGGAAGTCGAACAACTGCGGTGGGTTAAGGCGCGGATTGACGAGAGCATGCAGACCAGCCAGGCCATCAAGGCGCTACAGACGCTTGAAGATGAGGGACGACTTAAGACCATGACCATATCATCCGGTGTCCCCGCCCCCACCGTTTCGCCAGAGGTGGAAAATCCTTCGCTAGAAGTCTTTGAAGAAAGGTTGCTTAACGCGCTGCTCGCCAAGGAGATGAACGCTGCCAACGAGATCCTGGGTCAGGTAATGGCCCTCTATCCCCTGGAAGACCTGATCCTGCACGTGATTCGACCCGTACTACGCGCCATCGGGGAACAGTGGCTAGATGGGAAGATCAGCGTGGCCGACGAACATGTCGCCACCTACTACCTTCGCCATCGCCTGGTTATGTGGCTGGAGACGGGACCACCGGCTTACCCTGTGGCTTCTACGGTGTTGGCCTGCGCGCCCAACGAGTGGCACGAGGGAAGTCTGTTGATGTTCGGCGTCCTGCTGCGCCGCCGCCGCTGGCCGGTCCAATATCTGGGCCAGGCGCTGCCGCTGGAGGATCTGGCGGCTTTTGTGCGCGCGTCGCATCCTCCCGCCGTCGTCCTGGTCGCCATGCGCGAGGAGACTGCTGAAGCGCTTGCCGAGTGGCCCGAGTGGCTGCCTGAGGTTACCAAAGCCGGACATCCCCTGATCACCTACGGTGGGCGCGTCTTCACAAAATGGCCCGAGTGGCGCCAGCGCGTACCGGGTATCTTTCTGGGACGTACGCTGACGGAAGGCGTCGAGACGCTGGACCGCCTTCTTCAGGAGCGTACAGGCGTGGACATCCCAGAGACGTAGGCTAGAGTCTCTACCTAGCTACCTATCACTTGACACTACTGAAAAAAGGTTGTGCCTCACGCGAAGACGCCGCCGACCAAAGGTCGGACAGTCGCCAAGATTCTTAAGTTGCTTATGATTTTTATGAATAGCAAAGCCAACTTGGATCAATAAGATTTACCATTCAATACAGAGTACTGAAGTACGCTACCGAAGCCTAGCGGCTGATCGTCCGCCTACGCGGACGGAAAAACGCGTCGACCTACGTGGACGCGAGATCCGGCCCACACAGGTGGACGGCCGGCCAACGCCCCTGGTAGCGTACTTAAGTACTCGTTTGGGCTGTTTATCAAATCAAGTCTGACAGAACACTAGAGCCTCCAACAAGAAACGTCCGGGCATTGAAAAACCCGGACGTTTTGTCTTGGAATCAGAGATCCAGACAGGCATTCAGGGGATCAGCGCCTCAATTTGTGCCGCGATATCGCCCTCCAATTTGAAGCGGACCACACGCCGGTCTTCTTCCAGCAGCGCCTCGTAGTCGCCACGGGCCTGAGCCTGCACCAGCACGCCAAAGGTAAGCGACGATTCGGGAGAACCCGGCTCATCGGGAATGCGGAGAGGAATCTCAGGCTCGGCCGTGAACTGGACGAAGAGCCCGTGGCCTGCGTCGCCCTTATGGAGTTGCCCGGTGGAGTGCAGATAGCGCGGGCCGTATCCCAGCGTCGTCGCCAGATGCGTCTGGTTGCGAATCCAGAGGCGCAGCGCCTGGAGCGCGTTCCACGTCTCTTGGTCGGGTTGCACGTAGACTTGAAGCGCCACGTAGTCGCCGGACCGAGCCTGCGCCAGGAAATCACGCAAGGTGTCCGTTGAGAGCGGCATCGTCACGGCCGGTGGAAGCGAGCCGATCTCCTTGTAAGCCTTGACCATGCGCTTGGCCTGTCGCTTTGCCGCCTCCACGTTGGGCTGATTGAAGGGTTGAATGCCCAGCCGCGCGCCCGCCACCGCCGTCGCCAGTTCCCAGAGGAAGTACTGCCCGCCCAGATCGTACCGGTCTTTCAGCGGAATACGCACCACGGGATGCCCGGCCTCGATCAGTGTCTCAAGCTTGGCGTCCACTTCAGGATCTTCGGTCAGCTGCAGATAGACGAAGAGGCGGTCGTCGCCGTAGACGCCAGGATCACCCAGTGGCTCCCGCACCACGGGCAGGATGCCAGTGCCATCTTTACCCGTGCTCTCGGCGATCAGCTGTTCCGCCCAATCGCCAAACGGTACAATCGACGGTGAGGCGATCAGCGTCAACTTATCGCACCCGGCCTGGGCCAGTTCGCCCATGACGGCGCCCAGCCACGCGGCGAGGTTGGCCTCGGTCGACGTCGCTGGGCCGCAGGCCGTGCGCATCTCGTCGGCACGATCCAAGAGTTTTTTCACATCCAGGCCGGTGAGAGCAGCCGGCACCATGCCGAAGTACGAGAGCACGGAGTAACGCCCACCGAGATTGGGATTGTTGAGAAAGAGCTCACGGAAGCCTAACTCGGTGCCCAACGCAGCCAGGTTGCTGCCGGGATCGGTGATGGCGACGCAGTGCTGTCCTGCCTCTTCTTCCCCCATCACATCAACAAGTCGATTGTAGAAATACTTGAAAAATGAGATGGTCTCAACGGTGCTGCCGGATTTGGACGCGACGATGAAGAGCGTGCGTCCTAAATCCAAACCCTCCTCATAAGCCTTCACTGCGCCGGGCTCCGTGCTATCCAGCACCTGGACACGCAATCCCGGTTCGACGTCGGCGAAGACCTTGCCGAAGACCTCCGGGGCAAGGCTGGAGCCGCCCATGCCCAGCAAAAGCACGTCGGTGTAGCCGGCCTCAAGCAAGGCGTCGCGCAAGGCCTCGAAGCGTGGAATGTCCTCGCGGATCTCCGCTGTGATATCTAACCATCCCAAGCGATTGGTAATCTCTGTGGGCTCAGGCTTCCAGACGGTGTGATCCTTCTCCCAAATGCGCGGAAGAATATTCTGCGCGTTCAATTCTGCCACTGCTTTCGTCACCCTGCCCATGTAGGAGCCCAGCGCCGCACGTTCCATTAACAGTTGCATATTCCCTCCTTAGGTAGACAATCCACTTTTTTCCTACAGAAGCATCTTATCACGAACGGATACTTTGACGACCTATCTTGGCGCTTTCTCTCTTTGACGTGGTTCCTTCTGGCAATCACGTCTCGGACGCACGTATAGGCCGGGGAGAACAACTTTCCAACCCCATGATTGCCAGGGCTGATCTTTTACCCTTCATCTGTGTAATCTGTGAAAACCTATGGATAGACCTCCCGCTCTCCTAGGCCACATACGCCCTTACGCCTCAATCCCACAATGCGCGGCACCGAAAATCGGCGCTTTGGAATTCAGGATAACGTGCACGGGAATGGGCGCCAGAAGGTGCGAGAGGCGGCCTTTACGCAGGAACGAATCCAGGAAGGCCCCGGATTTCAGCGCAGGCAAGATGCGCGGCGGAATCCCGCCGCCTAGATAGACGCCGCCGGTAGCGAGCACAGTCAGCGCCATATTGCCGGCCTCCGCGCCGAGCACCGAGATGAAGACGTCCAGCGTCGCGTCACAGATCGGACAGTCCTTCTCTTCATCCAGGGCAGTTCCCACAATCACGGGCGTGGGATCGTCGGCTTCGGCCAGGGCTTCGGCGAGCCAGGCCGGTTCCTCGTACCGCCCCGTCTCCTTGAAGAAGTTGTAGACGTTGGGCAGGCCCATGCCGGAGCAGATGCGCTCGTAACTGACGTGGTCGAAGTGCTCGTTCAAATAGTCCAATAACGCAATTTCGACGTCGTTGGTGGGCGCAAAATCAGCGTGACCGCCCTCCGAGGGGTGCGCCCGGTAATGGGACTCACCCACGGTACAGAACGCTTCCCCCAATCCGGTTCCCGGCGCGATGACGGCAATCGTACCGCCGGGGTCAGGCCGACCTTTGTTCAACGTATACAGATCCTCTGGTTTCAGGTGCGGCACCGCGTACGCAATCGCGGCCAGATCGTTCATCAAGCGCACTCTTTCGATATCAAGTTCTCGCTCCAGGTGATGTCTTGCCATCACCCAGGGCAAGTTCGTGATTCGGGCCACGCCCTCGACGACGGGGCCAGCCACGCCGAAGGCCGCACGGTCAATGGCCTGCTTGTCTTGTTGATCCAGGAACTCTTGGACCAAAGATTCCAGACTGTCGTAGGCAGCGCTGGGAAAGGACGCCTCTGCCCGCGGATCGCGCAAGCTCTTCTTCGAATCAAAGATAGCCAGGTTGGTTTTTGTGCCTCCGACGTCACCTACGAGTAGTTTCACGTTTTCCTCCTTTGTTTTATGTTGTAATGGACATGCACGCGCCTGGGGACGCGACTCCGCTGGCGCTTGCCCTGGAGGGCAACTCTTGGGCCTTGGGCCCCGGACAAGTGCCCAAGGGCTCCGTCGCTGACTACGAGCCTTTCCGATAGAGACGCCAGCGCCGGTGACCCATCTCATAGAGGCTGCGGTTGCGTCCGGCGAGGTCACGCAGCTTGTTCTGCGAGGCCAGGATCACCAGGGTATCACCGACACGCAACCGCGTTCGTGGCGCTGGCGGGATGGTCACGGCGTCCCTACGGGCGTGCAGCACGGTCGTCAGCGCCTGCTCGCGGTCCAACTCCTCGATGGAGACGCCGACCAGGGCCGAGAGTGACTTCACTTCCATGCGCGCGATGAAGCGCTCGGCTCCTTCGACCTCGACACGTTGGGCCACGTGCATCTGCAGGGTTGCAGAAAGAAATGCCGGATTGGCAATGGCCGACGTGCTGTATACAGCGTGAATGCCGAAGGCTCGCCGCAGATGCTCGCCTAACCCCTCTTCAAAGAGCCGCAGCACCAGGCGAACGTCCTGGTTCAACTCCCGCGTACGCAACATCGTCTCCAGGTTGATCATGTCGTCCTCGGTACAGGCAACGACCGCCGCCGCGTCCGCCATGCCGACCTCTGCCAACGTGGCGCGTTGCCGGAAGTCACCGTAATGCACAGACACGCCCGCCTCGACCAGGCGTCCTGATAGGCGGCTGGGCTCGAAATCGACGGCGACCACGGAACGTCCCAGATCCCGCAAGCGCAGTACCATGCGGTAGCCCGTGTGTCCCAGGCCACAGACGATGACAGGACGCTCTTTCGAGACCTGAATCGTATCGTCAAAGATGCCGCCGCGCAGCAGATGATTCAGGCGATCGCCCCCCACAAAGATGAAAAGTTCGTCACCGGCTTCCAAAACCAGACCGGGTGCTGGCTCCAACTGCAATTTCTGATCCCGGCGATGAAAGACCACCGTTACGTCCTCAGTCTCGCCCACTTCGGAGAGCATGCGTCCCAGTAACGGCGAGTTCTCATCCAGGGGTACCCGCACCAGCATGTAGGTCTCTATACCCAACTGGAAGGTCTCGATGATCTCGACGCCCAGCGCCGCATGTGCAAAGGAGACAGCAGCCAGGGCGGAGCGGCTGATGACGGCATCAACGTCAAAACTCTGGCGGATAGCGTCCACGATCTCATCCTCGAAGAAGCGCAGCACGATGCGCGCGCCGGGGTTGGTGTTCTGCACGTGAAAAGCCGTCTCGATGTTGGTCAAGTCCTGATCTGTGCAGATGACCACGGTCCGGGCGCGTTCCACGCCGGCCTGTTGGAGCACGTCGAGATTGCGCACGTCCCCGAGAATCACAGGCATGCCCTGATCCATCAGCTCATCCACAAGGGGCGACGGCACGTCGTTAATACCCACCACGGGCATCTGAAAAGCGATCAGCTGATCCGCCAAGCGGTAGCCGACGCGGCCCAACCCACAGACTAGAATGTGATCACCGGTGATCGACGCTAACGCAGCCTGCCACGCCTGCCCCCGGTCCGCCCGGACGAAGAATACGCGAATCACGTCGATGACGTTGACGCCCAGCAGCAGGAAGAGGGGCAACCCCACCAGGGGCACGACAACGAAAAAGATATCAAGGGGCGGCGGCGCGGGCACGTCGTGATCCAGTTGCAGGATGCGGATCACCGAAAGCAGCGCCTGCACGTAGGTCAGCGCACCAGGCCCTTCCGACCGGTTGTAGATCATCTGGAAGAGCGACGCCGTGACTGTCAGCCCGACGATCATCACGCCGGCGACGCGCCAAGGGAACAGGCGTGCGAAGACGCGCACGTCGCGCGTGACTTTGTCCGACCAACGTTGACGCAGCGCTTTGAGATTCTCGAACATACGACGAACTAGGAATGTCCCTCGAAAAGCCGGGTAAGGGTCTCCATGCGGCGTCGGTTCAATCCCATGTCGGAATATCCCAGGCGCGATGCGGAACGGAAGTGAATGGCCTTCGTGTCCTCGTCAATGTAAAACTCCACGTCATCCACGAAACGGAAGGTGAGTGTCCGAAACTCCGCATAGATGTACGTCGGCGTGGCTTCAATCAGGCGCACACGCGGCATTTCCGCGACGATATCGAGCAGTCGTTGGCGCGCCTCCGCCGTCGAGCCGGCGTAGGTCAGCGGCTCTATTGCATGTATCTCATCATCGCTCTGCGTGGAGACGCAGTTTGGAGAATCAGGACAAGGCGCCAATTCCCCGTTCGTTACACCCAGGTTATCCGGTCGCTTGCTGATCAGTGCGACAACGAGGAGCATGAGCCCGTAGAGGATCAGGATAACCAACGGCAACAGGAACCATAGTCTAGATTTCAACATAGGTGTTCCTTTGATGGCTTGGGATTTCGAAATGAATTGTCCAGCGAAAACACCCGCAAAAGCCGCAGAGTGTGTTTAGACGCGAACAAGGCAAACGAAGCCAGGTTGATACGCCTGATAAACGTGACGGTGGGCAATTTAATGCATCTGGGCCACCACAGAACCGCGTTGTTTGCCCGGCTTCAGGGATCCTTGCCCTTGTGTCATAATGCACGTATACTCTGTGTTTACACTGTACACCAAAATACGGGCCTAGCAAGGACCAAGGGAAGAATGTCCATGAAGAAAAAGGCATTTAGAACATTGCTGGTGCTGCGGCACGGCAAATCCAGTTGGAAGGACGCTTCGCTTGCGGATCATGACCGTCCGCTGAAGAAGCGCGGCAAACGCGACGCCAAACGGGTCGGGGCATTTCTCCATGAGCAGGACTTGATCCCCGATCTGATCCTCACGTCCTCGGCGAAACGCGCTCGAGCCACGGTGAAGCGCGTCATGAAGGGCGGCGGGTTCAAGGGAGAAGTGCCGGTCAAGAAAATACGTGCGCTCTACCACGCCGAACCCCAGGCCATCGTCGAGGTACTGCAAGATGTGGACGCTGATTATCGGCGCGTGATGATCGTGGGACACAATCCCGGGCTTGAGGATCTGTTGGATCTACTCCTCGATGTATGGCACCGCATGCCCACGGCGGCGCTGGCTGAAATCCGCTTGCCCATCGCCCGGTGGCGCGACCTCGGGCCGGGGACACGGGGAGAGCTGCAACATTTATGGACGCCGGATATGTTGAAGTAGTGGGGACACAAGGGGCAAGAGGCAAGGGGCAGGAGGCAGGAGGCAGGAGGCAGGAGGCAGGAGGCAGGAGGCATAGGTATGACCAGGAGGCGAGATGGGTGAACAGGTGAAGGGTAAATGGGCGCTGGTGACAGGTGCGTCCGCGGGGATTGGGGCAGATTTTGTGCGTGAGCTGGCGGAACGGGGCATGAACGTGATCCTGGTGGCGCGCAGCGAGGGGCGGCTTCACGAACTTAAGGAAGAGCTGCAAGGCACATACGGCGTGGACGCGGTTGTTATTCCCATGGATCTGGCGCGACAGGGCGCGGCTCAAGAGCTCTACGAGCGCGTTAAAGCCGAAGGGCTCAATATCGAGATCTTGATCAACAACGCGGGATTCGGGCTCTACGGGACCGTCGTGGAGATTCCCTTGGAGAAAATGGAGGCCATGCTCAACCTAGACGTCATGACGGTCGCTTCGCTGACCAAGCTCTTCGTTAGAGAGATGGTTGAGCGCGACTCGGGCTACATCCTCAACGTCGCGTCCATCGGCGCCTATCAACCCTCGCCCGAGTATGCATCCTACAGCGCGGCGAAAAGCTTCGTGCTCAACTACGGTGAGGCACTCAATTACGAGCTGCGCAACACGGGCGTGAGCTGCACCGTGATCTCACCGGGCGTCACTAGGACAGGATTCTTTGAAAAGTCGGGACAGGAGGAGAATTTATCCGTCTTTCAGCGCCTGACGATGATGGGAAGCGAGAAGGTCGCCCGCATCGGCGTTCGGGCCATGTTCAACCGCCGCCCCAGCGTCGTCCCCGGCTGGATCAACAGTCTGATGGTCTTCAGCGTCCGGCGGTTACCACGCCAATGGATCACCGCCGCCGCTCATCGTTTCGTGGCTCTGAGACAAGTATAAACCGACGTCATCAGGGAGGCTCTTTAGGGTTTCGCCGGATGCAAAGGCAACGTTTGCCACGCGCTTCCTGTCACAACGCAGAAAAGGTCTGGTGAGCCCCACTAGCGTAGCCTGCCGCACTAGTTTTAGGGCTACTCACTCCACTATCCGGCAAAGTCCAAGAGACCCATCAGGGAATATGTAGCCAGATCGCCGCCGACTGGAACGACAGACCATCGGGAGTCTGAAATGAGATAGTCGCCGGAA
>DAOTUH010000170.1:0-8470 GCA_034437255.1 Anaerolineae bacterium
TCTGGCTCAACGGCGAATCCGTGGGCTACAGTCAAGATAGCCGCCTGCCCGCCGAGTTCGACGTCACCCCGCACCTGCGTCCCGGCGAGAACGTCATAGCCGTCCGCGTCACCCGCTGGTCCGACGGCAGCTACTTAGAAGATCAGGACTTCTGGCGGCTCAGTGGCATCTACCGCAACGTGACGCTCTGGTCCGTCCCGCGCGTCCACCTCTGGGACTACAACGTGCGCACCGCGCTCGACGCCGCCTACCGCGACGCCACGCTCGAAACCACCGTTACCGTGCGCAACCGCCTCGACCGCGCCGCCAGCGGCTGCACCGTCACCGCCACGCTGCTGGACCGCGAGACCGAGGCGCCCATGGCCCGGGCCGAGGCCGTCATCAAAGTGGAGGCCCACGGCGAGACCACCGTCACCCTCAGCCAGCCCGTCGCCAATCCCGCCAAGTGGACAGCGGAGACGCCCAACCTCTACCCCTTGCTCCTCACCCTGCGCGACGACGTGGGCCGCGTGCTCCAGACCGAGCGGACGCGCGTCGGCTTCCGCACCGTCGAGATCAAGGACGGGCAGTTCTGCGTCAACGGGCAGCCCGTCACCATTCGCGGCGTCAACCGCCACGAGCACGACCCCGACACCGGGCACACCGTCACCGAGGCCTCCATGCTCCAGGACATCCGGCTGATGAAACGCCTCAACGTCAACGCCGTGCGCACCAGTCACTACCCCGACCAGACGCGCTGGGTCGAACTCTGCGACGAAGTCGGTCTCTACGTCTGGGACGAGGCCAACGTCGAAAGCCACGGCGTCTGGGACGTGCCCGCCAACACGCCCGCGTGGCGCGACGCCATCGTCACGCGCGTCCAGGCCATGGTCGCCCGCGACAAGAACCACCCCAGCGTCGTCGTCTGGTCGCTGGGCAACGAGTCCGGCTACGGCCCCAACCTCGCCGAGGCCGCCGACTGGATTCACGCCCACGATCCCACGCGGCCCGTCCACTACCATCCCGCCGCCGACGCGCCGGAGGTGGACATGCTCGCGCCCATGTACCCGCCCGTCGACCGGCTCATCGCCCTGGCGGAGGACGAGACCGAGACCCGCCCCATCATCCTATGCGAGTACGCCCACGCCATGGGGAACAGCCCCGGCGGCCTCAAGGAGTACTGGGACGCCATCGCGCGCTACCCGCGCCTGCAGGGCGGCTTTATCTGGGACTGGGTCGACCAGGGCCTGCGCCGCACCACAGACGACGGCGAGACCTGGTTCGCCTACGGCGGCGACTTCGGTGACGAGCCCAACGACGGCAACTTCTGCCTCAACGGCGTCGTCGATCCCGACCGCGCGCCCCACCCCGGCGCCTGGGAGATGAAGAAACACCATGAGCCTATCGCCGTCGAGGCCATCGACCTGGAGGCGGGCGCGCTGCGCATCACCAACCAGTACGCCTTCCGCGACCTCGGACACGTTCGTTGCGTCTGGACGGTGAAGGCCGAAGGGGAGACGCTGGCGGCGGGCAGCCTGCCCCCGCTGGACGCAGGTCCGGGCGAGCGCGTCACCGTCGAACTCCCCCTCGCCGATGTGGAGCGGCCCACCGGCCGCGACGTCATCCTCACCCTGCGCTTCCTCCTGGCGGAGGCGACACCGTGGGCCGCCGCCGGTCACGAAATCGCCTGGTCTCAATTTTGGCTGATCAGGGCGGGTGATCGCCCCGAAGTTGCGCGCGCGGATCTCAGCTTCTTTACCGTCGAGGAGGGAGAGAAGAGCATCGTGCTGTACGGTACAGACTTTGCCTTGGGGTTCGACCGCGCCACAGGCCGCATCACGCACTGGACAGACCGGGGCCACCCCGTCATCGAGGCGGGACCGGCGCTCAACCTCTGGCGCGCGCCCACCGACAACGACGCGGCGCGCATGGCCGCGCTCTGGGAGGCGGCGGGGCTGAATCGGCTTGAGGAGCGGGTCGAAACCTTCGACTGGATGCCGCAAGCCATCGGCGTCAACCGCGTGGAGGTCACCACAACAGCGGCGGCACCGGGAGGCGAAATCGTCGCCACGACGCACTACGTTTACCGCATCAAGAGCACCGGCGAGATCGCGCTGACCTACGAGGTCGAGCTGGCAGACGACCTGCCGCCGCTGCCGCGCGTCGGCCTGCGCGTCACCCTGCCGGCGCGCCTGGAGCGCTTCACCTGGCTCGGGCGCGGGCCCCACGAGAGCTACCCCGACCGCAAGGCCAGCGCCCGCGTCGACCGCTGGGCCAGCACCGTCAGCGCGGAGTTCGAGCCCTACCTCGTGCCGCAGGAGAACGGCAACAAGACCGACGTCCGCTGGGCCACCTTCACCGACGCCGAGGGCGCCGGCCTGCGCATCGAGGGAGCGCCCACCTTCAACGTCAGCGCGCATCATTACACCGCCCATGACCTCGCCGAAGCGCAACACACCCACGAGCTCCTGCGCCGGCCCGAGATCACGCTCAACCTCGACATCGCCCAGGCAGGCCTGGGGACCGAGGCGTGCGGCCCCGGCGTCCTGCCGCCCTACGAGCTCACGGCGAGGTCATATCGCGGCGTCCTGCGTTTGCGAGCGCTGGGAAAACCAACGGAGTGAATGGATTCAGCGGCTGATTCGCTTGACGAGTATGATGCCTGTGAATAGGTGCGTGTTGCGTGTTGCGTATTGCGTGTTCCGTTTGGTTGGGATCATGCAAACCGTTCGTAGTCAGCGACGCAGCACAGCGGAGCCGCGTGCCCGCAGCTGCCCTCTAGCTGTGGCCGGTGTCCCCACCGTGCCACCCCCCCCTACATCCACTGCTCGTAGCGACCCTGCTCCATCTCCGGTCAACACCTAGCTGTGGCCGGTGTCCCCACCGTGCCACCCCCCTACATCCACTGCTCGTAGCGACCCTGCTCCATCTCCACGATCTCGCGTTCCTCTTCCAAAGAATAGTAACGCCGAATCGGTTTCACGGCGAGGGTGTACCCCTTATGCGCGGCCCACTGGCAAAGCGCGAGCAGCTGCTCCAGACCCGCCTGCATCGCCAGCCCACCTTGAATGCCGAAGCGGTACGTCAGCAAATTGGGATTTTCATTCTCTAGATAGTCGAGAATATGTTGCAGCCCGACGATCATCTCCTTCACGCCAGGCCGTTCCACCAGGCGCTGGAGCAGCTCGACCGGCATCTGCAAGTTGCGCCGAAAGATCTTCAAAATGACAGGCCGGTGGAAGAACTTCGCCAGCGCGATCTTGTGCTCAATCTGCAGATGACCCGGGATAGGCCGGGGCTCACCGTTCGGGCCAAAGGCCTCGACCATCAGAGCAAAGCGCTCGTCTCGGATGACCGGCTCTGCCCGGCGATCCTCGGGCGGAACCAGTACCTCCACCGCATCCATCACCTTGGCGGCATACTGGCGGAAATATTCCTTGCGCGGCATGTCTCCAGGGAGTTCAGCAGGCGGCAGCAGCTCTCCGACGTTCATCTTGAGCCGGGGCCGTTGCAATCGCAGGGCCGCGTTGAGCATCCCCGTGGTGTCGCTGTAGCCGATGGGGAGTACCGGCGCGTTACCGCGATAGCTCAACCAGGCGACACCGGGCTGTGCCTGCATGGCGCCCACGTCCCAGAAGCCGCCCTCGGGGAAAATCCCAATGGCGCCGTCCTGCGCCAGCACGTCCAGCGCCTTTCGCAGTGCCGCGCGGTCGAAGTTGCCACGGTTCACCGGGATCATGCCGAAAAACCCCATCCCGATCTCGGTGATCTTCTCGGCCGGAATGTCCGCAGCCCCCATCATCTCCACCTGCCACGGTGTGTAGACGGCCAACAGCACCGCCTCCATAGCCGCCGTGTGGTTGCCCACAACAATCAGCGGTCCTTGATCCGGGAAGTTCTCGTGCCCCTCAATCTTCAGTCGGAACAGCAGCGGCATGACCAGACGTCCAAAGCCCCGAATCAAGCCACGCGCAAGATGTTTGCGCGGATACATCAACGAATAATTCTCTGAAGCCATGCTCCCCTCTCTTACTGTTAATTCGCTAGCTTATGTCCAACCACGCGGGCAGAGCGTCCAGCAACGCGGTCATGACCGCGCGCGTGCGTATGGTGAACAACGTCAACGTGCCGTCGTACGCTTCCCCGCCTTCTGGCCCCACCAGATCCGTGACGCCGCGCAGAATCAGACAGCGCACATCGTTGCGAGCCGCCACGTAGGCGATAGCGCCCGACTCCCAATCCACCGTCACGCCGTCGAACTCCTCCCGCAGACGAGGGATATCTTCAATCACCAGATCCCGGTCAGCGGAAAGCAACCGCCCTCGCACCACGGGCTGGGGCAGCGGCTCCTTCAACCACGAGAGATCCATTTCCGTCGCGTAGTGCGCCAACGCCGCGGCGGGATCGCCCATCTGCTCAACGATGTCGTAAATCAACGTGCGCTCGGCCAGCACGATGGCGCCCGGATCAATCTCCCCTTCGATGCCGCCGCAGGTCCCTAAATTGACCAGCAGTTCGGGCGACCAACGGTCGATGGCATACTGCGTCGAGCCCGCCGCCGCGACCTTGCCCCAGCCACCATGAAAGAAAACCGCCGGTTCATCGTGAGACGTGAGCGTGTACTGGAACCAGGGGCCGTAGGGGGAAACCGAGAGGGTTACGTCAGGAAAATACTCGAGGACCATGCGCCACTCGGTCCTTGCCGAAATCACAACGACCGTTTCCATGCAACGCTAGAATTTTCGCTTCATCAGCAATTCCGCCGCCAGTGCTGCACCGACGAGGCCCGCCTCATTGCCCATCTCGGCGGGCACAATCTCGGCCTCCACGGTGAGGTAGGGCATGAACTTCTTGCGCTTCTTGGGCTTGCTCGCGCCCCCGCCCAGGATAATCAGGTCAGGCCAGAGCAGATACTCAATGGTGTGCAAATACTCATCGAACTTCCTGGCCCACTTCTTCCACGACCAATCTTTACGTTTGCGGGCCGAGTCGGACGCGCGCTTCTCGGCATCCTTGCCCCGGATCTCGATGTGGCCCAGCTCGGTGTTGGGGACCAGCACGCCATCGGAGAAGAGCGCCGTCCCCAAGCCCGTGCCAATCGTCACCAGAAATACTACGCCGTCCCGATCCCGGCCGGCGCCGAAGCGCATCTCCGCTAAGCCCGCAGCGTCCGCGTCGTTGATCACGTAGACGGGACAGCCCGTCTTCTTGGTGAACCGCTTGGCGACGTTCTTGCCGATCCACTTATCGTGCACGTTAGCTGCCGTCATCGCCTTCCCATCGCGCAGCGCCGCCGGAAAACCACACCCGACTGGCCCTTCCCAATCGAAGTGACGCACGACTTTCTTGACGGCTTTTGCGACTTTCTTGGGCTTCGCGGGATCAGGCGTGGGGATACGGTAGCGTGGCGCCAGCATCTCGCCGGTCTCCGTATCTACCGGCGCGCCCTTGATGCCCGAACCACCGATGTCGATGCCAAAAATTTCCATGATTAACTCCTTTGCTCATCTCTCGCGGTCGATTCAGACCGTTTCATGACTGCCAGGCACCATGTTGGATTTCGAAGCGGATCGAATGCCGAAACCGTCCTGGGTACTCTAGAATGTGCGTAGACGTGATCAAGGCAAACGAAGCCGGGGTTGATACCCATAACGAACGTGAGATGAGAGGCCCTCGGCTGCATCTGCGCCCTTAGAACCGCTTCGTTTGACTCATTATAGTCACGCTTGATAAAAAAGTCCATCATGGATACCATGGAAGTGGCCGTCATCGGCAGCCGAGGGTCTTCAAAGCCCTGACTCCTCGAGATTTCGCCAGATGAGTAAGCCATCATCCCCACTGATCTGTCACCCCAAGAGGCTGTTAAAAATTAACTTCCCGATTGCACAACCGAAACAATATGGGATGAGCCCCACAAACACGTTTGAGGCTCGTAAATTTCGATCACGAAAGCACCAAAGGGGGTATCGCGTTGCAGTTACGCGGGAAGTTATTCTTTTACGAGCCTAAGCGTAGCGAAGGGTCTCGTTCCCCACAAACGAGATTCCTCACTTGGTTCATAATGACAATAAACCCACCATCCGGCAAAATCCAGGAGACCTAAAGCCCTTCACCTGTCCTCGACAAAAACAATAAAATCATCTATCATATCTAGAGGAAACTGTTCACCCCCGGCACCAAAGCATACGAGGAGGTTAACGTCATGAAAGTCGGCATCATCGGAAGCGGCTTCGTCGGAGCGACAGCGGCCTATGCCATGGTCATGCGCCATGTCGTCAGTGACATCGTGCTGGTAGATATTGACAAGGAACGCGCACGCGCTGAGGCGGCGGATATCAGCCACGCCGTGCCTTTCGTTCACGCGGTTGATGTTTCTGCGGGCGATTACGAGGATCTCGCGGGCAGCAAAGTCGTCATCGTCACCGCCGGCGCTGCCCAGAAGCCCGGCGAAACGCGGCTGGACTTACTTACCAAGAACGCGAAGATATTCAAGCAGATCGTGCCCTCCGTCCTGGAGAACGCGCCGGACGCGGTGCTGCTGATCACCACCAACCCGGTGGACGTGATGACCCACGTCGCGGCACAATACGCCGCCAAATATGACGTGCCGTCGAGCCGCGTCATCGGGTCTGGCACGACCCTGGACACGGCGCGCTTCCGCGCACTGCTGGGCAAGCACCTGGGCGTCGATCCGCAGCACGTCCACGGCTACGTCGTCGGCGAGCACGGCGACTCCGAGGTACTCACCTGGTCCAACGTGGACATCGGCGGGCTGCCCTTGCAGGACTACGTGGCGCATTGCGGCATCCCCTTCGATGAAGAGATCCGCCAACGCATCGACGATGACGTGCGCAACGCCGCCTATCAGATCATCGAAGCCAAGGGAGCCACGTACTACGGCGTCGGTGCAGCCCTGGCCCGCATCGTCGACGTCATTAATCATGATCACCGGGCGCTGCTCACCGTCTGCACGCCCATGGAGGACGTGGCGGGCGTCGGCGACGTGACCGTCTCCATGCCGCAGCTGATCGGTGGCGAGGGCGTCATTGCTACCCTGCCGTTGGATCTGAGCGACGAGGAGCGCGCCGCCTTGCATGATAGCGCACAGATCATCCGTGACGCCATCGGCGAACTGGAGGACGCAACATGAACGAATCCTGGATCACCTTGGGACAGACTGACGTCAACATTCCCCCGCTGGGCATCGGCACCTGGCAGTGGGGCGACCGGATGATGTGGGGCTTTAGTGGTGACTACGACGATGCCGAGGTCCGTGATGCCTTCGACACCGCCATGAGCGCGGGCCTGCCCTTCTTCGACACCGCCGAGGTTTACGGGATGGGGCGCTCGGAGAAGTTCCTGGGATCGTTTATCGACGGTAACCGTGAGGACATCGTCATCGCCACCAAATTCTTCCCCCTCCCCTGGCGGCTGACCAAAGGACAGCTGCTCGGCGCGCTGCGGCGCAGCCTGAAGCGCCTGGACGTCGAGCAAGTCGATCTCTACCAGTACCACGTCGACTTCTTTATGCGCTCGATGGAAGTGTGGGCCGACGCGCTGGCGGACGCCATCGAGGCCGGCCTGACGCGGGCCGTCGGCGTCTCCAACTTCGACGCAGAGCAGACGGGTCGCGCCTACAACGCCCTGGCTGATCGCGGCGTGCCCCTTGCGTCCAATCAAATCCAGTACAGTCTGCTGCACCGGCAGCCGGAGCGCGACGGGCAGATTCAGACCTGTCGCGATCTGGGCGTCACCGTTATCGCCTACAGTCCTCTCGCCAAGGGGATCTTGACGGGCAAATACACGCCGGAGAATCCGCCGCCGGGCCCGCGCAAGCGCATATATCCGCCGGAGCGCCTGGAGCAGATTCAGCCGCTTATCGGGCTGATGCGCGAGATCGGCCAGGGGCACGGCGGCAAGGAGCCGGTCCACGTCGCGCTGAACTGGCTCATCGCCAAGGGCACCGTGCCCATCCCTGGCGCCAAGAACGGCCATCAGGCCCGCTCCAACGCCCAGGCACTGGGCTGGCGGTTGACCGATGACGAGGTCGCGGCGCTGGACGAAGCCAGCGAGGGACTGAGCGCATGAATACCGCCCTCTGGTGGATACGCCGCGATCTCCGGCTCGTCGATAATCAGGCGCTGGCGGCTGCGCTGGATCACGCCGAGGCGGTGATTCCCGTATTCGTGCTGGACCCGGCGCTGCTGAACTCGCGCTACGTCGGCGAGAAGCGCCTGGCCTTTCTGTTGGGCGGGCTACGGGCGCTGGATGCCGATCTGCGCGAGCGCGGCAGCCGCCTCGTGGTGCGGCGTGGCGATCCGGCCGAGGCGCTGACCGGCGTGCTGCACGCGACGCAGGCCGAGGCCATCTTCGCCGAGGCCGATGTCTCACCCTACGCGCGCCGGCGCGACGATCGCGTACGCGCACACCTGCCGTTACGCCTTACCGGCGGCGTGACGGTCCATCCACCGGGCGCCGTGCGCAAGCAGGA
>DAOTUH010000171.1:0-8535 GCA_034437255.1 Anaerolineae bacterium
ATCATGACCAAATGTCAGTGAGCATGATATTACCTTGACAATGTTAACTTCAAATCCCAGCGAATGAATTCGCGGCTACAGTTGCGAAATCCGCCTACGCGGATTACCTTTCAGTCGCCGAAGGGCGACTTTGCAGCCGTAGCACGTGGTTTTAACCGCCGTGCAGCGGAAGTTAACATTGTCAAATTACGTATAGCGTGTAAAGAGTGTAAAGAGCAATATCCCTTCATAGGAGCCAATCATGACCAAATGTCAGTGAGCATGATATTATCTTGACAATGCTAACTTCAAATCCCGGCGAATGAATTCGCGGCTACAGTTGCGAAATCCGCCTACGCGGATTACCTTTCAGTCGCCGAAGGGCGACTTTGCAGCCGTAGCACGTGGTTTTAACCACCGTGCAGCGGAAGTTAACATTGTCAAATTACGTATAACGTGTAAAGCGTGTAAAGAGCGTGTAAAGAGTTAACTTCAAATCCCGGCGAATGAATTCGCGGCTACAGTTGCGAAATCCGCCTACGTGGATTACCTTTCAGTCGCCGAAGGGCGACTTTGCAGTAGCACGTGGTTTTAACCGCCGTGCAGGAAGTTAACATTGTCAAATTACGTATAGCGTGTAAAGAGCAATATCCCCTCATAGGAGTCAATCATGACCAAATGTCAGTTTTGCAAACGAGAGGTTGTGCCGCCGCCCACCGAACCCCTGATCGGTTCACCAGACGATCCAGAGATTCGTGCTCTGCTCCGCAAAGTTGGGCGACGCTGCCATGTCTGTAGCAAAGTGAGCTGCCAGACCTGTGCCTTCAAGGCCGCAAAGCAAGCCGGGAATAATCACTTCACCTGTCCTCAGTGTGGGGCCAACATCCACGAAAATCCCCTCGACGCCCCTAGGAAAAAGTCTCAGCCTAGGCCTAAGCAAACCAAAAAGCCAGATTCCAGACCGGAAAAGCCCCAGCGCTCCTGGCTTCAGAGACTCTTCAGCGGCAGTCTCAAAGAAACTAACCAAAAGGAAGCGAAGACGTCGGAAAAGAAACAGACATCTCCCCAGGGACAGGGGCAGTCTCAACGTTCAAAAACACTCACGATTCCCGACGATGGACATCCGGCGCTGATCATGTTCTTGGTAGATCAGGAACCACCATGGGGCCAAGATACGCACATTCAAGGCGCCTTGCAGGGTCTGCAGCCGGGGTTTCCGCGTTCTCGGGCGCTATTGCAGGTGAATCGTGATTATGCTAATCCTATGACGGTCGGAGTGGTGGCGACTATGGTGGCACGCCAACATGGCTTTGACGCCGATTTAGAGCGATTGGAGTACAAGCCTTATCAGGCAGCCGACGGCGTCTCCGGAACCATGATCTCCATCTATCGTCGGTGAAACGCATGCTCAAAGCTAACGGTCGGGCTCTGACTCGGCCTGGCGCAGGTATATGGTACCATACCGACGCCTTCTGGTCCCGGCTGGCCCCCATCGTGCCGGACTACGAAGCGGCGCGTATGATCTGTAAAAATGGTACAAAAATAATGTGAAGGACATGATGAACCGACGAATCGCATTAGTGGCTTGCGTAGGCAAGAAGACAATGGATCCTCAGCCGGCACGCAGCCTCTACACCTCAGCCTGGTTCAAGAAAGCGTCAGCGTATGCTCAACAGATTGCCGATCGCTGGTTCATCCTTTCTGCGAAATATGGCCTTGTGCCGCCGGACCAAGTGATTGCTCCCTACGACGAGACGCTCAATCGTATGCCGGCCGCCCAGCGGCGCGCGTGGGCGAAAAGAGTGCTCCAGGATTTACGGCATGAGGTCCAGGCTGGTGATGACATCATCATTTTGGCTGGGCAACGCTACCGGGCGCACCTAATAGATCCGCTGGAAGCTATAGGATGTAATGTCGAAATACCAATGCGTGGCTTAAGGATCAGCGAACAGTTACGTTGGCTTAATGAGCACCTGGAGAGCTATCATGGTTGATGAGCCTTTTGAGTCCCGTCTTCAAGATGTGCAACGATTCTATCGTATTCTGGACGAGCTGGAGACACGTGTTGGCGGCAAGCGAACGCTTGCTGAGGCCCACGGCCGCATGAAGTGGCCCACCCGCGGTGTCTACTTCTTCTTTGAGCCCGGTGAGCAACGCACCACCTCCGTCAATGGTCCGCGAGTTGTGCGGGTTGGCACGCACGGCCTGAAAGCCGGCAGCAAAAGCACGCTCTGGAAGCGTCTACGTCAGCACCGCGGTACCTTGAGTGGCAAATACGCCGGTGGCGGCAATCATCGCGGCTCCGTATTTCGCCTGCATGTGGGGACAGCCCTCATTAACAGGGACGATTGGGATGTAGATATAGCCGCCCAATGGAGCATTCATTGGCTCTACTGCGAAAGCGGCGATACGGAGAAAAGAAACTATCTCTTGAACGAGCGGTAAGTCAACACATCCGTAGCATGCCTTTCCTATGGGTTGAGATCGACGATCCACCTGGCCCGAAGAGCCTACGTGGATACATAGAGCGGAACGCCATCGGCTTGCTCAGCAATGCAAGCGCGAAACAGTCCATCGATCCACCGAGTGAATCATGGTTAGGAAATTGGGCGGATAATGAATACATTCGCAGATCTGGTCTCTGGAATGTGAATCACGTTATGGATAGCTATAATCGCACTTTTCTCAAGGTGTTAAATGAGCAGGTGAAACAGCGAAAAAGGTAGAGCGGGCTGCAATCCTATTTGGAAGTCAACGCCGCATTGTTGAAAGAGGTTGTTGATGGGTAGAAAATCGAAAAAGAAGTATTATGTTATCGTCAAGGCCTTAGGCCGGGGCTCTACTATCAGTGGTTCGGTGAAGACGGTGCCGCTGACCAGGTCCACAATGTGCCCGATGCGCTTTTCAAAGGCTTCTATACGCTACAAGCCGCACGTGATTGGCTCTCAGGCATGCAAGGGGTGGAAGACCTGTTGTCAGAGATCGACATGATCCTGAAGCATCCATCCGGAGATTCTGCCTATGGGCCGAACTACTGGCCTTATGCGACCAATATCCAGTACAATCCCGATGGGTTCGGGGGCATGCAGGCATCCGAGAGAATGAACGGTGTGACGAACTGCAACTCAAGCAGCAAAACAGGCAGATCTCCCTCCCGACATGCCTATGAGAAGGGTGAGACACACCTTGAATCAAACCTCTCTTTATTTGAACAACCATAGCGCCCTATTTTTCTATGTCCACCACTGATCTTCTAAATCGCCTCGAAACACTCATCCGCCAGGAGAGCCAGCAACAGCGTGAGCACCTGGAACGGCAGTGGTCGCTGCCCCTGGGCGAGCGCGTGCGCAAAGGCTATACCCTAGAAGGATTGAACTTCATCCGTATCAATGAACATACGGGGCACCTCGTCTTTAAGTGCCTGACCAATCACTCGCGCTTCCGTGAAGGCGATTACCTCTTCCTGCACAAGAGCCATCCGTTGCTGGAACCTGTCATGGAGGTGATCCTGGAAGTGGATGAAGAGCAATATCTGGAATTCAGCCTCGGCGGCGGCAATCTGACCCGGTTCATCGACGAGCCTACCGGCTGGATCGCAGATGAAGGATATATGGATTTCAGCGGTTACTATCTTGATGCCCTGGCCGAAGTCGCCGACCGCAACGTGGGGCGCCAGCGCATTCTCCCCTTGATCCTGGGAGAGCGGGGCCCGCAACTGGATTTTTCAGCCTATGAGCGAGGTTGGACCCAGGCCATCGAGGTTGGATTAAACGAGAGCCAAGCAGAAGCCCTAGGGCAGGCCTACGCCACCGACCTGACTTATCTCATTCAGGGACCGCCAGGGACCGGCAAGACGTTGGTACTGGCCCATCTGGTACAGATGCTGGTCGAGGAGGGCGAGCGAGTACTGGTCACCGCACTGACGCACCGGGCCATTCACAACGCGCTCAACAAGATCGCCCAGGTTGCGGGGGAAGACTTACCGGTCTGTAAGATCGGCCAGGCCGCTCGCGCCGACGGTTTGCGCGTGAAGAGCTTTGAGAATTTCACCCAGTCCCAGTTCGGCACCATACCCGACGGTTATGCCATCGGCGCAACGCCCTTCGCTACCCGGACTGACCGTCTCGCCGAGGTAGAATTTGATACTGTGATTTTCGATGAGGCCTCGCAGATCACCCTACCGCTGGCTATCATGGGCATGCTGGCGGCCCGGCGCTACATCTTCATCGGCGACGACCGTCAATTGCCGCCGGTGGTGACCAACCTGAAGGACGATCTCCCGCTGGCCCGTACCTCTATCTTTGGTTACCTAGCCGGTCGGGGCTACGAAACGATGCTCACCGATACCTATCGCATGAATGATACCCTCACCGCCTGGCCCAGCCGTAACTTCTACGACAGCAAACTGCGACCGGCGCCGGGCATAGGAGCGCGACGTCTGTCCCTGGCGTCCGTGGATGCACAATGGCAACGTATTCTTGATCCCGATCATCCGGCGGTCTTCGTCGATCTCTTCACGCGCAATACGACGGTCCGCAGTTACCGGGAGGCCGACGTGGTGGTGGATCTGGTATTGGCGTTGCTGCGGACCGGACTGCAGCCGCTGGAGATCGGCGTCATCGCCCCGTATCGAGCCCAAGGGCGGGAGATTCGTAACCGGCTGCGGCGCGTCATCTCGGATCGTGAGATACGCCGCGATCTGGTGATCGACACGGTGGAGCGAATGCAGGGCCAAGAGCGGGAGGTCGTCATCTTCTCCATGACCACCTCCAGCCCCAGTTTCGCTGCCGACTTGGCGGCCTTCTACTTCCAGGCCGAGCGGCTCAACGTCACCATCACCCGACCCCGCACCAAACTCGTCATCGTGGGTAGCAGCGCGGTGCTGCGGGCGCAGCCCGAGGATCCCGTGCAGCAGGACGCAGTGGCCCTGTTCCGCGACCTGTTGCAGTATTGCACCTCGCGCCCGGTCCCTTACGGAGAGCCTGACTGATGGCCCACATCATTCCCGAGACGCCCGTGGGCAGCGTTACCCCCGAAGTAGCCCGTGCGTTTCGGGCGCTTAAGGCCCTACCCGATCGCTGGCACATCTGGTTACATCTCACACCGTGGGAGCCAGATGCGCCCGATTTTCTGCTGCTTGATCCCGAACAGCGGGCGCTCCTGCTCAAAGTGAGCCAGGCCACGGCGCAGCAAGCACAACGGGCGCCACAGTTGCAACTGCTGGATTTCGAGCAGGAGACGCCCGTGCCCGGCGAGGCCGAGGAGCAATGTCTCCAGACCTTCCTGGCGCAGGCCGAACAGGCCGGTGTGTCCCGCGACCAGGTGCGCGCTGCGTTGCTCTTTCCCAATCTGGCAGCACAGGATCTGCGCGCTATCCAGGAGTCGGAAACCACGCCCCGGTTCGTCTGGCTGGACAAACGCTGGATCAACAGCAAGGGCGTCGAAGCGTGGAAGACCCTATTTCCGGCGGAGCCCCTGGCAGCGGCGCAGTGGCGCGCGCTGCGTGGCCAGTTTGCCCCGGAGACCATCGTCCCGGCAGCCTTCGTGGCGCGGACAGCAACGCGCCGGCGCAATCTGAAAGCGGAGCTGACCCGGTATCTTCTGGACTATAATCAAGAAAGAATTCTCAAGACCGATCTGGATCTGGCGCCTGCCGGCGAGCACGTGGCGCGCGACGTCCGTATTCAGGTCGTCAATGGCGTCACCGGCAGCGGCAAGACACTGGTGTTGCTCTACCGCTTGCGGCTGTTACAGGCCCGGTTTCCGCAGAAGACCTACCTGGTCCTCACCCACAATCGGCCCCTCATCCGGGAGATGCGCGCCCGTTACCAACTGCTGACCGGCGCCCGGTCCCCCACCATTCAGTGGCAGACGTTCATGGGTTGGTGCCGGCGACATTGACCAGACGATCAGCCCTACAATCCCATCTCCATCCCCAGGCGCAAGCAGCTGTTACGCGATATCTGGTACCGGGAACTCCAGGGGACTTCGATCACGCCGGGCATGTTCCAGAGCGAGCTGGAATGGGTGAAGGACACCGGTCTCACCAAGCGGGAGACGTATCTGGAGGTCAGCCGACGCGGGCGCGGGTTTAGGTTGACCGAGCCACAACGTGGGCAGCTCTTCGACGCGATGCAGGCGTACCAACAGCGGCTCTTGGATCAGCAGGTCATGGACTGGTGGGACGTGCCCCGCCGCTACTGGCATTGGTTAGCGGAGGGCCGCGTTGCCCCGCCGCAGTATGACGTCGTGCTGGTGGACGAGGCGCAGTTCTTCGCCCCGATCTGGTTCGATATCGTCCGCCAGCTGATCCTGCCGGAGCACGGTTATCTCTTCCTGGCGGCCGATCCCACCCAGGGTTTTTTGCGGCGCGGCGAGTCGTGGCGCGCCATCACCGGCCTGGAGGTGCGAGGCCGCACCTACCACCTGCGGCGGAGCTATCGTACCACGCGCGCCATCCTCACGTGTGCGCTGGCTTTCTACCGCCAGCGTCTGCCAGAAGAAGAACCGGATCTGCTGCTACCCGATCTGCACGGCATGGAGAAGGGCCACCCACCCTGGCTGTTACGCTTCACCGCGGCTCAGGACGAGCGAGCACGCCTGGTCGCTGAGATTGTGCAGGCCGTCGAAGAAGGCCTACTACCTCAGCATGTCCTGGTCCTGCACGCTGATGCACGGGGCGCGGCTGCCCTCATCGCTGCACTCAATCAGCGCCTGGGAGAAGGTGCGGCTCAGGATCCCAAGAACGAGTTGCCGGGCGAGTTCATCCGCGTCACCACGCTCAACGCCGGCACCGGCCTGGAAAGTCCAGTAGTCTTCATCGCCGGGATGCACGAGCTGTTTGAGAGAGAGGGCAGCCTCCGCCTGGCAGAAGACGAACGGGCAGAATTGATCCAAGCGCACACGCGACAATTGTACATGGCCTTTACGCGGGCCGGGCAGCGGCTGGTGATGACGTACGTGGGAGAGCTACCGGAATCATTTCGTGAGCTGCGAAAATATGAGCTCATCCACGTTGTGTAGAAACACATCGGGATTTCGAAGCGAGTCAGCTGGCGAAAACGCTCCCTACGCCGTAGAATCTGCATAGACGAAATCAAGGCCAACGAAGCCGGAGTTGATGTGCGCTGAGGTTAATGCGCATGGCAAACATGACGTAAAGCCGCCTATTGTGTCTGAGCCACCCTGGAACCGCCTCGTTTGCCCGAGCAACTCTGCAGTTGCTTTCTCACATAAGGCTCGTATACTGAGAACACGTTACATTAAACAAAGAAATGGCCTCGCGTCTGTGGCGAGCCCGAGGCATGTCACAGACCGCCGCATGATCCCGGCAGCCAAGTAAACTCGGCGGGTGCCGTTCCTAATCGGTGCCCGCCCTATTCCTATGGAGGTATTAACCATGTCAGCATCCGGCAAGTGGGGCAAGGAGCCCCTGGACTTCATCTTCGAGTTGCAGGACAAACGCGTACTCATCTCCCTCGCCAACGGCAAGGCCTTCAAGGGCACGCTCATCGGCGCGGACCCTTACAGCCTGGTACTGCGGCAGGACAGCGGCCTGGAGATCATGATCAACAAGGGGAATGTCATCTACCTGCACGCGACGCAGTAAGTAAGTTAACTTCAAATCCCGGCGAATGAATTCGCGGCTACTTTCAGTCGCCGAAGGGCGACTTTGCAGCCGTAGCACGTGGTTTTAACCGCCGTGCTGTTCTGGCTTTTTTTGTTGAGAGAGTAACTTGACAATGTTAACTTCAAATCCCGGCGAATGAATTCGCGGCTACAGTTGCAAAATCCGCCTACGCGGATTACCTTTCAGTCGCCGAAGGACGACTTTGCAGCCGTAGCACGTGGTTTTAACCGCCGTGCAGCGGAAGTTAACATTGTCAAATTACGTATAGCGTGTAAAGAGTTAACTTCAAATCCCGGCGAATGAATTCGCGGCTACAGTTGCGAGATCCGCCTACGCGGATTACCTTTCAGTCGCCGAAGGGCGACTTTGCAGCCGTAGCACGTGGTTTTCGTAGACCTATGGTCTACTGACCATGGTAACCACCGTGCAGCGGAAGTTAACATTGTCGAATTAATCAGCTCTTAACAGTCATTAACATCGTCTTAATATTCTAACAATACTATACACCATGTTGTCTATAATTCCAAGTAGATTTTTTCTGAAGAAAATAGAGAGGGGCCAGCAGCCCCAGGTTGGCACAATATAGAAACCAAGGTATCATTATGAGTAGAAGCCTTCCCCGTGGGGTCTCTCGGAAGCCAACTCCCCTGCATAATGCTAGGGGATACAACTAAGACTTCACTGAAAAAAGGTTGTGCCTCACACAAAGACGCCGCCGACCAAAAGTCGGACAGTCGCCAAGATTTTTAAGTTACTTATTACTTTTACAAACAGTAAAGCCAAATCAGATCAATAAAATTGGCTGCCCTGAAAAAAGGTCCAAAACTCGGAGTTTTAGTAGTTTACCCCCTACATCTAGTGATTTTGGTTACGAAAAATCTACATGTAGTGTCAAGTTCCGGAAAACTCCGAGTTTTCCCAGTTAT
>DAOTUH010000172.1:0-5200 GCA_034437255.1 Anaerolineae bacterium
GCCGCTGAGCCGCTGTGCCGCTGAGCCGCTGATTGGAAACCCGATAATCCCCCCCATCTCCGTGACCTGGCTCGCCAGCGTGATGCGCCCCGCCAGATCCAGTGCCTCAATCGCCGGACCGACGAACTCGACCGCGCGGCCCAGCGCGCCGCTAGAGCCTACCTCGCGGAGCACCGCCAGCGTCAGGTCACGGGCTGTGCAAGGGTAACGTAGCTCGCCCTCGACCACCACCCGCATGGTGGGCGGCACCTCGAACCACGTCCGCCCCGTCTTGAAGGCGAAGGCAATGTCCTGATCGCCCATGCCCTGTCCGAAGGCGCCGACGGCGCCCAGGATGTTGAGGTGGCTGTCGGTCCCGACGAAGGTCACGCCAGGGTAGACCAACCCCTCCTCAATGGCGACGTGAGAGCCGATCCCCGCGTTGACGTCGTAGACCTGGATGCCCTGCTCGCGCGCGAACTCGCGGCAGATCTGCTGGTTCCGGGCGTAGGGGATGTTGCTCGGTGGCACGACGAGGTCGAAGGTGAAGAAGGTCTTCTCCGGATCGGCGACGGGCGCGTCGCCGTAGTGCTCGCGGTAGTTCTTGACCACGTTCGGCCCGGCGAAGTCCCTTGCCGTGCGCACGTCCAGCTCCAGCCAGATAATGTTGCCCGGCTCAACGGGGACGTCGCCGGCGCCATGCGCGGCACATAGTGTGGCACTATGTGCGGCACTATGTGCTTCGAAGATCTTCTGGATCATCGTTTTTCCTGCCATAGTCACCCTTTCAAAAAAGTGCTAATTGTTTCGATGAATTCCTCGGCCCATTTGATCACACGTTTCGCCCGCTCCTCTCCTATCAAGCCCGGCGCACTGTAATCGCTCACCTGTCGCAGGTCAAAGGCATCCAATAGGTAGCGATGTAAGTGACGAGGCAGATCTCCCGTTTTTGCGAAATGCTGACCAAAAGCGGCAATCACACCGGTATGTTTGGAGAAGGTCAATCCTCGATGTAAAAGCACAGCTTCCGCGGCGTAAAACATAGCGTAGTATGCACGGGACACCGCAAAATCGAAGAACTCTCGCTCAAGCAGGACGTCAGCCGCGCGTAAACTCTCCCGGGCTTTCTGCAACAGTTCATCCATAGCCGCGTTATGCATCAGACAGAAATTCCCTCCCGGGCGATATTTAGAAGTAACGGACTTTTCCGATGCTCAAAGTCATCGGCATCGACGGGCAGCACGGAGAATACCATTTGATGCTCCAGCGCCAATTTCCAGAGCAGGGGCGAAAGCTGCTCGCGTGCTTCCAGTGGATCTTCTACGTTGCGGAGAACGAGCAGGATGTCCAAATCGGACTCAGGCTCCTCATCTCCCCGCGCATAGGAGCCATACAGAATCATCTGCTCAAATCGCGGTCCGTACATCTGCTGGATGGCGGTTTTGATCTCGTTGAGAACGGCTGATATCTCAGATGACCTCATGTTCTCTCCTCATTCTATGCGGGATTGATAACCGGGTGGAGTTATTCGCCCATCCGCGCCGAAAGCGTCTTTGCCTCCGCCAACCCCTTGACCGCCTCGAAGCTGATGAAGTCGGCGTGGTGGACGATGATGGATTCGGTGGTGCGCTGGACCTTGGCGCCCTCCCCGGCGTGCGAGGCGATGATGTGTTGCACCTCGGCGGGGAGCCCGCAGCGCGCCGCCAGTTCCAGGCCGGTGAAAGGATGGCGCAGCAGCTTGCCCTCGCGCGTCTGGACGAAGGTCCCGTCGGCGCGGCGCGTGTACTCCAGCAACTTGCCCACGTCGCGCAGAATCCCGCCGGAGATCAACACGTCCATGTCCACCGGCAGGCGCTCGCCGTACCGCGCCATCAGCACCCTGGCGGATTCAATCGCCATCTGCGCCACGGCCCGCGTGTGCTCGACGAAGTTCACCGGGCACGGGGCGATGAGCAGCGTGAAGGGCATGGCATCCAGCTCCGCCAGCGTCCAGCCGCCTTCCTCCATCGCCAGCTCCCAGGTTTGAATCGTTCTCTCGCGCATATCTGCGTCCTCGATCAAATCGAACTCGGGGATCAATGTCAATAGTTCATCGCGCATGGTTCCTCCTAAGAAGAGTTAAAAGTTGAAGGTTGCACGTTGAACGTTACTCTCGCCTTGAGTGCCTAACTTGCAACTTGCAACTTGTAACCTGCAACGTGCACCGGCAACTAAATCTTCCGCTCTGCAGGACCGTTATACACCTGCGCCGTGGGCGAGATGCGCCGCATGGGTCGCTGGTTGGTGAGCTCGTCGAAGACGTGCGCCGTCAGGCCAACAGTGCGGGCGATGGCGAAGAAGCCGTTGCCCATCTCCGGCGCGAAGTCGAGCTCGCAGAGCACCGCCGCGATGGCGCCGTCGACGTTGAGCGGCAAATCCTTGCCCAGCGCCTCGTGCAGCGCCTGCCGGATGGCCTGGGCCATGGCGACGGTGTCGCCCGCCACGCCTTCCTCCTGGGCGATGGCGAAGAGCCGTTTAGCGCGGGGATCGTCGCTGTGGACGCGATGCCCGTAGCCGGGGATGCGCTTGTGTGCAGCGCGGTAGTCGGCGACCAGCGCCCGCGCCGCGTCTAGCGGGGACTGCTCGCGCTCTCGCATGTGCGTCACGGCCTCTGTCAGAACGCGCATGCAACCTTCTATAGCGCCACCGTGATGCTCGTTGATAGTCATGATGCCGGCGGCGATGCCGGCCGTGAGCGGCGCCCCGCCCGAGGCGACGGTGCGCGCTGCCAGCGCCGACGGCGGCGTCCCGCCGTGGTCGACGCTGGAGACGAGCAGCGCGTCCATCATACGGCCCTCGGCCTCGGTGGGCAACTCGCCCTTAAGCACGAGGTAGACCACGTGCGCGAAGGGCACGCGGCCCATCAGATCCTCAATGCGATACCCCCGGACGGCAATCGTATTCGGTTCGATCTTGGTGATGGGTTGGGTCCAGGTTTGGTTGGTCATAGACACCTCACGAATGTGGTCGATTTACTGATCAAATTATACCCATGAGTGCGATGAGGAACAATTGTCTTTCTCCCCGACCGGTGGTTGCCATGGAAGAAGTATGGTATTATACAGATACTGAGGAACGTTGAGTCATCCACACAAAGTGATAGAGTCACGGACCGGCGTGAGGAGATGCATGGCACAGGAAACCGAAACGATAAGCAAGTTACAGCGTCTGATTCAAATCTACGATGAGGGCTATCGTAGCGTTGTTGTCGATCAGGCTGTTGACAAATTGATCGCCTTGGAGATTGCACAGACGAAGGCGGAGTTGCAACGCCTGAGCGCTCGCCTGCAAACCTATGAGGTCCGGTACGAGATGCCCTCCGACGTATTCTATCAGAGATTTCGGGCAGGCGAACTGGGCGACGATATGGATTTTGTAGAGTGGAGTGTATTCTGGGACATGCACCAGGCCGCTGCTCGCCGTCTGGATGCCTTGATGAAGCAGGCCGATGACGCCGAGTGAGTATATCGCTAAAATCAAAGCCGAGTTGATCGCTGATCACCTGGTTGACTCCTTTGAGATGGTTGAAACTTGGGAACAGCCCGATCGGGGCTACCTGCGCATTCGCATGTGGTTGAAGAACGGTGATTTCGTTGAAGCAGCGGAGTATTTTGTTGTCTCAAACGCAGTCTGTGTCACTGAGCGTTATCGTCACCAATGGATGGATCACCAGCGCACACAGTTGCGCAGGCGGTGGGATAACGTGGAACATTATCCTGATCTGCCAAACTTCCCGCATCACGTTCACTTTGCAGATGATCGCGTTGAACCCGGAGAACCTCTCGGTATCATCGATTTGCTGGAGAAATTGAAATTCGCAATCTGCAATTCATAACTCGCAACCCGCAATCCCCAGCTCGCAATTCACAACCCGCAACTGATCTTCTCCAAAACCTCTTTCGTTGCCTTTGGCAAATCCATAAACGCGTCGACCACCGTCGCGCCGACCCCCTTCAGCCGCTCGACCTTGCCCTCGTGGGTGCCGCGCCCGCCCTCGACGATGGCGCCGGCGTGCGAGAAGCGGGTGCCGCTCTTCGCCGCCTTCCCGCCAACGTAGGCGATCAGCGGCTTGGTGAAGGCGCCGGCTTCGATGAGATCCGCTACGCGCTCCTCCTGGCTGGTGCCGATCTCGCCGAACATGACCACGGCCTTGGTCTCGGGGTCGCGCTCGAACTCCAGCATGACGTCGGGGTGGGGCAGGCCAACGACGGGGTCGCCGCCGACGTGCACCATGGTCGTCGCGCCGATGCCCTCCCGCGCCAGGTAGTAGGCCATGGACGAGGTAATCCCCCCGCTGCGCGACGAGACGCCGACCGGCCCGGGGAAGAACCACGAGCGCGCCGACGCTGCCCGTCCGCCCATCATGCCCAGGACGGCCTTGCCGGGGCTGAGGACGCCTAACGTGTTCGGTCCGACGAAGCGGGCGCCGCGCTCCTTGGCCCGCTGCGCGATGCTCAGCACGTCGTAGATGGGCACGCGGTCGGGCACGATGACCAGCAGCTTCACCCCTGCGTCAATGGCCTCCAGCGCCGCGCTCTTGACCAGCGGCGCCGGGATGTAGAGCACGCTGATATCAATGGGGCCGGCCTGCTCCCACGCTTTCTCGACGGTGTCGAAGACCGGCACGCCGTGCACGTCCTGTCCACCGCGTCCGGGCGTCACGCCCGCCACGACGTGAGTGCCGTAGTTGACCATCAACTGTGTGCGGGTGCTGCCTTCCCGTCCGGTGATGCCTTGGACTAATACACGTTTCGTTTGATCAATGAGAATTGACATGCCTTTTGCTCGCTTTCTGCGTGTTGAACGTTACAAGTTCCTTCACCTCGATCAACTTTCAACCTGTAACTTGTAACTTACGACTTGTAACCTGTAACTAATCCGCTAACCCTTCAATGGGTAGATGAATGTGCCCACCCCCCGCGCCATACAAGAAACAATCCACCTCACACGCCAGGCACTCGATGCAGCCGCCTTGCTTCGCTTCCTCTCGGCTGATGTTGAGCACGGGAGCGCCGTTCTCGTTGAGCGCCAGAATCTGCGGGACACACGCCTCAACGCATACCCTGGTCTCGCAATCGACACAGACAGCGTGATCATACGTCACCGTCCCTTTCGTCACCGTCTCAAACGTATACAAGTCCTCAGACGAAGGACGTTTGCCCCCTGCCCCCTGCCCCTTGCC
>DAOTUH010000173.1:0-2376 GCA_034437255.1 Anaerolineae bacterium
CGTTCGACCCGGGCGTCACTCAGGCTATAGTACACGAATAGCCCCTCCCGGCGGTCCGTCACCAGATCGGCCTCGCGCAACCTACTCAGTTGCTGCGAGACGTAGGGCTGCGGGCGGCCCACGAGAGCCTGGAGGTGGCAGACGCAGGCCTCCCCCGTCCGCAGTTCATCCAGAATCCACAGCCGAGACAGATGTGAGAGTAGGCCAAACAGATTTGAAGCCCGTCGATATTGTTTTTCCACAGTATATGCACCCCGCCTAATATATTATAGAGTATATATAGTTTACCAGACGTCGCCGATCCTGTCAAGTCTGGTGTGACCGTCTTCATAGGATTGGGGATGTAGACTTCCAGCTCCTTGAGCGGCTCCGGATACAGTTGGACGAGAAATTCGACGTCGGCGCAGATGATCAACTGGCCAGCGCGAGTGCCCCCGGCTCTCCCGTGGTCACCTGCACCAACCCACTTTTCCAAAAACTGCTGGACAAAATGGGCCTCTTCGTCATTTCCTCACTCGCTTTTCTTGCCCGGAACGATGTAGCACGTCTCTTTGTAGGATTGCACCTGCTCACCGATCTGTTTCTTCATGATGTTGCCGGAAACGTGCAGGATGGTATCGTTGAAGTCGGTGTCTTTTCCCATTTGTTATGGGCCACATTGTTTGGCTAAAATAGAGCACATTCCGGCCAAACTGAATGGAGCGGCTGTGGAGCTGGACGGAGGGCGGTCAAATTGGCTGGAGGGAAGGAGTGCGGCAGGGAGCGGGGCAGCCAAAAACAGTTCCCCCTTGCCGACGTCGACCGCGTAGTAAACGCCACACACGGGCTGGGACCACCGCTCAAAGGTCAAGACATCCCCCCTGACCCAGGCGAGATCCGAGAATGGGCGCCAGGTCAAGGGCAGCCCCTGAATCGGGTGTGACGATTGATCGTCGGAAAACATGGTATAATACCCTCTGATGAAAACCTGAGAAAAGCAGAGGAGGAATGATGGGTAAGATGTTGCCGAGAGAAGTGGAGAGCAAGATTGACAAGATGACGGAGGAGTACCGCCAGCAGTTGGTCAAGATATGGCGATGGAGCAATAGACAAGAGGAAGGGGAAGAACCGACCGTAGGAGAGATAGAAGATAGGATTCGGGAGTGGATAAGGCAAATAGGAGAAGACACCCAGTTGCTGACGCTGGCGGGGATGGATCGTTATCGGAGAAAAGGGAAGCGAGCCTGTCCGGAATGTGGGGAGGAGGTATATTGGGAACGGTACGAACCTCGTAACTACATCACGACGCTAGCAGAGATAGAGATAGAGCGGGCATACTATCATCACGCAGCATGTCATTGTGGATGGGTGCCCTTGGATGAAGAGTTAGGGATGGGAGCCAGCGAACTGAGTCCGCGGGTACAAGAAATGACGAGTTATCTTGGGGCATTTATGCCCTTTGAAAAGGCCCAGTTTTTCTTGGATCGGTACTGCAATGTCAAGATTAGTCATGACACAGTGAATAATAGCTCAGTGCAGATCGGACAAATACTGCAAGAGCAGCAACAGGAAGCCGTACATAGAGTTTGGGATTTGTACCAAATGCCTGCCTGCGAAGTGACTGATCCACCCAAGCGGCTGTACATCAGCGCTGACGGGATTAATTTCCCGTTATCCAACGGGCAAGGAGCAGAAATCAAGGTAGCAGCCGTGTACGAAACGGAAGAACGCCGTAACAAGGAGGGCGACGTTGAGATTCACGCCGTGAACATCGATTACGTGGTAGCTAGGACGGGAGAGGAGCTAGCCCGGGCAGTTTACGTGACAGCTGTAAAACGCGGGGTTGAGTCAGTCGAGGAGGTCATTGTCTTGGGGGACGGTGCCAAGTGGATTTGGAAGCGCATTGCATCACTGTTTCCAGGTCAAAAAACGAGCGAGATTGTAGACTTCTATCACGCGGGGGAGTACATATGGGATGCCGGAAAGGCCGTCTTTGGAGAGGAAAGCGCCGAAACCAAAGAGTGGGGCAAAAAGTACTGTCATATCCTCAAACATAAGGGGGCCGCACCCGTGTTGCAGGAGTTGCGCGCTCTCTTGGCGGAAGAGCATAGCACCCCCGAACCGTTGACAAGGGCAATCACCTATTTCGAGAACCAAAGCGTACGTATGGACTATCCTCTTTACGTCGAGCAAGGTCTCCAGATTGGTAGCGGCTCTGCTGAGAGCGCGGTCAAACAAGTCGTAGGTGCTCGCATCAACCAAGCAGGTATGCGCTGGAATGCTGAGCGCGCCGAAGCGATAGCCCACGTCCGAGCTTCTATTCTCAGTGATCGGTGGGATGACCTGTGGGAGAACTTCACTCCACCTCCCCGGCAGTATCAACGCCAGGAAATCCCC
>DAOTUH010000174.1:0-3978 GCA_034437255.1 Anaerolineae bacterium
TTTGCATATCCAGCACCAACGAGCGCTCCACGGTGACGCCGTAGCTTTCCAGGATATCACCCAGGCCGCCCTGCAAGACCTGCAAGCCCAGACCGCCCGTCATCTGATCGGGCATCAGCGCGTAATGGGAGGCAGCCACGATAACCGCGCCGCCCCGCATCAGATATTGATCAACGGCGAAGCGCTCCTTATCACTCATATTCTGCGGGGCGATGAGGACCATCACGTCCACGTCAGTCGGAGGCCGACCGCTGGTCAGGTCGAGGTCGCGGACTTCGTACTCCTCGCGCAGCACCTCGCGTGCCATCGTCCACGAGGAGATAGGCTGCTGCATCTGCCCGAACTGGTTCTGCGTCGGCGTCTGCTCGGGAACCCAGAAGCCTACGACCTGCAAGAAACCCGTGGAAAAGCGCTTGAGCGTTGATTCCAGCGCCCTGCGCACAGCAGCTTCGCTGATCTCCGTCGGGTTGACCACGCGGGCCTCGTCACCCACTTCAAGCACCAGGTAGAAGTAATAGGTCTCGCTCGAGAAAAGAGAGACAGCGATGGGCTGCAAACCGTACTCGTCGTACAGCGCCTGACGAGTCACGTCGCTGTCGGGCGCGTCGGGATTGACGACCTGATACGTGAACTTGTCGTTGGAAATCTCGACAATCTCGTTCGCCACGGTTTCGACGGTATCCACGGCGCCGGTCAGGCCTTCGGGCAGCGTCCCCGGCGTGACGTACAGCGTCAGTTCCGCAGGCGACGCCAACGACGCCAGCACCGCCTCCACGCTCTGGAAGCCGTAGACCACCTTCTTGATCGTGCGCGTCAGATCGTACTCCAGGTTGCGCAGCTGCACATCCAGCGTGCCGTCGCGATTCGACTGCACGTCGATGATGTCTTGAAAGTTGAGTACCTCGCTCTGGTCACCATACTGGATCAGGATGTCGAAGTAGGCGTTGACAATGGACGTCTCGTAGCGCCCGGCTATTTGGAACGGCGAGGGCCGGATGCCGTAGACCTGGTTAGCCTCCGCCTCCAACTCCGGATTTTCGGCAGGATCGACAACCTCGAGCTCGATCATGCCGCCGGACGCAATCTCGTACTCGCGCAGCATATCCCGCACGTTGGGAACCAGCGGCGCCAACAACGGATGCGTCTTCTCGCTGAAGTAACCCCGGATCAGCAGTGGCTCCTGCAATCCCTGGAGCAGCTCCCGCGTAGGTTGTGAGAGACTGTAGGCGCGCTCCTCCGTCATATCCAGGCGCAACGTGCGCAGCGGGAACGCCCAAACGTTGACGAAGACCAGGTTCAGCGCGACCAGGAGCGACGTCACCGTGACGGTCATGCGCTGGGGCCGCATCTGCTCGCCCTCACTCCAGCCCTTCGCTTTGAGCGATAGCACGTTCAGCGTGAGGAACAAACCGGTCAGCGTGAGGTAGTAGAACAAATCGCGGATGTCAATCACACCGCGCTCGATGCTCTCGAAGCGGCTGCCGGCGCCCAGGGCGCGGAAGATATTGCCCAGGGTCTGGCCGACAAAATCGGTCACGCCGCCGGTGCCGATGAGATAGAAAAAGCCGCAGAGCAAAACCGTGGAGATCAACGCCACAATTTGATTGTCCGTACGGGAGGACAGGAACAGTCCGATGGCAGCATAAGCCGCCGCCAGCAAGAGCGATGCCACGTATCCGCCGACCACGGGACCCCAATCCAGGTTACCCAACAGCGAAACCGTGATGGGCAAGAAAATAGTCAAGGCCAGTGCGAGGGCCACGAGCGCCACCACCGCCAGGAACTTCCCCACCACCAGCTGAATCGACGAGACCGGCAGCGTCATCAGAACTTCCAACGTGCCCGACCGCTGCTCCTCGCTCCACTGACGCATGGTCAGCGCCGCCACAAGGAAAATCAGCAACACGGGCATCCAGCGGAACAGCGGGCGGACATCGGCGATGCCCCGCGCGAAGAATGCGTCCACCCAGAAGAACGTGAAAAGTGTCACCGCCAGGAACGCACCGATAAAAATCAGTGCCAACGGTGAGCCGAAATAACCACGCAACTCTTTGCGCGTGATTGCTAAGACCTGTTTCATGCCGTCACCTCCGTCGCCGTCGCAATTTCATTGAATACAGACTCCAGCGTACGGACATCCCGCCGCAATTCTCGCAGCGACCAGTCATATTCCCGGGCTAGATCGTAAATCGCCGGGCATAGATGATCACCTGTCCCGGGCTGCCCCCCCACACGATACGCCGGGAAACCGTTGAGGGACTGCATCACCTCGACGCCAACGACGTTGGGCAACGCTCGCAGCTCGTCTTCGACGCCGGGGAGTGCTTTGCTAAGCACCAACACGGCATCCGACGTCGCCGCCAGTTCAGAGAGGCGCGCGTCGGCCTGCACCTCCCCGTTCATCAAAATAATGGCGCGATCACACAGCACCTCGACCTCGGAGAGAATGTGCGTCGAGAAAAGCACCGTGCTGCGTTCCGCCAGGCGGCGGATCAAGTCACGGATCTCGACGATCTGCGTGGGATCCAGCCCCACCGTCGGCTCGTCAAGAATCAAAATGCGCGGCCGATGAAGAATCGCCTGGGCCAATCCCACGCGCTGGCGGAAGCCCTTGCTCAACTCCCCGATAGGGCGCGTCAGATGCTGGGTCAGGCCGGTGGCGTAGACCGCATCGGAAATATACGCGCGTTGCTTATCCTCTGGGATCTGGCGAAGATCAGCCATCATCCGCAGGTAAGCCTGTACAGAGAGCTCCGGGTAGAGCGGCGCCGTCTCAGGCAGATATCCGATCTGCGCCTGCACCTTCTGCGTCGCCTCGAAGACATCCAGGCCATTCACCCGAATACCACCTTCGTCAGGTTGCAGATAACCGGTCAGAATCTTGATAAACGTCGTCTTACCGGCACCATTGGGCCCTAACAACCCCACGATTTCCCCATCGCCCATCTGAAAATTGACCTCTTTCAGCGCCTGGATGGGGCCATACGACTTGGATAGATTGGTAACTTCAATCATGCAATCCATCTCCTTCTCAATAATGCAAAGGTCAACAACTCGATTTTTCTCTATGCTAGGTCACGAATGCGGGTGACCTCTGCCAAAATGTTAACAAAACGTGCTCACCTCGACAGAAACTAACACAAGATAGCTCGATGACTATCCAGCCCTATATCATAATCAAACATGAAAGCATGTCAAGAAATCGGGAAAAGAAAGAACATCGACAGGATCAAGTATCCGGATAGACACATGCAAGTAGGGAACTATGTTACAATGATAGAAGGCTATAGAAAAGACAAATTAAAGGAGTCATCCATGTCTCAACGCAAACACGTCACAATTTACACAGACGGCGGATCACTGGGCAATCCCGGTCCCGGCGGATATGGCGTGGTGCTGAAATATAACGGTCACCGCAAAGAGCTCTCCGGCGGCTTCCAGCGCACCACCAATAACCGCATGGAGCTGCTGGCTGCCATCAAGGGACTCGAAGCGCTGAAAGAGCCCTGCGCCGTCACCCTCTACAGCGATTCCCAGTATGTCGTCAAGGGTATCACGCTAGGATGGGCCGAACGCTGGCGGGCCAAGGGCTGGATGCGTAATAAGAAAGATAAGGCTAAGAACGTGGATCTATGGTCGAGACTTCTGGAGCGCTGTGAAAAACACACCGTTGAATTCGTCTGGGTGCGAGGTCATGCGGGCAACCCAGAGAACGAGCGCTGCGATGAACTGGTCAAGGCAGCGGCCCAGCAGGAGGATCTGCCCCCCGATCTCGGCTATGAAGCACGCCACGGCGGGTAGATAACAAAACACCCACCTCTACCAAGGTGGGTCCAATACAGTCTTACAAGAAAAAGACAGTGTTTTTGGCGATGACCTACTCTCCCAGGGAGTCCCCTCCCAAGTACCATCGGCGCTGGTGGGCTTAACTGCTGGGTTCGGGATGGATCCAGGTGTGTCCCCACCGCTCCAATCACC
>DAOTUH010000175.1:0-6666 GCA_034437255.1 Anaerolineae bacterium
CCCACCGCCCTGGAGCGCCTCACAGAGGAGGAATGGGCCGCCATCCGGGAGCAAGAAGATGAGATGGGCTACTGCTACGCCCGTCCCGGCCAGCGCTGGCAGCCGCAGGCAGAAGCCGAAGACGCAGCAGAGGCCGCCGCATCCCCAGCGGCAGCGCCGTCCGGCGCCCTGCCCCTCAACGTCGGCGCGCTGACACAGAAGCAGCTCAACCTGCTCTTCGGCGCGCTACCCATCGACATCACGTTTGTAGACGCCAACGACGAGGTGCGCTTCTTCTCCCTCTCCGAGGATCGCATCTTCCAGCGCTCGCCTGCTATCATCGGACGCAAGGTGCAGAACTGTCACCCGCCGCAGAGCGTCGACCGCGTCCAGCAGATCCTAGACGACTTCCGCGCCGGGGAGCGCGACGTGGCCGAGTTCTGGATCCAGATGGGCGGCAAGTTCATCCACATCCGCTACTTTGCCCTGCGCGACGCCGACGGCACGTACCAGGGCACCATCGAAGTGACTCAGGATCTCGCGCCGCTCCGCGCCCTGGAAGGCGAACGGCGCTTGTTAGATGAACCAAAGCCATGATAAGGAGAAAGACTATGATTGAAGTCCACGTCTACGGTAAATTACGACGTCATATCGCGGAGGCTGCCACCGAGGACGGCACCGTCCTCCACGTCGAACTGCGCCCCAACGAGACGCTCAGCGCGCTGCTGGCGCGGCTGGAGATTCCTCATGAGGAGCTCTACCACGTCTTCCTCAACGGCTCGCTGCTCGCCACCCACAACTCCATGGCACCGTGGCTGGCTTATCCGCAGGCGCAGGAAAACGTCTTCGACTGGGAGACGGACATTCCGCTGCAGGCCGGCGATCGGGTGGGGCTTTTCGGCGAGGACATGGCATCATTGGTCGTTTAGATCCAACACAGCATACAACGAGGAGTCAACCATGAAGATCATCAACACCTGGGAAGCGCCGGAGAAAGAGAATGCTCACGGCGTACAAGTGCAGCCCATTCACAGCACCGAACACGTGCAGGTCGTCATGATCACCCTGCAGCCGGGGGAAGCGCTGCTGCGGCATCTCACCCCCGTGGACGCCTTCTTCTACGTCCTGGAGGGCGAGGGCTACGTGGAGATAGGCGACGAGAAGGCGCACATCGTCCAGGATCAACTGATCCACAGTCCGGCGCGTATCCCGCACCGCCTCTGGAACGAGGGCGACGCCGTCTTCCGCTTCCTGGTGGTCAAGACACCGCGCCAGAAAGAGGAATCGCGGCTGCTGTAAAGACATAGAGATCGGGTGTCATGTGAACCTAGGTTTCACTTGGAGACATCCGATCTCTTATTGATTCTCCTCTACAGTCAAGACTTGCAGCATGAAATCCCGAAACCGGCGCAGCAGCGCAACATCCTTCTGGAGGTAATGGTGTAAACGCGCCACATCAATATCCCAGTAAAGATGAACAATTCGATTGCGCAGCCCGACCATAGCCATCATCGCCTCACCAAAAGGCTGATCCAGATAGCCAGCCTCGACCAGAAAGTGAAAAACATCTCGACTCTGTTGAGGATGACCAAGTTGATACACTGAGACGATATGTGCAGCAATATCGATACAACTTTCAATGGCGGCCTGAAAGGCGCGTTCCACCGCCAGTTGGCGTGTGAAATCACGCCTGAAAGTCTCTATCGTAACCGGCTGCTGCCTCTCTAACTCGGCGATGTACTGCTCTAACTTCTGCAAGCGCTGTCTCATACTGCTGACGTTCAGTTTCACTTCGTTGCTCCATGATCTCGATAACATACTGGTTCCAGTACTGTTCCAGGTGAGGTTGCAGGTCCCAATAACGGCGCCAGGTCAAGGATTCCCAGTCTGCTACAGCCCCAAGATTTCGAGCCCATAACCGTTGACCCTGAGCCGTTACCTCATAGCGAAAAGGCAACGGAGCCAGGTTCAGCAGATGGAGATCCACGATCTCAGGCCATTGAGCGCTCCATCTGTCTTCTATATTCCATAGTTGATGACGTGAAAGCCCTGGTTCAGCTAGAAGAGCCACATCCACGTCGCTCAACTTATTGGCCCGCCCCTGAGCGTGTGAACCGTATAGATAGAGAGCCAAAAGGTCATTCTGAGTCTCCGTCCAAGCGATCATGCTTTCCAGAAGTCTCTGGACATCCTCCGGTTCCATTTCCAAGGGTGACACTGGTCGCGTTATCTTCATCACACTGTTTACGCTCCATATTTCTACCGCTAAGCGGCTCACACCATGCTGTCCCTGTTTTGTTGTTCGTGAACAAAGGAACCAAACAGGCCCTCCCGCCTAACGCCGAGGTTCTTGAGCCGACTTTGATACTCTCGAAGTAGCGACAAGATATTTGCTTTCGTCTGCACAGCCATTCCTACCCTCTCTCAATACTGACTACGGCTAAATGCTGTCCGCAAGCACATAACTCCATTATAGCGCATCAGACCCGTTTTTGCGGTTTCTTCCGTGACAAATGGCGCTCCACGCTATGCCAGGCCGGACCTGTTGCTTTCTATATCCCCACTATCCTTAGCCTTCGCCTCAAAGAACCGTCGAATTTCTCCCGCTAGCACCACAGAGATGCCCTGCACCTCAGTCAACTCCTCCTCGTTAGCAGTCTGGATGGCGTGCAGCGAGCCGAAGTGCTTGAGCAAACGCCGCCGCTTCACCGGGCCGATGCCGGGGATGGCGTCCAGCTGCGACTTGAGCCCGCGCTTGCGCCGCCGCTTACGGTGATAGGTGATGGCAAAGCGGTGCGCTTCGTCGCGGACGCGGCGCAACAGCAGAAGCCCCGCCGAGGCCGGATCGAGCCGGATGGCGCGGGCGCGACCGGGCGTAAAGAGCTCCTCCTCGCGCTTTGCTAACCCCACAGCCGGGACCCGATCTCGTAGATCGAACTGCTCCAGCACCTCCAGCGCCATGCGCAACTGGCCCTTGCCGCCGTCCACCACCAGCAAATCGGGCAACTTCATCCACGCCTGGCTGCCGCGGACACCCTTGAGCGCGCCGTCGGTGAGACGCCGCCAGCGGTCGAAGCGGCGCAGCAGCACCTCGCGCATGCTGGCGAAGTCATCCTGGCCCTGCACCGTGCGGATCTTGAAGCGGCGATAGTGACTCTTCTTGGGCACCCCGTGCTCGAAGACGACCATGCTGCCCACCACCTCGACGCCCTGCGTGGTGGAGATGTCGTAGCACTCGATGCGCACCGGCGGGCCGGGCAGCTGCAGCGCTTTCTCCAGTTGCGCCAGCGCGTTCTCGCTGCGATGCTGGTCAGCCTCCCACTGCACCTTGAGCATGCGCAGCGTCTCCGTCGCGTTCTCGGATGCTAGATCGAGCAATTCTTGTTCCGGCTCGTCGCGCGGCACCGTGAGATAGACGACGTCGCCGCGCTTGTTGCGCAGCCACTGCTGGAGCACCGCTGCTTCGGCGACCTGAGCAGGCATCAGGATCTCTCGCGGTACCTGCGCCGCGTCGGTGTAGAATTGTTGCAGGAACGAGGTCATCATCTCCTCGTCGTCGGCGCCGGCGGCGTTCTCCATGACGAAGTACTCACGGCCCAGGAGCTTGCCGTTGCGCACGAAGAAGACCTCCACACAGGCGTTGCCGTCGTCGCGGGCCAGGGCGATAATATCCTGGTTTGTCGCTGCCGTGGTGATAATGCGTTGCCGTTTCATCACGTGCTGCAACGCCTCGTACCGATCACGGATTTGCGCCGCCCGTTCAAACTTCAGATCTGCAGCTGCCTTCTCGATCTCCTGGTGCATCTCTTCCATCACCGCTTCGGTCTCACCCTCCATGAAGCGAATCAGCTGAGCGATCATGGCGTTGTACTCTGCCTTGTCCACCACGCCGACGCAGGGTGCCAGACAGAGATTGAGATCGTAGTAGAGGCAGGCCCGGGGATCGTCGCCTGTGATGGTGCGATTGCACGTCCGGTACGGGAAGAGGCGGCGCAGCAGATCCAATGTCTCGCGCAATGCCCGCGTCGAGGTGTAGGGGCCGAAGTAGCGCCCGCCGTCACGCACCATGCGCCGCGTGAGCCGCACCTTGGGGAAATCCTCGTTGGTGATCTTAAGATAGGGATATCGTTTGTCGTCCTTGAGACGCACGTTGTAGCGTGGACGGTGCTTCTTGATAAGATTCGCCTCAAGAATCAGCGCCTCGACCTCGGACTCGGTGACGATCCACTCAATGTCGGCAATCTCCGCAACCAAGCGACGTGTCTTGGGGTGCGCCTGGGCCGAGGCGTGGAAGTAGGAACGAACGCGGCTAAAAAGGTCGATCCCTTTCCCGACGTAGATCACCTGGCCCTTGATGTTGTGCATCAGGTAGACGCCGGGCTTCTTGGGTAGCGTATCTAACTTCTGTTGTAATGCTACGTTTATCTCAATCACGTATTCTATTATACACCAACACAACGCCCCAGGTCATGGCCTGGGGCGTTGAATAGAGTGGCGCTGCGTGGACTCCTACACGCTAACCACCGGCAGCAAACTCAGTTCGTTGAGAATCTGATCCCCATTGGCCCAGAGAAACCAACCCGCGACGGCGCAGCAGCAGCACAGCAAGAGCAACACAACCACGACGATCACGACGATCAGAACCGTGTTATCTTTCTTTGAAGGCGGTGTCGTTGGCGGCAGATCCGTCGGTGGTACACTCACAGGTTCCGGGGCCGGTGAAGGCTCCGGTTCGGGATAATCTGGATAGTTCGGTGCCTCGTTCATAAGACATGCCTCCCTTAAAACTGTCTGATGTCACACTCAAACCAAGACGTAGGTCAGCGCGTTCATCTCCTCCATAATGTCCTCGAAAACATCCTCAATACCAGGACCAAAGATCATAGGCCCCACGATGACGATACAGCAACACAGCAAGAGCACGACACCCACGACGACCAGAACGATGATCAACGTCCTATTGCTCTTCGTGGTCGTCGGGGCGTCAGGTTCTGCTTCAGGAACCCCCATGGTCCCGACACCTCCGCCAGGAATCTCCTGTGGCGTGACAGGGGCGGGTGGGGGTTTCATCTCTGGTTCAGGTCCGGCGTCCACAGGTTCTGGCCCGGAGATAGGCTCCGGTTCTGGATAGGTGTTTTCCTCATTCATTTTCTTCTCCTTAAAGTATTATGCTTCTAGGTTAGTACCGCAACGATTCCATGATCCCACCACAAATTGCCAGACCGGGAATAGCAAGCACGCCTGTGACGACCAGACAGATGACCAACACGATCAAGCCCAGGCCAACCCAGCCCAGAATAATGCCCCATTTTGCCATCTCTCGCCCAGTGAGCATGCCACCGCTGCGGTCGATCTCATTGCGCGCGCTATATCCCAGGATCAAGCCGATGATACTGCCTAGGAAAGGCAACACACCGATCAATCCCAGGATACTCAAGATGAGACTGGCAATCGCCATACCGCTGTTTTGAGGCCCAGATGGCTGCTGCTGATAATACTGCTGTTGTGACATAACTCTTCCTCCAGAATAGGTATTCGATACGTGGTTACGTGGATGAATGCATACCAGATGGTGAAGCTAACGACACCCATCGTGACTCAGAGCGATCAAAGGTCGCACATAACGCATTACGTAGAGATTGAGCTGAAGTTGCAGTGGCTCACCGTCCGCGCCCAGGTACATCCAACGTCCAAATAAACGATCATCAACACTACTTCTCACCGGCTTGGATCAGCACCGCACTAATAACAGATTGACTAATGCTGAATCCCTGGCGCCGCAGTCGCTCTAGATCCGGGCGAATTTCTGGCAAGAGGCGAAGCGCTTGGCTTTAAGCAGAATTCCTACGGTGCCTATCTTCTGCATTCCAAGCTGGTTCAATTTCCGTCGTCCTTTCTTCTCATCCATGAGCACCCAATCGGCGTCCCTTTCACGAGCAAGAACTATGGTTTCGGCCCGCCCCAGATCCAACTCGTCCAGCAAAACGTCAACGACCAGTCGAACCTGTACTTCCATGGTCTTGATCCAAGGAGCGGAAGAGACCTCGCTTGACCGAGGCCAAATTCGAGCAGATCAGCAGGGACACGCACTTCAAAGGTGGCTTCGCGCATGCCTTACTCCTTCTGAACGCGACGACGCGCGCTCCGGCGGCGAAGAAGCAGATAGATCAGCGTCGCCAGCAAGATCAGCCAGATCAGCAGCAGATAGGGAAAGATCACCGCGAGGAACGAGGTCACCGTGGCGATCACGTCTTCGATCGTGCTGACCAGCGGATCGGCCATGCCGGCCGTCGCCGCCGACATAACGGGCCGCGACCCGGCCTTGACGGCGTGCACGCTGCCCGCCAGGATCACGCCGCAGGCCAAGGCGAACACGGGATGAACGTCAATGGTCGCCTGCGTCGTCGCCGCGAACATGATGGCCCCCGCCGTGGGCCGCACAAAGGTCTGGATGCCGTCGTTGATGGTATCGACGACAGGGATCTTGTCCGCGAGGATCTCCACAATGAGCAGGATCGTCAGCAGCGCGATGATCCACCCGTTGGTCAGCGCATCCCAGGGCGCGTCCAGGCGCACCAGCGAGGTGAAGCGCCCCAGCACTGCCACGGTTAATAGCGGAATATAAGCGTTCAAGCCCGCCGACGTGGACAGACCGAATGCGGAAGCCAAATCTAGAAGTACGTCCAT
>DAOTUH010000176.1:0-4253 GCA_034437255.1 Anaerolineae bacterium
GGTAGTGGTGGCGCTGACGCTGGTGTTCTTGGGTTAACAGAGACAACCAGAGACGGAAGAACGGAAACCGGCGTCGCCATTTAACCCCGGTCAGCGATTCATCACGCAACACGCAACACGCATCACGCAACACGCATCACGCAACAGTATACTCTAACGAAAGCTGACCAATCTCATGACCGGGAGGGTAAAAATGTCCGATAACGTTGTCATCAGTCTGACCACGGATTTTGGAACACAAGATGGCTACGTCGGCGTCATGAAAGGCGTCATGGCCGGCATCGCGCCCGGTGTGCCTTTCATCGACATCAGCCACAAGATCCCACCGCAGGACGTGCGCAGCGCGGCCTACGTGCTGTGGACGATGCTGCCGTACTTCCCCGAGAAAAGCGTGCACCTGGTCGTCGTCGATCCCGGCGTAGGTACGTCCCGGCGGCCCATCGCGGCAAGTACGCCGTGGGGCTTGCTCGTCGGGCCGGACAACGGCGTCTTCTCCTACGTCTGGCACGCCGCGCCACCCGAATTGATCGTCGAGCTGGCGGCGTCCGAGTATCAGCTGGGCGCGACAAGCGCGACTTTCCACGGGCGCGACATCTTTGCGCCGGCGGCGGCCTATCTCGCCGGCGGATTGCCCATGCACAAATTGGGCGGTGAGGTCAAAGATCCTGTGCGGCTGCCGCTACCTCTGCTGGATATCACAGATGGCGCGCTGCACGGCGAGGTGATCTACATCGACCATTTCGGCAACGTCATTACCAGCATCGGACGGCTCGTGTGGGAGGGAGACTACCTCCATCTGGACGCTGCTTTTGGTGCCGCCCAACCGCTGATGCTGCGATCCTTCGCCGTCAACGTGCGCGTTGGCGACCGGGACCTTGGCCCCATCCGCCGGACCTACGGCGAAGTGAAGCCCGGCGATCCGCTGGCGCTAATCGGCAGCGAGGGTATGCTAGAGCTCGCCATCTCCCACGGACACGGCGGTGACGCGCTGGACATCAACGTGGGTGACGCTGTCAGCGTCTTCGTCGACTGATGCCCGATCCGACTGTCTGACTATCCGACTATCTGACTAAAGAAAGGATTGTATATGCCTGACTATTTTGTGATTGAGGGTGGACGTCCGCTGAGCGGCGAGATCTATCCCAGTGGCAACAAGAACGCCGCACTGCCTGCGTTGGCGGCGACGCTGTTGACCGACGAGCCTGTGGTGCTGCGCAACCTGCCTGCCATCCGTGACGTGGCGACCATGGGCGAGCTGCTGAAGTCCCTCGGCGTCGAGGTGGAGCACCTGGACCCGCACACGTGGTCGCTCCGGGCGCGCAACATCACGCCGCCGCAAGACTCGGACGCCATCAACGACCTCTTTCGTTCTATCCGTGGCTCGATTCTGATCACCGGCCCGCTGTTGACCCGGCTTGGCAGGCTGGCCATTCCCTCGCCCGGCGGCGACGTCATCGGGCGGCGGCGCGTCGACACGCACTTCCTGGCCTTCGAGGCGCTGGGCGCGCAAGTAGAGGAAGACAGTTTCTACGGCGTGCATGCCTCCCGCTTGCGCGGTGCCGACATCCTACTTGATGAGGCCAGCGTCACCGGCACGGAGAACGCAGTCATGGCCGCATCCCTGGCCCAGGGCACCACCGTGCTGCGCAACGCCGCGTCGGAGCCGCACGTCCAGGATCTCTGTCGTATGCTCAACAGCATGGGTGCCGATATCGAGGGCATCGGCACCAACACCCTGGTCATCCACGGCGTCGACCGGCTGCACGGCACGGATTTCACGCTGGGCGCCGATCACATTGAGGTGGGCAGCTATATCGCCTTGGCCGCCGCGACCGGCGGTCGGCTCCGCATCCGCAACGCCGGCCCCGAGCACCTGCGCATGGTGCGCATGGTCTACGAGCGCCTGGGGGTGACCTTCGAGATCGACGGCGGCGACGTCGTCGTCCCGACCGAGCAGTCGCGGCGCGTGGAGCCCGATATGGGCGGTGCGATCCCCAGCATCTCCGACGCGCCGTGGCCTGCCTTCCCCGCCGACCTGATGAGCATTTCCCTGGTGCTGGCGACGCAGTGCGAGGGCGTCGTCCTCTTCCACGATAAGATGTTCGAGAGCCGCATGTTCTTCGTCGATAAGCTGATTCCCATGGGCGCGCGCATCGTGTTGTGCGATCCCCACCGAGCGCTGATCTACGGGCCGTCGCCGCTGCACGGCGCTGAGGTTGAAAGCCCGGACATCCGCGCGGGCATGGCCTTGCTCGTCGCGGCACTGGCGGCCGAGGGCACCAGCACCATCTACAATATCCGCCAGATCGACCGGGGGTACGAGCGGATCGAGGACAAGCTGCGACCGCTGGGCGCGAAAATCCAACGCTGCAATGGGCAGCGGTGCCGGAGGTAGCCATGTCATTCCGCCTACTTTTGGGGACGCATAATCGCGGTAAACGACGCGAGTGGCAGGCCCTGTTTGAGGGCCTGGACGTGGAGATTCTGCTACCCGACGAGATGGGCCTGACGCTGGACGTGAAAGAAACGGGCCAGACCTACACCGAGAACGCGTTGCTCAAGGCGCGAACCTACGTTGGGATTGCGGATCTGCCCACGTTGGCCGACGATTCTGGCCTGGAGGTAGACGCCCTCGACGGCGCGCCGGGTATCCGCTCCGCGCGTTACACCTTGGGCTCGGACCGGGTGCGGTATCGGGCGTTGCTAAAAGCCCTTGAGGATGTCCCGCCGCCCGAGCGTATGGCGCGTTTCCGCTGTATCGCGGCGCTGGTGCTCCCCGACGGCCGCCAGTTCACGACCGAGGGCGTTTGCGAGGGCATCGTCACCATGGCGCCGTCGGGGGACGGAGGCTTCGGCTACGATCCCATCTTCTACGTCCCCTCTCACGGACGGACCATGGCTGAGCTCTCTGCCGAGACCAAGAACTACATCAGCCATCGTGCTCGCGCGGCACGAGCCCTCCGCCCGATCTTGACACGCATCATCGCGGAGAGCTAGCGAGCATGGCGGAACGCTTCTCTAGCTGTGGCCGGTCTCCCGCAGCAACTGCGTTGCTTGCCAGGGACCGTACCACTCACGGGCGCGGTGGGGACACCGGCCCGAGCTTCAGTACCACCCACGGGCGCGGTGGGGGCACCGGCCCGAGCTTCAGTATCACTCACGGGCACGGTGGGGACACCGGCCCGAGCATACCCACCAAGGGCCTGCGCGGCTGGATGGTACGCACGCGCGCGCCCTTCTTCACGGCAACGGTGATTCCCATCGTACTGGGCGGCGTCCTGGCCTGGGTGCGCACCGGGCGCCTTCACGTTCTGCACTTCGCGCTCACGCTCGTCGGCGGCGTGCTGATCCAGGCCGGCGCCAACATGATCAACGACTACTTCGACCACGCCAGCGGTGCGGATCGCCGGAATCGTCAGGCGCTCGCGCCCTTCACCGGCGGAAGCCCGGTGCTCAAACGCGGCCTGCTCAAACCGGCGCGGGTCCGCAACGAGGCGCTGGTCTACTTCGCCGTGGCTGCTGCCATCGGCTTCTATCTCACGTGGCGCGCGTCGCCGTGGATTCTTGCCGTCGGCGCCGTCGGCCTCCTTTCTGGCTACCTCTATACGGCGACCCTGGCCCCGGCAGGACTGGGCGAGTTTTTCCTCTTCCTCGATTTCGGCCCGCTGATGGTGCTGGGCGCGTGGCTGGTGCAGACAGGCCGCCTCGCCTGGGACCCAGTCTGGGCCTCGCTGCCGGTGGCCTTTCTCATCATGAACGTGCTCTGGATCAACCAGTTCCCCGACGCCCCCGCCGACGCCAAGGCCGGCAAGCGCCATTGGGTCGTGCGCCTGGGACGAAGGCGCGCGCTGCTGATCTACGGCGGGCTCTTCCTGGCGACCTATCTCGCCCTCGCGGTCAACGTCCTCACCGGCGTCGGGCCGATCTGGACACTGCTGGGCCTGCTGCCGCTCCCTTTGGCATGGCGCGCTTGGCGTATCGCCCGAAAATACTACGAGCAGCCGCCCCATCTCCGCCCGGCCAACGCCCTGGCCATCCAGGTCCATCTCCTGACCGGCCTCTACGTCATCACCGGCTATCTCATTCAAGGCATCATCCGATGATATGTATCCAACTAGCTTGACAACTCTACTTTCCGCTAAATTGACATTGCTGTGGAGACTTATCCTGACAGATAGACAGCCGATACTAACCGGAGCGTGATCCGGGTGCAAAGAACCTTAACAAGATGAGCTCAAAACTCGTTTTAGGGC
>DAOTUH010000177.1:0-4168 GCA_034437255.1 Anaerolineae bacterium
AGGAGCTGAGCGGGCGGGCGGCGGCGGTGGAAGCAGATATGGAGTTGACGGGTGATACTGCGTTTGAACGTGGGAACGTGGGAACGTGGGAACGTGGGAACGTGTGAGCGTGAGGACGTGGGAACGTGAGGACGTGGGAACGTGGGAACGTGGGAACGTGGGAACGTGAGAACGTGGGAACGTGAGAACGTGGGAACGTGGGAACGTGGGAACGTGGGAACGTGGGAACGTCAACACGAGTAGAGAGGGGGTATCGTGGTTGAGGGTAGAGTGAGCATTCCGAACTTTCCGAATACCGACGCGCTGTTGCAGGAGGAGATGGCGGCCCGTCCCGGAAGTGCTGTCGATATCCTCTTCGTCAATCCCCCCGCGCCCGACCGGGGCATCTGGATTCGGAGCCAGCACCGGGTGGGCCGGCGCTCGCGTGAGGGGATGATCTGGCCCCAGGTGGGGCTGGCGCAGATGGCCGCGCTCTTCCCCGACTATCGCGTCGACGTCATCGATGCCATCCCAGAGCGGATGACGTGGGAGGCCTTTGAGGCGCTCCTCGACGAGAAACGCCCCCGCTACTACATTACCCAGGTGACGGCGCCGACGTTGCAGAACGACATGTACGGTGTGTTCCTCGCCAAGGCTAGGGGAGCAACGACCATCGCCTTCGGCACGCACGTCACGCCCATGCCCCGCTCGACCATGGAGGCCTATCCCGCGCTCGACTACGTCCTCGTGGGGGAGCCGGAATTGACGTTGCGTGAGCTGGTGGACACGGCAGAAGTGCAACGTTCCAAGTTAAAAGTTGAAAGTTCTGACAGCAATTGGTGGCCAACCGTCAAACCAGCCTTTGCGGCAAGATTAAAGCGGTTATTTACAGGAACCGATCCTGAGTGGCAGCCTTCTTGGCTAACAGCACAAACTTCAACCTTTGATTTTCAACTTTCAACGATTAAGGGTTTAGTCTGGCGCGACGATGTCAAAGTCGTCATCAATCCCCACCGCCCCTTCATCGCCGACCTTGACGGTCTGCCACTGCCCCGCCACGATCTTCTGCCGCTGGAGCACTACCGGGCGCCGCTGGTGGGCGGACCCTACACCTTCACTGTGCCCAGTCGCGGCTGTCCGGGCGGCTGCCGCTTCTGCATCAAGCACGTCTCTTACGGAAATTCGGTGCGCTATCGCTCTCCAGCACATGTGCTTGACGAGCTGGAAAGCCTGGTTGACCTGGGCGTGCACAAGATTCACATGTACGCCGATCTTTTCACGGTGAATCGAGACCACGTCATGGGAATCTGCGAGGGCATCCTGGAACGAGAGCTGCCGGTGAAATGGACATGCAACAGCCGCGTAGACTTCGTCGACGCGGAGATGTTACGCATGATGCACCGGGCGGGCTGTTGGATGATCTCCTGGGGCATCGAGTCGGGCGATCCCCGAATGCTCAAGCGGATGCGCAAAGGGATCACGTTGGAACAGGTGGAGCAGGCCATGCATTGGTCCAAGGAAGCCGGCATCATGAACTGGGGCTATTTCATCATCGGCCTGCCTGGCGAGACCGAGGAGAGTATCCGCCTGACCATCGACTTCTCCAAGCGTCTGCCGCTGGATCTGGTGCTCTTTCACATCGCCGCCCCCCATCCCGGCACGCCCTTCTTCTACGAGGTGGTGAAGAACGGCTGGTTCCGCCCTGGCACGCGGTGGGAGGAGGTGGATATGGACCGCTCGACGGTCCTCGACTACCCGAATCTGCGAGCCGAGGAACTGGAGCGCTGGGCACAGCGGGCCTTCCGCGAGTGGGCCTTCCGTCCCGGACCGATGCTCACCTATGCCAAGATGCTGGTGACCAACCCGTCGCTTATTGGCTCGGCCGTACGCATTGGGCTGGAAACGCTAGGTTGGAAGTGATCGGGAGAGCGATAGAGCGATAGAGCGAGAGAACGAGAGAACGGAATACGGAATACGCAATATGAGATGTGGATTCAACGGTGATGAGAAAGATCCTACCCTACCTTGAGCTGGGCTGCGCGGTGGTGGCGGCGGCGCTCTGGTACACCCAGGGCGGCGCGGTCTGGTACGCCGGCGGCTGGCCTGGCCCGTGGCCTTTGCTCCTGCTGGGGCTTATGTGGATCTTCCACTGGCTTCGGGCGGGCTTCTCGCTGCGTCCCTCGCTCTTCGACGTGCTCCTGGCGCTCTTCGTGCTCTCGGCCTGGTTGGGGACGCAGACGGCCTACGCTCCCGGCCCCGCCTGGGCCAAGTTCTGGCTCGTCGTAGGCGCCTGGGGGCTATATTACGCCATGGTCCACCAGCCGGACGTTCGGCATCTCTATGGGGCATTGGCGGCGTGGGGGTTCTTTGGCGTGGCGCTCACCGGCTATTTCTTCCTGACCAACGATTGGAGCGCGCATCCGGTGAAGGTGCCGGTCTTTATCGCTGTGGGGGAAGCCATATCGGCCCGGTTGCCCACCTTGCAGACCCACCGGATCAGCCCTAACGTCACAGGGGGAATGCTGGCGACGGTGTTACCGGTGTACGTGCCCCTGGTGAGGTTACTGCGGACGGAAGAGCGTCTGCAACTGCCGGGATGGCTGCGACGGTCGCTCCCCTTTGCGTGGGCGGCGGCAGCGGGCCTGGCGCTGCTGGGGTTGCTGGTCACGACCTCGCGAGGGGCCTGGGTAGGGGCGCTGGGCGGGCTTCTGCTCTGGATCTTCTGGTGGGCGCTAGGACGCCGGTTCAAGGGCCGAGCGCGCCTGGGATGGATGGCGGGGCTGATGAGCGCGGGCGTGGTTTTGCTCGGCGTGACGTTCTATGCCCTGCTGATCTACGACCTGCCCGGCGCAGCGGCGCTGAGCAACCGGCTGACCCTCCTGCGCGATTCGCTCCTGCTGGCGCGGGACTATCTCTTCACTGGCGCGGGGTTGGGCACTTTTCAGATGAATTTCTCTATCTACACCCTGCTCATTCACGTGGGTTACATCGTCAACAGCCACAACTTCCTTGTGGATCTGCTCATTGAGCAGGGGGTGGCGGGGCTGGGACTCTATCTGGCGTTGCTGACCCTCGTCGTTGTCCAGGGCGTCCGCTTGTTGCTCACGGCTCGAGACCCGGCATCGCGTCCGGAGCGTCTGCTTGCGGAGGCCGGTCTCATCTCGCTGGCGGTGCTCCTTATCCACGGGTTGGTGGACGACGTGCTCTATGGCAGCCGGGGATTTTTACTGCTCTTTATCCCTTTCGCCATCGTGCGCGGGGTGTTCACGGTCATGGAAGTGCCGAAGGCAAGGGCCCCTCGCCGGGCGTGGATGTGGGCCGTTGTTGCCCTGGGCTTGCTTCTGGTCGTGGGTATCGTCTCATGGCGCCCCCTCCTGGCCCAGTGGCACGCCAGCCGAGGCGCGATGTTACAGGCCCGGACGGAGCTGGCGCTGTACGAGTTCGAGGATAGATCCGGCTTTATCATGGATCCCATCCGGCAGAAGGAGCCGCTGCGCGAGCCTATCGCCCATTTCGAGCGCGCCGTGGCACTCCGACCCGGCAACGCGACGGCGCGGCAGCGCCTGGTGGGCATTCATCTCTCACGTGGGGAGTACGAGGCCGCATACGCTGCTATCAGCGCGGCCTGGGACGCCGGACACCGGGATTCGGTGACAAGGCTGCTCCTGGGGGATGTGCTGGTCGCGCAGGGCAAGATCGAGGAAGCCGTCTCAGTAATCTACGGGCTTACCTGGGCGCTTCCCCGAATGGAGGGCCAGGCCTGGGGGCGTTACTGGGTCAACGAGGATTGGGAGCGGGCGGCCCACGCCTGGTGGGCGACAGCCATGCTCGATCCCGGAGACGGGGCAGAATCCGCAAAGAAAGCACAGGAAGCTGAGAGACGGGCCAGACAAGCGCCGTGAGACCGGACGGGAGTATTTCCCATAAGCTCAGCTCTGCTGAAAGATATCAAGGCAGTAAAAAAGAAAGAGGAATTCAACCTAAGACAAAATTTAAAATATCAAATATGACTCATCTGAAGAAAGGTCCAAGAAATCGGATTTTTAGGTGGCCATACCCCACATCTAGTAATTTTGGTCATGAGAAACCCACATATAGTATCAAGTTAACTTTAAATCCCGGCGAATGAATTCGCGGCTACAGTTGCGAAATCCGCCTACGCGGATTACCTTTCAGTCGCCGAAGGTCG
>DAOTUH010000178.1:0-3650 GCA_034437255.1 Anaerolineae bacterium
CTTATGCTGCTACGCTCATAACCGCAGTCCTGTCCGTTTTTGAGAGGCCCTGTTGGGCCTCTTTTTTTGTGCTCCCCGCCTGCTCATCTATTTTGGCCGTTGGCCGTTCAAATACTGTGGCCCGTAACAGCTCGGATAGTTCACATAATTCAGCATGTTGGTTCTCCCTCCATCATGATTGGATTTTATCTGCCAACTCGTCCAGCCCGCCGCCACGGTTTCTGTTTGTCAGGGTGCCTTGGTGTGATTTTCAAACGTGCTGGAGGAAAATCCTCACGACCAGACGTACTCCAGCAGACCACGCGCCGCACACGATCCGCCGAGGCGACGTTGCCATCTAAGCGCGCCAGCCGCAGCTGTCCGATGAGATCGTCCTTGAAGTCGCGGGACTCCACCCAGTGGGTGTCGTAACACGTCAGCAGTTCCAAGATGGCCCGTGCGCCGGCCTCACTCTTGATCTTGCGGCGGGTGTTGGTTTCCACCTTGGCGGTGTCCGTCGGCAGTGTCATCGGCAGCCGTCAGCACCGGACGGACGACGTCGGCGGTTTCCTAGCAGAGGTAGCTCTTGGCGTGCAGAAAGCAGCGTTGGTAGAGCCGCACGGCGACGCTCTCCCGGTGCAGGAAGCGGATCAGCGTCTCGACCAGCTGCAGCGTGGCCTCGTCGAAGGGCACCGCGTCGAGATCACGGCGCAAGGCCTGCCGCAGGCCCAGATCATCGGCACCGCCCGGCTCCGAGCCCAGCAGCAGGCGCACCGAATCCAGGCTTTCCAGCGCATCGCGCAGCAGGTCGAAGGCGCCGACGTTGAAGTAGGCGGTGGCGACATCCAGCGCGTGGACGGCGTCGCTGTGCAGCAGGCCTTTGAGGACGTCGGCAAGGGTGTAGGCGCAGTTGTCGATGACGTAGGGGAAACGCATCTGTACCTTCGATCAGCTATTGAGCGTTCAGGTCACTTGGCGAACGTGGCGTATCGGTTGTCGAATTCGTCCCAGGCCAGCATCAGCTCAAGGACGGGGACACGCTGAGGTTGGAAAAAAGTGGGATCATTGAGCAGAAATATCTCCTCATTGTACCCGATGACAAGAAGCGCGTGTTGGGTATTGATTGTCCAGTATGGTAACTGTCCGGTGTGCACGAAGACGATGGGAGGAATATTCTGGTCGATGGCTCGTTTTAGATCCTCGGCGGTGCCTTTTTGGAACTTGGTTTGAACGCCGTACCGTTCGATCCGTGTGAGGCATGATGCGGGCACGCCGGCGGGCGTCGCTTTCAAGAGTTCATTCAATTCTACCTGTGTAACCGCGATTCCCAGGTGTTCCAGGGCCATCTGGGCGCAAGCTGCCAGGCAGCCGGTCGAGGTCTCCTGCTGGCGATGGTCAATTTTCAGTGAGCGCATAAGCGTTGGCGATCAATTCCTCGGCTGCAGTCGTCTCGGCTAGCACCTCGCCCGTCGCAGCGTCCACTTCAACACGGCCCACCGGCCCCACGACGCCGATCTCGGGATTGGTGAGCACCACGTCCACTCGCCAGACCAGACGGTCCCCCAGGATCAGCTCTGGCGCTTCGGCCCGCAGCAGGTTTCCGGCGTGTTCCAGGAGCCAGGTATTAGCTCGACGGCGAGCTATCTCCGGCGCGACCACATCCGTCTGCAGATGGACGCTGATCTGCAAACGCGATGCTGATGGATCTTCTGTAACGACAGGCATAATAACGCGATGCATGTTACGCTCCTTCTTTGCCTCTAACGGGATGCGTGCACCCCTGCATGAACTGAGTTACTGCTAATTACCCTCGCTGCTCAATCTCTCCACCACCGCGAACTCCTCATCCGTTAGCTTATAGAGCCGATAGCCTATCTGAGCGATCATCGACCGGGTTATGTTCTCACCCTCACTCAATAGGGAGTCTCCGAACCCGAATGCGTCCTTCGCTTACGTTGAAAATGGCACCTTCCTCCAGTGCTGTCCGATGCTCCGTGGCCAGGATCTGCAAATAGCGGTTGACGTCGGAGGGGCGCATATTCTGCAAGCGAAAGATCACCACGCTGGGTATCTCGGCCCCACTGAGTGCGAGCAGTTCGCCAAAATCCAGGTTGTGCGTCAGAATAACATACCCCTCGCTTCGAGCCTTATCCACGATCCCTGTATCCGGCAGCCGATTCAGGCCCAGCTCGTGCAGGTGAACAGCCTCGACGCCTAGCTCACGCAAGAAAACCACGCTATGGGGCGAGATGCCCATATCGGCCAGGTATTTCATGCTGATATGGATTCCACCGTGTAAACTGCGTCGTCGGCAAGCCACGCTGCATAGTTTAGCGCCGCCTGGATGTCCTCCGGCTCCAGATAGGGATAGGCGTCTAAGATCTCTTCCCGGCTCATGCTGTTGGCGATCAAATTCAAGACGAGGGAGATGGTGATACGCATGCCCCGAATGCAGGCCCGTCCGCCCTTCACGTCAGGATCAAAGGTGATACGATCTAACTCGAACATGGTGACATCTCCTGTTCAGCTTACCCCTTTACCAATTCTCTATGCAAGGGTGCTGAAGATCAACCTATGACTTTATTATACCCCAGCCGTTTGCTCAATGTGAGCGAATTCGAATAGATGTTATTGAACGGACGCAACGACGTTTTGGATCACAGCAGTATCTCCAGATAGGGCTTGATCACGGTCTCGACGTAACAGATACGCGCGTAGTGCGGGAGTTTTCCCACGTCGAAGTTGGGATGTTGACGGTAGCGTTCGAGGGCTTCCTGCGTGATGTCCTGGTCCAGTTTGCGGCGGCATTTGAAGCTGTCGGCGACGGTTTTGGTCGGGATTGTCAGGCGGACGAGAATCTCATCAAACGTGTAGGTGGTGAAGCCCTCACACCAGGCGTTACCCGAGAACCAGAAGACCCGTATCGGTGGAAACACTAATCGCGGACGGGGGTTGCCCTGTTCAACTGCTACGTCCACCGCGTGCGAAATCTGTGTGGTGAGCGAATTCATTCGCCAGGATTTGAAGTTAACTCTTTACACTCTTTACACGCTATACGTAATTTGACAATGTTAACTTCCTGCACGGCGGTTAAAACCACGTGCTACGGTTGCAAAGTCGCCCTTCGGTGACTGAAAGGTAATCCGCGTAGGCGGATTACGCAACTGTAGCCGCGAATTCATTCGCTGAGCTCACAAAACCAAACAATTACCCATTCGGAAGGAGCCGATAGTATGGATAACAAACGTCTTTCGTGGATCCTAGGACTGATCCTGATACTTTTCATCTTCCCCGTGGGTGCCATGCCCCATGACGAGGGCGCAGGCACAGGCGGACTGATGTTCGTCGAGAACGTCGGCCAGTTCGACGAACGCGCCCGCTTTCAGGTGCAGGGCGTGGGCGGCACCCTCTGGCTGACGGAGGACGCGCTCTGGCTGACGGTGTTGGAACCCGCAGGCAAGGAGCCTGTGGCGCGATCGGGAGACCGGCCACAGCTAGGTCTCTCGCCTGTGTCGCAGCCAGCCGAACCACACCGGGTCGTGAATCTCAGGTTGAGTTTTCCAGACTCCAACCCATACCCGCGCCTGGAGCCCTTCAGCCAGCTGGACTCGGTGGTGCACTACTACCGGGGCAACGATCCCGCTCAATGGCACACCGACGTGCCGGTCTGG
>DAOTUH010000179.1:0-1875 GCA_034437255.1 Anaerolineae bacterium
GCCCTACGGCGTCGCGATTGGCGGCGCGCAGCCGGGTTTGGGCTACGCCGGCGAATGGTTCGACGCGGACGTGGATGCGCAATATCTCCGCGCCCGGTGGTATGACGTCGCGACGGGGCGGTTTACGTCAGAGGATGTGTGGGAGGGGGATAAATATCAACCACTAACCCTGCACGCTTATCTATATGCCCTTGCTGCCCCTATCAATTTAGCTGATGCTTCTGGTATGCGTCCCCAACCTGATTCTACCTATTCATGTAACTGCGGTTTCATCGATGAAGCTCACCTCGATGACAATCCGGATTCTACGGCAAGCAAGATAATACAGTTCGTTGAGAATTCGACCATCGGCGATCAATGGTCCTATCAGTTACCGAACGGCAAATGCTTTGGCAGCCGATGTGTTGGCCAGATTACGGACATAGCGGTACGAATCAAGGAGCATCTGGCTCCTGACGATCGACCGCGCGTCGCGTTGGGAATATTTCAGGCGCTGGAAAACGCATCAGAGGAAGGCAAGCCCCAGACATGGACAGGTTCCAGGTATTCGGAGGAGGATCTGACGTCAAATTTGCTGGGATTCTACCGTGCACTGGGCGGAAGGTACACTCGAGAGAACATTGAGGAGTGGTGTGACTTCTTGGATGAGGTTCAGAGCGCCGAGATCTATAGGTGGTATGTGCGTTACATGGGGCCGGCAAAGGTCAGTAATTGGGGCGCTCCCAGGTTACTTACTTGTGCTGACAGATTGGTGGGATGTGGGTGGTTAAATGACTGCAGTGTCTGTCCACTAGACGAGTATTGTCCAGGTGAAAGAGGTTTTCCTGTTGATGAGTTCAACCTTGTGCCAGACCCCGAGGGCGGAAAGTGGGAGCTTGTTGAGCCCATACGTGTTCGTTGGCCCATTCCCAGGTGGTCGAAATGACCACTAAAAGTTGGCGCCGCGTGCTACTTATGCTGCTGCTAGTAGTTTTAGTCATATGTGGAGTGGTGACGGCGATTTTCCCACCCGCAAAGATTAGCGACAGTCGGACCTGGACCCTCTACGCATTCGGTGAGGCGTTGAGGGAGAATGACAAGAAAGCTGTTCACAGGCTTGCTACTTCCGAACACTGGGAATGGCTAGACGACTGGATGGCACAACGCGAGCCCTTCCGGTGCCCGTTTACTTGGGACCCAGACAATGTTCGGGTTGGCATATCGTGCCAAGAATGTGAGAACGAGGGTGTGGGTCAAGAATGTTGCTCATATTGGTATCGCTGCATATCTTCTGGCGGGCCTTACTCTCTTGGAATTGATAATGTCATCGTAGCCGAAGTAGAGGGAGGCTTTCGAGTGGTAGACTGGGAGAGGGTCTGTGAGAAAGCCGGAACAGGAGAACAGCGGACTTGCGATACGAGAAGATGAAACGGCGCACCTCCTTACTGTGAGTATCAGTAGTGCTGCAATTTCCGAAAGGAAAGGGATCTTTCGTGCCTTCCCGATTGGATTGTGGTGACATGATGCGTTTCACGGGTGAGAGCTACGCCTATCAGTACGACGCCGTCGGCAATCGCACCGCGATGACGGATACTGCGGGCGTCACCACCTACACCTACGATGCCGCCAATCGCCTCACCCACCGCGCCGTGAGCGATGGGCGCACGTACACCTACGACTGGTCGGCGCGAGGGCAACTGCTGGCCGAATACACGCAAGGCTACCCCGTGCGCGCCTTTGTGTACGACGGTGCCGGGCGGATGATCAAGGCCACCGTCTTCACCCAAACCACACACTTCACGTATAACGGCCTGGGCGGGCGGGTGGCGGTGGAGGTCGTGGGCCACGGCGCCACGACGTATACGCTGGATCTCGCCGCAGGCAACGTGCAAAAGC
>DAOTUH010000180.1:0-40048 GCA_034437255.1 Anaerolineae bacterium
GCGTCTTAAGGCTCGGAGCGCGGTTCTATCCGCACCGTGACAGGCTCGGTCTCTGTCTCGTTGCCGGCGGCATCGAAGACCTTCACGTAGAAAGAGTACTGCCCCACGCCCTCAAGCACCCAGTTGATGTTGTAGGGTGCGACGCTCTTCACCTCGAAGGGCGTTTCCTCATCGTTCTTGTAGAACTCCACGCGGTCGGTCGCGTACGCGTCGTTGACCTCCACGTTGATATTGACCCATTCGTCGAAGCCGAATTCATAGGTCTGACCGTCTGGTGGGTAGGTCAGGTCTGCGTCCGGCGGCGTATTATCCACCGTCAACTGCAGAATCGCCTGGCGCACGTTCTGATTGTGCTCCACTACCTGCAACTGCAGCGTGTAGAAACCGTCGGCGAGTCCTGTGGTGTCGAAGATCTCCAACACATTCTTGTCCACCTGGTTGTTGTGATCGGGACCGACTTGCGTCCACTCCACTGGATTCATGCCGGCGCCGTAGACCAGCCGGTAGAAGGCGAAATCGCCGCCGCGGGCGTTGCCCATAATGGGCACTGCGCCCCGGACGTAGGAATAGGCCGTCGGGCTGATAATCGAGACTTCGGCGTTCCTCAAGTCAGGGCCGTAGATCGTATCGTATTCCGTCGGCGGGGTGGGAGGACGCTCGTCCTCGGGCAGGCCGTTCAGCCAATCCTGGGCCTCGGAGGGATAGACTTCATAGACGCGCTCCTCCACGAGTTCGGGCGGCGTGTAAATCGTCGCCAGCTTGCCCGATTCCTTATTGACGGGGTACGCCTGATAGAGGGTATCCTGCTCTGTCGGCTCGGTGCCGGGGATCATCAGCTCCGTCGTCACGGGACAGTGACCGTTGGGCAGTTTCCCCGATTTCTTGCAGACCTGAACTTCGACCAGGCCCTCAGGGCGGGAGAAGGGCACGACAGGCTCGCCCTGGTGCAGATATTCCATCACGGCGTGCCAGATGTAGGAGGCACCTCGTGAGCCGGGCGTGTTTTCCATCTTCTCTCGCTGGTCGGTATTCCCCATCCAGACGCCCGTGACGTACTGGGGTGTAAAGCCGATGGTCCAGTTGTCGGCGAAGTTGTTGGTGGTGCCTGTCTTGGCGGCTGCCGGACGCTCGTTGCTGAGTTCCAACGCGTTGGGAGAGCCAAAAGCGGGAATACGCGCCCGGCGGTCCGAGAGGATATTGGTAATCAGATAAGCGAGCCGTGATTCCAGGACGCGCTGCGACTCAGGTTGATCGTACCGGTAGAGCACGTTCCCGTTTCGGTCTTCCACCCGCAGGATGGCGACCGGGTTCAGCTCACGGAACCCGGGCCGCTGTTCCTGTTCCGGCACCGGCTCACCAAACATGATCCCGTTGGTGGCAAAGAGGCTAAAGGCGTAGGTCATGTCAATGAGGTAAACCTCACCGCCGCCCAACGTCAAACTCAGACCGTAGTGCTGAAGTCCCTTGTCCAGTGTGCTGATGCCCATGCGGTGCGCGGTGCGCAGCACGTTCTCGATCCCCGCAATAGACATGGCCTCGACTGCCGGAATGTTCAGGGATCGGGCCAGGGCGTTCCGCAGACCGACGGGCCCGTGGTAGTTGCGGGTGTAGTTGACCGGGACGTAGGGCGGGTGCCCTTCCCCCTGCTCAAAGGCCTTGCGCACGTCCATGAACATGTGCGCGGCGTTGTAGCCCTGCGAAAGCAACGTCACGTACGTGAACGGTTTGAACGAAGAGCCGGGCTGTCGCAGCCCGTTGACGGCCACGTTGAACTTGCCGTCGATCTCGTCGTTCCAGTAGTCGGCGCTGCCGATCATGGCCAGAATCTCGCCGGTCCTTGCCCGGATGACCATCGCCGCCGCGTTGTTGACGTTATGGTCCACACCGATGCGCTTCGCGGGTACGTCTGGGATATACTGCGCGGCCACGCAGCCGGCGTCCATGGCCTCTGGAATTACCGCCGCCGGATCTTCACCGCCGAGGATACGCAGATACGTCTGCGCCGAGCACTGCGCCTGCCGGTTGAGGTCAAGGTCCAGCGTCGTGTAGACGCGCAGACCGCCACCGGCGACCAGTTCCGGGCCATACATATCCTCAAGCTTGCGCCGCACGTACATGGAGAAATGGGGAGCCTTGATGTCGAAACGCTCTTCTGATACCGCGTACTCCAGGGGTTCAGCGGCTGCCGCATCGGCTTCTGCCTGGGGGATGTATCCCTCTTCCACCATGCGGCGCAGGGCGATCTCCTGCCGCTGCTTGGCCTCCTCCGGTGCGTCGAAGGGGTTGTAGGCCGGTGACTGGGGGATAGGCACCAGCATGGCCGATTCCGCCAACGTCAGCTCGACGGCGGGCTTGCCGAAATACGTGCGCGCCGCCGCGTCAATACCATAAGCCAGGTTCCCGTAGAAAATGGTATTGAGATACCATTCCAGGATCATCTCTTTCTCGTAGAGCCGGGTGAGCTCCATAGAGACCAGGACCTCAATGATCTTGCGGCTGTAGCTCTTCTCGGCTTGCTCCTCAATGGTGAAAACCGACCGCTTGACCACCTGTTGCGTGATGGACGAGGCGCCCTGCACCGATTTACCCTGCAAGTTATTGACAAAAGCGCGGGTGATCCCGTACCAATCAAAGCCGGGGTTATTCCAGAAGTTCTTATCTTCCATGGCGACGGTGGCGTTGATGAGATGTTCGGGGACATCGTCAAGGGAGATCCAGTTTCGGTCCCCGGCGTTGGGATCGATGACCTCGTAGAGCAACGTCTGCCCGGTACGGTCGTAGATCTTGGTCGTCTCGAAACTCTCAACGCTGGCCGACTCCACTTCCTCCGGCGTCGGGAGACCCTGGGTGACCAGGGAGTATCCAGCGGCGGCGGCACCCACAGTCGCACCGACGAAGAGGAACGAACCCAGCACCGAGATCATCGTGATCAGGCCCACGATCCGCAAAACCAGGTTGAACCCGGTGCGGCTTCGCAGCCGTCGCCGTTCGCGCTGCGCCACGATCAAAGATCGCATGATTTTGATCGAAATTTGGTCATTCATACGCTTCTCGCTGCCTCCAACCCTATGTTCACGTTACCTCTTGTATTCCTTTTGTATTCCTTTTGTATTCCTTGTTGTCGTCCAATCCGTATTATAACATGCTCCGCGTCTACTGTATGATTATCCCTCAAGCGCATGGCTTTGACAAGCGGTTGCAGAGCAATCGCATCAAAAACCTGCATTCTTCCTGTGATGATAATTGCACAAACAGATTGCAGAATCCAGCCGGTGAAGGCTTGGTCGCCGCCAAATACAAAGTTGCTTTCCGAGGCGCTATCGCGCCAAGCGTCGACCTGCGTCGACGCGTTTTTCCTGTCCGCACAGGCGGACGGTCAGCCGAATAGCTTCGGTAGAGAATTTCCCGTGGGTCGTTGGCCCCCTGGGCCATGGCAATACTCGTACATCGGGCTCTGGAATTTACATGCGATTGCCCTGGCGGTTATTGCAACGAATGCCCCTAACCTTTCTGCTTGACGAATTATCATTTTACATTAGAATGGTTACAATTGGTTTACATGGAGGCCTATGTTTGAGTCATTGACAGAAAAGCTCCAGGGGGTCTTTGACCGCCTGGGCAAACACGGCGTATTGCGCGAGGAAGACGTTAAGTCGGTGCTTCGCGAAATCCGCCTCGCACTTTTAGAGGCAGACGTCAACTACAAGGTCGTCAAGGACTTCACCAAGCGCGTCCGTGAGCAGGCAGTGGGTGAGGAGGTCTCTAAGGCCCTGAACCCGGCCCAGCAGGTCGTCAAGATCGTGCATCAGGAGCTGGTGAATACGCTGGGTGATCCGGGCCGCCTGGAACTGACAGGCTCCGCACCTTACATCATCATGCTCGTGGGCCTGCAAGGCTCTGGCAAAACCACGACCGTGGCGAAGCTGGCCCGGCATCTACGCGAAAAGGGCCGCTTCCCCATCATGGTGGCCGGCGACACCTATCGCCCCGCCGCTATCACCCAGTTGGAAGTGTTGGGGCGGCAGTTGGATTTGCCCGTTCACAGCGAACACGGCAATGGTCTGAATCCGCCGGATATCTGCGCACGCGGCGTGCAGGCGGCCAATGAGCGCGGCTCCGATGTCATTATTCTCGATACGGCGGGCCGGCTTCAGATCGACGATGAGATGATGGCGGAGCTCGAAGCCATCCGCGACCGTGTGAATCCCGTCGAGGTACTGCTCGTCGCCGACGCCATGACAGGGCAGGAAGCCGTCAACATCGCCAAAGGCTTCCACGAGCGCGTTGGCCTCACGGGCCTGATTTTGACCAAGGTCGACGGCGACGCGCGTGGCGGCGCGGCTATCAGCATGCGGGCCGTGACCGGCGTGCCCATCAAGTACCTGGGAACCGGCGAGAAACTTGGTGCGCTGGAGCTTTTCCACCCGGATCGCCTGGCATCGCGCATCTTGGGCATGGGCGACGTCATGACCTTGATCGAGCGGGCCGAAGAGACCTTCGACATGCAGCAGGCGGAACGCATGGAGAAGCGGCTCCGCAAGGGCGAATTTGACCTGGAGGATTTCTTGGAACAACTCCGGCAGGTCCAGCAGATGGGGCCCATTGGCGAGTTGCTGGGCATGGTCCCGGGTATGAAGCGCCAACTGAGAGGCATTTCCATCGATGAAGCCCAGACCGAAGAACAGCTCAAGCGCGTGGAAGCCATCATTCTCTCGATGACGCCTGAAGAGCGGCGTCATCCCAAAATCATCAACGGGAGTCGGCGAAAGCGCATCGCGCAGGGCAGCGGAACCGAAGTGCATGATGTCAACGTGCTGCTCTCTCAGTACCGCCAGATGAAGAAAGTGTTTAAGCAGCTTAATAAAGGCAAGATGAAGGGGCTACCGATCCCGCGTCTTTTCTGACGCTGGTATCAGGGTGCACCTGAGTTTTCATGCAATCAGTTTAACGTCTAAATCGTTCTCAATCTTGATGTTTTAGGAGGAATATGCTCAGAATAAGATTACGTCGGGTTGGCAAGAAAAAGCAACCCAGCTATCGAATTGTTGTTGCGGAATCCACGGCTCCACGTGATGGCAAATTTGTCGAGATCATTGGTATCTATAATCCGCGCACCGAACCGGAAACTGTGAATATCAAGGAAGCGCGGACGTTGCATTGGCTCAAAGTTGGAGCCCAGCCTTCGGAGTCTGTAGCGCGTATTTTCAGGACGCACGGCACGATGGCGCGCTTTGAGCGATTGCGAGCTGGAGAATCTCTAGAAGTCTTGGTGGCCGAGGCGGAAGCACCTCCAGAAGAAGAGGCTGAAGAGGCTGTCGAAGCCGAGGAGAAGATCGAAGAGGCCGAAGCACCTGAAATAGAGCCGGAACCCGAAGCAGACGTTGAGGCCGAGGAGAGCGCCGAAGAGGAAGAAGACGTCGAAGAGGCTGTTGAAGCTGGCGAAGAAACCGAAACGGAAAGCGTAGAATCCGACGAATCCGAGCCTGAAGAAGAGGCGGAGTAAAGAAGCGAATATTATACGTACGGAAGAACGTAGGCATGAAGAAGCGTAGGCTGCAAAGCCTTACTTCGAACATCGTCGTTTTTGTTTACCTATCCCGTTTATCAAGTTAAAGGAGGAGCGCCATGTCAAAGGTCTACGATCTAGTTGAGTACATTGTCAAATCGCTGGCGGATAAGCCCGAAGAGGTCAACCTCTCCGAGATTGAGGGGGAAACTTCGATCATGTTGGAGCTACGTGTAGCTCCTGAGGACATGGGGAGGATGATCGGACGGAAAGGGCGAACCATCAACGCGATGCGCTCGTTGGCGCGGGTGCTTGCAGCCAAGATGGGGAAGAAGGTCACCCTGGAGATTCTATGACGAAGGCTGTGACTATTGGCCAAACTCGGGGCTCAGGAGATGCCTAATCAGCAGCCTGAGCCTCATTTTTTGGCGATTGGGCGCATTGTACGCCCCCACGGCGTCCGTGGCGAGGTGCGAATGGAGGTCTTCACCGACTATCCAGAACACATCACCGAGGTGCCGGCCGTCTACGTGGGACCTGACCGGCGCCGCTATGAGGTGAAGAGAGCACGTCTTCACAAGAAGCGCGTGTTGCTGCACCTAAAGGGCGTTGAGAATCGGGACGCGGCTGAAGCGTTACGCGGTCAGCTGGTCGAAGTTGCGATTGAGGACGCTGTTTCTCTCGAAACGGACGAGTACTACGAGTTCCAGCTGGTCGGGTTACAGATCGAGACTGAGAGCGGCGAAGATCTGGGTGAGCTTGTGGAGATTCTCGACACACAGGGAGCTAACGACGTCTACGTCGTGTACGGACTTCACGGAGAGATCCTCCTCCCTGCCATTGAGGACGTGATACGCGAGGTGGATCTGGACGCCGGACGCATGGTTGTGCAGCTACTACCTGGCTTGTGGGATGCGCTTGAATGATCTGAGATACGTGAGAATGTAAACGAGAAACGCTTCCAGGTTCTGTCGAAGCGAGGAACGCTGAGCGCGTCTGGAATCGAGCTTGTCTCGTGATGAGTCTCGGATTTCGGCCGATGTGAAACGGCAAACATCGGCGGTTTTTCTTTTCAGCAGAGGACGTATGGATGATCTGCGTTATTGGCTTGGCTTCAATCTGGTGCGCGGCATTGGCCCCGTGCGCCTTCGTGGCCTCTTAAGCATCTTTGGCGATGTACGCACGGCCTGGGAAGCGCCCCGGGCAGAATTGGAAGACGCGACGCTAGACAGCCGCTCGCTGCGAAATCTGCTTAAGGTGCGCCGGCAGGTCGATCTGGACCAGGTCCTGCGCAAAGTAGAAGACGCTGGTGCCCACGTGCTGACCTGGGAGAGCTCGAATTACCCCGAACTCCTGCAACAGATCCCCGATCCGCCGCCCGTGTTGTTCGTCAAAGGTGAGCTGACGCCTGCTGACGAGTGGGCGGTGGCGATAGTCGGGACGCGCAAAGCGACGGCCTACGGCAAGGAGGTCACCCGCCAAGTGGCCGGTGAGCTGGCACGCAATCACGTCACCGTAGTCAGCGGGATGGCGCGGGGCATCGACGGCGTCGCGCATCAGGCCGCGCTGAAGGCCGGCGGTCGGACCATCGCCGTGTTCGGCTGCGGCGTGGATCGTATCTATCCCCCGGAGCACCGCAGCCTGGCGCAGAAAATCGCGGCCAACGGCGCCCTAATCAGCGACTATCCCCTGAGCACGGAGCCGGAAGGCAAGAACTTCCCGCCGCGCAACCGCATCATCAGCGGGCTGAGCCGGGGCGTGGTCGTTGTGGAGGCCGGGCTGCGCAGCGGCGCGCTGATCACGGCGGACTTTGCTGCCGACCAGGGCCGCGAGGTCTTCGCCGTGCCGGGCAACATCTTCAGCCCGGCGTCGAAGGGCTGCAACCGCTTGCTCCGCGACGGCGCCCACGTTGTGACCGAAGCGCGCGACGTCTTGGAGACACTGCATCTTGATCAACTGGCCGAAAAACAGGTGGCGCGGGCCGTGCTTCCCGAGAACGCGACTGAGGCCACCATCTTCGACCAGCTGTCGCACGAGCCATGCCACGTCGATGCTATCGCCCGGGCCATCGATCTGCCCATCAAGGACGTGAGCAGCACGCTAGTCATGATGGAATTGAAGGGCATGGTACGACAGGTCGGTGCGCTCCAGTACGTCATCGCCCGGGAGTCCAAGGTCGAATACGAGATCGACGACGCGACCAAAGCGTGAGGACCGTCATGTCCGGCCTTGACTATTTTGCCATCATCCATCGCTATATTCCCCCTGACTCTTTGACGTACCGCTTCTATCTCCCCCACGTCGCCAGCGTCACAACAATGGCCATCCGCGTAGGGCGCCGCCTTCAGCTGGCCCCGGCGCAACTCCGCTTTATTGAGGAGGCGGCAATGCTGCACGATATCGGCATTGTCAACGTGGACGCCCCACATCTGGGTTGTCACGGTGAGCTGCCATACATCACGCACGTGGAGGAAGGTCGCCGGATTCTGGAAACAGAGGGCCTGTCGCGTCACGCGCAGGTGGCAGCCAACCACGTCGGCCTGGGGATCACGGGGGACGAAATCGTTGCCAAAGACCTGCCTCTGCCACCTCGTGACGTTTTCCCAGAGACGCTCGAGGCCCAGATCATCAGTTGGGCCGACTTGTTCTTCAGCAAGCTGCCTGAGACGCTCTGGCGACAGCGGTCGCCCGACGAGGTACGCAGAAACGTCGCTACCAAATACGGTGCGCGGCAGGCGCGGACCTTCGAGGCCTGGCTGGAGAAATTCGGCCTTTGAGCCGAGAATCCGACGTGTCATATATCGCAACTCCAAAATCCAACATATCTGTTTAGTCTTCTGAGGTACACCGCACCTTCGCCGAAGTTCACGAGCCAGGGACTCCTAAACCATGTCGCTCTTATTAGGAATGTTGCAGAAGATGAAAAACACATACCAAAATTCAAAAAGGGCTCGTAGTAAGGCACGTAAGGCAATGGAGTGCCGTGTCGAAAATCCAAAATCGAAAATCCGAAATCCAAAATCGAGGGAGGCATCGTGAATAACCAAGATCATCTCTTTGCTGTGATTATGGCTGGCGGTGGCGGGACGCGACTGTGGCCCCTGAGCCGCAAGGCGCATCCGAAGCAGATGCTATCACTGTTTGCAGACCGCTCGATGTTCCAGATGTCTGTGGATCGCTTGCTGCCACTTCTGCCGCCGGAGCGCATCCTCGTCGTCACGGCCGGCGACCAGGTCGAGCCGCTTTCCGAGCAGGTGCCGGAACTGCCCCGCGACAACTTTATCGTCGAGCCTATCGGACGGGGCACCGCGCCCTGCATCGGGTTGACCGCTATTCATCTCCACAAACGAGATCCCGACGCCGTGATGGCCGTCCTGACCGCCGACCACTACATCAAGAAGAAGGAGACCTTCCGCGCCGTTCTCACCGCCGCGCGTGAGGTGGCCGAGGAGGACTATCTGGTGACGTTGGGCATCACGCCGTCCTTCCCCTCGACCGGCTACGGGTACATCAATCGCGGCGAGCGGCTGGGCGAGAAAGGCGATTTCTCCTACTTCCGGGTGGAGCGCTTCACCGAGAAGCCCAACGCGGAGACCGCCCGACGCTTCTTGGACGAGGGCACTTACGCCTGGAACAGCGGCATGTTCGTCTGGCGCGCGTCGCGCATTTTGGAGGAGATGAACAAGCTGATGTCTGAACTCCACGTCACCCTGATGCAGCTGCAGGTGGCGCTCTCTGACGACCACTACGAGGAGACGCTGGCCCAGGTCTGGCCGACCATCGAGAAAGAGACCATCGACTATGGCGTGATGGAGCGGGCCGAGCGCGTGGCCGTCATCCCCGTGGAGATGGGCTGGTCGGACGTGGGGAGTTGGGACGCCGTGCAGGCGCTGCTGCTCGCCGACGCGCAGCACAACGTCAGCCGGGGAGATCACATCGCCGTGGAGACGACGGACACCATGGTCTTCTCTCGCAGCGACCACCTCATCGCCACCGTGGGCGTCGATAACCTCATCGTGGTAGACACCCCCGACGCCGTGCTGATCACCACACCCGAACGTGCCGAGCAGGTGCGCGAGGTCGTCCGACGGCTCCGTGAGGAGGAGCGCGAGGACAAGCTTTGATGGTCTGACCCCCTCCAAAGCACCAAAAAACGAGTATATGACAGTAGCCGCGAAATCCATTTCGCGCTTCAGAGTGCGCGATTCAGAAATCGCGGCTACAGTTCCCCAATAATTTGTCCTATACCCCCAAAAAGCGCCTCACTTGACAGTGAGGCGCTTTTCTTTTATGATTTTGTGCTGGTAGCACAGTATCATGGATAGCGAGAAGGGTTACGAAAAGAAGGTTTGACCGTATCAGCGATCTTGACACAGATCGATTGGAAGTGTGTATGTCTGACAAAACGAAGTTAATAGCGTATTGTGTGAAATGCAAAGAGAAGCAGGAGATGGTCGATCCTGAGCCGGTCTTTACGGCGAAGGCGCAGCCCGGCACCCGGGGCACCTGCCCTGTCTGCGGCACGAATATGTTCCGCATGGGATGGACGCCGCTCCACGAGGGGATGACGCCGCCGCCGAAACCGGAGCCGCCTCCCCCCACGGGCAAGATGGTCATCGTGGAGTCGCCGACCAAGGCGCGCACGGTGGGCCGGATTCTGGGCAAGAAGTACAAGGTGAAGGCCTCGGTGGGACACGTCCGTGACCTGCTCCGGTCCAAGCTCTCCGTGGATGTGGAGAATGACTTCGAGCCACGTTACCGGATTCCCAACGAGAAGCGGCCCGTGGTCAAGGAGCTGCGAGCCGAGGCGCAGGATTCTGCCGATATCTACCTGGCGACGGACCCCGACCGCGAGGGCGAGGCCATCGCCTGGCACCTGGGCGCCGTGCTGGACGTGCCGGAGGAGCGGCTGCACCGCGTGGTCTTTCACGAGATCACGCAGGACGCCGTGGAGCGCGCGTTCTCCGATCCCCACGGCATCAACATGGACTTGGTGGACGCGCAGCAGGCACGTCGCATCCTGGACCGCCTGGTCGGCTACAAGCTGAGCCCCCTACTCTGGCGCAAAATCCGCAGCCGGCTCTCGGCCGGGCGCGTACAGTCCGTGGCCCTGCGCCTCATCGTCGAGCGCGAGCGGGAGCGGCAAGCTTTCGTGCCAGAAGAGTACTGGTCATTGGAAGCCGAGCTACGCCCCCACAAGCCCATCGATGGTAAGCACCCGATCTTCACCGCCGAGCTCTCGCGCATCCGGGGCGAGAAGAGCGACCTGACGAGCGAGGATCAGGTCAAAGCCATTTTAGATGACCTGGAAGGCGCCGAGTACGTGGTCTCCAAGGTACGCGAGGGCAAGCGCCGTCGCCGGCCTTCGGCGCCGTACACGACGAGCACGATGCAGCAGGAGGCCGCGCGCAAGCTGCGGTTCTCGGCGCGGAAAGCCATGCGCATCGCGCAACAGCTCTACGAGGGCATCGACCTGGGCAACGGCAAGCCGGCGGGCCTGATCACGTACATGCGTACGGACAGCACCAACATCGCCGAGTCAGCGCAGAAAGCCGCGCGGGACTACATCAATAAGCGGTACGGCGCCAAGTTCCTGCCCCAGCACCCGCCGACGTACAAGACCAAGACGAAGGGCGCGCAGGAGGCCCACGAGGCCATCCGCCCGACCGACGTCTTGCGGACGCCTACCGAAATCAAGGAGTATCTCACGCGAGACCAGTATCGGCTCTACAACCTGATCTGGCGGCGCTTTATCGCCAGCCAGATGAACCCGGCGATCTATGACACCCGTCGTGTCAGCATCCTGGCGGGACGCGGTGAGGAGAAGCCCTATCTGTTCCGGGCCTCCGGTTCGGTCCTGCGGTTCCCCGGTTTCCTCGTCGTCTACGAAGAACAGACACGGACAGAAGATGAAGAGAGCAGCGAGAAGAAAAAGAAATCGCAGCCGGTGCCGCCGCTGAAGGTTGATGATCTGCTGGATCTGGTGCGCCTGCTGCCGGAGCAGCATTTCACGCAGCCCCCGGCACGTTACTCCGACGCTTCGCTGATCAAGACGTTGGAGAAGTACGGGATCGGGCGCCCTTCTACCTACGCGTCGATCCTCTCAACCGTCCAGCGGCGCGGTTACGTGGAGCGGGAGCGGCGGCGCCTCAAGCCGACGGAGACCGGGTTCCTGGTCAACGACGTGCTGGTGAAGCACTTCCCGGATCTGATCAACGTCGATTTCACCGCCAAGATGGAAAGCGAGTTGGACGAAATTGCCGACGGAGATCTAGAGTGGGTTTCGCTGCTGCGTGAGTTCTACGGGCCCTTCGAGAAGTCGCTGGAGAAGGCCGAAGAGGCGATCCCCAAGATGAAGCAGAAGGAGTACGTGGGCCGGGATTGTCCCAAATGCGGAGAACCGTTGATCATCAAATGGGGCCGCTACGGCAAGTTCATCGGCTGCTCGAACTTCCCGGACTGTCGTCACACCGAGCCGTGGCTGGAAAAGATCGGCGTTCAGTGTCCCGAATGCGAGGACGGTGAGATCGTGGTGCGGCGCACGCGGAAACGCAACCGCGTCTTCTACGGCTGCTCGAACTATCCGGAATGCGAGTACACGTCTTGGAAGCGCCCGTTGCGGCAGCCGTGCCCTGAGTGTGGCGGGATGCTGGTTCAGGCGCGCAAAAACGAGGCCGAGTGTACGGTCTGTGGCGATATCATCTCCCTGGATGCGCTGGCGTCAGAGGATCAGGAGGAAGAGAAGGTTCCCGCCTGACACGCCTGATACAACCTCGACACAGCCCCGTGGACGCAATGTATGGCGTCGGCGGGGCTGTTTCTTGATTCTTGGCCTGACGAAGTTATACTGCTTATGAAAGGCGACGCAGGGAGGGTGATATGAGTTGGAGACACAAGATGTTGATCATGGTTAGTCTGGTGGGAGTGACAGGGCTCTCGTCTTGCGGGCTGCTGCGGGGTGTGGTGATGCCGGTTGGACAGCAGTCCATCACCGAGACGCCGGCCCCGACGGCGGAGCCACTTTCAACGGCGACACCAACGTCACCGCAGCCGACGGCGACCTCCGTCGCCACAGCAACCGCCGTGCCGACGTCCGAGTCGTCATCGGAACCGACGTCGGAACCGACAGCGGACGCGATGGCAACCGTGGTCGTCCCGCCCAAGGAGACCATCAATCTACCGGAGGGATTTGGCATTTCTGTCTTTGCCGAGGGCTTGCTAAATCCGCGCATGATGGCGGTAGGACCCGACGAGCAACTCTACGTGGCGGAACGAGGCGCCCAGCGGATCGTACGGCTGCCGGATCGTGACGGAGACGGCGTGGCTGACGATGTTGAAGTGGTCGCCGAAGAGGGTATGCAGTCCCCCAGCAGCCTCGCGTTCTACGAGGACGGTTCGCTCTACGTGGGGGACACGACGCGCATACTGCGCTTCTATCCGCCGGAGGACGTCACTGAGGTCTGGACGGAGTATCGAATCGTCATCGATGGGTTGCCTTCTAACGGGCACACCACGCGCACGGTGCTCTTCAGCCCGAATTTTGAGACGCTGTTTGTCTCCATCGGCTCTTCGTGCAACGTCTGCGTCGAAGAGGACGAGCGGCGAGCGACCATCATGCGCTACAATCCCGACGGGAGCAGCGGGGAGATCTACGCGGAGGGCATACGCAACGCCGTGGGCATTACCTTCCGACCCGGCACCGACGAACTCTGGGCAACCAACAACGGACGGGATTGGCTGGGGGATGATCAGCCACCGGAGACGATCTACAGACTGATCTCGTCCGGCACCGACGCCGGATGGCCGCGCTGCCACTCAGGCCGCATCGTCGATCCCGAGTTTGGTGAGGAGGGGGATTGTGAGGGCGTGCTGGATCCCGCCGTTGAGATGCAGGCGCATTCCGCGCCGCTGGGCCTGGGTTTCTACGCCGGCGACCAGTTCCCTGAGTCCTATCGGGGCGATCTTTTCGTAGCGTTTCATGGTTCCTGGAACCGGACGGTGCCCACGGGGTACAAGGTGGTGCGGATACCCCTGGAGGATGGGACACCCAAGGGCGTAGAGGATTTCGCTGCTGGCTGGCTCCGTGCTGACGGTACGCATTGGGGACGACCGGTTGACGTTGCAACCGGAGCTGAAGGCAGTCTCTTTGTCTCGGATGATGGGGCGGGGCGGATCTATCGGATTTTCTACGCTGCGCCTGGCGAATAGGCCGGCGTAAAAGGAGAACCTATGTTTCTGGATGCACTGCTCGTCTTGTTGGGATTGCTGCTGATCATATTAGGTATCTATCGCCGGCTTATCGGCGCGGCATTCCTGCTTGCCGGGACCTACGTTGCCACGCTTATCTCAGCCCTGGCCTACGAGGAGGTGGCATATCGTCTGCAAGCCATCGGCCACAACACCCTCTGGTTCGAGGCATTGGTGTTCATTTTGCTTTACTTGTCCATTTTGTTGGTTTTCTTCATCGTGAGCCGTATTGCCTATCCAGATACTTCGATCCCAAAGATAGGATTTCTTGACGCGGTGCTTGGCGCAGTGGTGGGGATACCCATAGCCATAGCAAGTATGGCTATGGTGTACCGGGGCATAGGATATATGGTCAGTGAGATGTGGCAGCCTTTCGACACCTACAGCAATATCTACACGATGTGGGCCAGTTCGCGCATCGGGCCGCTCGCCAACAGTTTTCTCTCGGCCTATCTTTATTTGATCTATCCGTTCTTCGTAAAAGCCGGATTACCGCCGGTTTTTCAGTAGGTGGACATATTCAAGGGCTTCTCGTTCTTGAGAGAGGAGTAACAACATGTTAAGCGCGCTAGACGTTTTTGCTTTTCTAATACTCGCGGCTTTCGCAGCGTGGGGTTTCTATCGACAAACCTTTGGCATGTTGATCTCTTGGTTTGGTTTCTATATCTCCGTGCTCCTTGGCGGATTGGTAGATCTATTTCTTAGCGGTGCTCAAGATATTGGGCTCAATATTACCAAATCACTGGGAGGGAGTGGTAAATCGATTCAACTGCTGCAAGTTGGCGCTTTTCTTGCCTTCGTGGCCGGCACGTGGATCATCTATCATCTGCTCTTTCAACTTGCGTTTGAAGAGAACCCCTTCCCTGCTTTTGGCATCGTTGACGGCGTGTTGGGCGGGCTGTTGGGGATCGGGTTGGGCATTGTGGTGTGCGCGGTTCTCGTCAATCTCTGGCGTGTGACCGCCAGCGTGAGTTGGCAACAGGCAGGCCCCTGGCAGCGCATGACCACCGTTTACAACGCAAGTCTCTCACCCGCGTACCTGCGTCCTGTGCTGCGGGGGTTCAACCAGTTTTTGCCCTTTGTCCTGGGACGCCAGCCCTTGCCGCTGACACTTTAACGCTCACAGCCGACGTATCAATTCTACAGACAACATCATTCGCCCGCCAGAGGCATAATCAGCCGTCTGGCCTTGGTCGATTGTGTCAAGATGACTTTTTGAGGAGACATGAATCGTCATTGGAAAACATTAGAATATACGAAAATATTGGATCGCTTGACCCGTCACACAGATTTCTCCGGCGGGACAGCCTTGGTCAAGACCCTGGAACCCACACCGCATATCCGCGAAGCACGAGAACGCTTGCGGCTGACCACGGAAGCCCGGGCGTTGTTGGAGGCTCATCCCGAATTTGGATTAGGTGGGATTTCCGACATCCGGCCTCTGGTGGATCGAGCGCATCACGGCCTGACACTCGACCCGACGGAATTGTTGCAGGTACGGGATACGCTGCGCGCGGCGCAGCAGGTACAGCGCCGGCTTACACGGCTTGAAGCGCAGTTCCCGGGCCTGGCCGATATCGCCTGGCGCATCGAGGCGCAGAATGCGCTGGTCGAGGCCATCACGCAGGTGTTGACGGATCGCGGCGACATCCGCGACGACGCCTCGCCGGAACTGGCGCGCATCCGCCGAGAGATGGATACCTCGCAGAAGCGCGTCCTGAACAAGTTGGAGCGGTTGCTCGGATCGTCCTCGGTGGCGCCCTATCTGCAGGAGTCCGTTATCACCCGGCGAGAGGGCCGCTACGTCATCCCTGTGCAGGCCAGTTACAAGAGCAAGGTCGAGGGCATCGTGCATGATCGCTCCTCCAGTGGCGTCACCTATTTTATGGAGCCTCTGGCCGTGGTGGAGCTCAACAACGCGCTGCGTGAGCTCAGACTGGCCGAAGAAGAGGAGATGCGGCGCCTGTTAATCGTGTTGACCCAGCAGGTCCGCGAGATAGGCGATGAGATCAACGCCACGGTGGAGGCTCTGGCGGATCTGGACCTGACGCTGGCAAAGGCGCGTTACGCCGAAGCGCTCCTCGCCACGGAACCGGAGCTGGTGGCGATCCCCAAGGCGCCGCCGGACCCGCAGCAGGGAAATCTGCATCCGGGCACCGTCGTGCGCATGCGCGAAGCGCGGCATCCGCTGCTCGGCCCCGAAACCGTCGTTCCGGTGGACGTGGAGTTAGACGACGCGACCCACGTGCTGGTCATCACCGGACCGAACACCGGCGGCAAAACCGTGACGCTTAAAACTGTGGGCCTGCTGACGCTGATGGCCCAGGCCGGTCTGCATATTCCGGCGGAGGAGAGCGCCGTCCTTTCCTGCTTTGAGGCAGTCTACGCCGATATCGGCGATGAGCAGTCCATTGAGCAGAACCTCTCCACCTTCTCGTCGCATCTGGATAACATTCTCTCTTTTCTCAAGACCACGGATCACCGCGCGCTGGTGCTGCTCGACGAGCTGGGCGCGGGCACCGATCCCGCCGAAGGCTCGGCATTGGCCCGCGCGCTGCTGGAGGCCTTTCGTGAACGGCGCTGCACTGCCTTCGTCGCCACGCACTATCCCGAGCTGAAGCTCTACGCCCACAACGTGCCCGGCGTGCGCAACGCCTCCATGGAGTTCGACACGGAGACGTTAGCGCCCACCTTCCGGCTGACCATCGGCCTGCCGGGGCGCTCCAACGCCTTCGCCATCGCGCGGCGCCTGGGCATGCCGGAGTCCGTCGTCCACGCGGCCGAGGAGATGATCTCCGGCGAGTCGCTACGCGCCGACGAGATGTTAGACGATCTCCACCGGCTGCGCATCCAGGAAGCACGTGCCCGCGACGCATCGCGGCAAGCGCAATCAAAGGCGGAATCCCAGGCGCAGACGTTGCGCAAGCGTCTGGCGAACATCGACGAGGAGCGCCGCGAGATTCTGCACGAGGTCGAGTCGCAGGCCCACCGCGAGTTGGACGCGCTGCGCCGGGAGATCCGCGACTTGCGGCGCCGGCTTCAGCTTGGGGTGCCTACAGACCGCTCGCGCGAAGTGCTGGAAGAGGCTGAAACCGCATCCAAGCAGTTCGAGACCCAGGTTGCGGCGCTTGCGCCGGAGCCGCTGGTTGAAGAGTCGTCGGTGCCGTCGGATGGCGGCACGGGAGACATCGGAGTGGGCGACACGGTGCGCGTTCGCTCCTGGGATATGAAGGGCACAGTTCTGGACTTGGAGGGCGATGAGGCTGAGGTGCAGGCCGGGGCGATGCACACCCGCGTGCCGCTGGCTGACCTCGAGCGTATGATTGAGCCCAAGGCGCCTGAGGAACCAGAGCGCATCCCGGTGACGCAATCCTTACAGCCCTCACCGGGCATCGAGCTGGATCTGCGGGGCCTGACGGCTGAAGAGGCGCGCCACCGCCTGGATCGTTACCTGGACGATGCTGCCATGGCGACGCTGCCCTGGGTACGCATTATCCACGGGAAAGGCACCGGCGTCCTCCGGCGGACCGTGCGGGAGTTCCTGACGGGGCATCCGCTGGTCTCATCCTACAAGTCTGCTCCTCCTCGTGAGGGGGGCGAGGGCGTGACCATGGCGGAGATGGTCAACGTCTGAGCTGAGACTCCAACAAAAATAAGCGGGCCCGTCCACTCGAACGGTCCCGCTCTTATGTTGGAGAATTGAACGCGCGTGCTTACGTCGTCTTGTCGCTCTTATCCGATGCACTGGTCTCTTTTTTAGCAGACGAAGCGCTGCTCTCGGTTTCTGTGCTATCTTGACGTGTGCCAGGAGTGGCTGTCGATGATTTCGCCCGGTTGTCCGTCACGTAGAACCCAGACCCCTTGAAGATGATGCCGGCGGGTTGGATCAGCCGCACGACCTCACCGCCACACTCTGGACACGTATCCACGGCAGGATCGGAGAAGCTCTGACGGCGCTCAAAGCGCAATCCGCATTCGTTGCATTTGTATTCGTACAGCGGCATGAATCGTACCTCCTGAAACTCATCCACGGGCCTTGCTCATATTCTATGTTTAGGCAGTTAATCTACGACCTTTCTATTATAGAGCTTTTCGTTGCGCTGACAAGTGTTGATCGGGCGATTATGGAACTCTACTGTCAGAGAGATGTTATAGATGAGGCGAAACCTTCGAAGCGTGAAACGTGATGGTTTTTTAGGACTTTCTTAATAGAAGAACCGCTGTCTGGAGTTCTATACCAGTTGCGGAATCATCCACCCGAGTGCAACGACAAAGCCAAGCGCAAACATAGCAATCACCAAGTACGTCACCTGTTTCTGACCACCAAACTTCGATAACGGTCCAAATTCAATGCGTCCCCCTTCCTGCACAGATTTGGCTTGGGACACGACTTGAGGTGTCTCGATTAAGAATTTCTCCTCGAGCTCACGGGCGCGTGAACTCCAGTATTCATGATAGTCAAATCCACGAGAGGCGAAGCAGATCCAGACGACGCATAAAATCAAGCCGATGATAGGTAGCAATATTGCTAGAACGGGTAAAGCCTTGTGGTCTGCAACTTCTTGTATTGTCAGGCTAATCGCAGAGATGATGATGCTATTGGCCGCCAGCATGATATTGAATCTGCTCCAGTTGAGGCTTCCTTGATAAGTCCACAAGCCAATAGCAGTTTGATAGCTACTACGCGCGTTTTCCAACGTGTCTTTTTCGGGGGACTCTGTACTTTCAGATGGCTTCTTGGCATTGTCCATTATGCTCTCTCCGTAAGTTTGTTTGAACTTTGGTATCAGAACGCGTTTGCATCTGATACTTGGCCTTCCAGCGATTGCCGCGATTCCGTAATCAACGGTTGCCTGGATTGAGGTATGAATCAGATCAAAAGGTATCTCTTGTAACCTCATCTCTGTCGGACGAATGCACTTTCTGATTGTACTCGGTTTAGAGATCGTGGCAAAATCTCGTGTTCTTGACATTCCTCCGCTTTCCGTTAACATAATACCGTTGAACTTGGAACACGATGGTCGAGAGGTGCTGAGGGTTGGAGCCTGCGCAGCAGAGCCCTCCGAACCCCGCCAGGTCCGGGAGGAAGCAACGGTAAGGTGTGGTGTCTGGGTGCCGCAGCGTGTCTGGCCCTCAGTGCCTCTCGATCATCGTCTTCAGAGGCCACAGGTGGGGCGATGGTTTAGCTGTCGCCCCTGTTTTGTATCTAGATCCCGTAACGTAGAGCGAGGTTAAAGTACGACGTAGAAGATGCAACGACCTAATCGCTGGATCGCTCTTTTAGTGGCACTGCTGGCCCTGACCGGCCTCGCTGCCGGTTACCGGGCGACGTTGACACCCATCACGCTCGTCGTGGATGATGAGACGCGCGTTGTACGCACCCATCAGCCAACGGTGGAACTGTTGTTGGCAGATCTGGGCCTGGCACTGCGTCCCGAGGACCGATTGTCTCCCGACCTGGAGACGGCCCTAGAACCGGAGATGATGGTGAATATCCAGCACGCGCATCCCGTAGTCTTCGTGGTGGATGGCCGGGAGCGCATCGCGTACGTTCACGAGGAGTCTCCACCGGATCTACTGGCGCAGATGGACGTCGAGCTAGGCGCGCACGACACTTTCAACGTGCACCCTCCGCTGGCGACCGACCCCCTGGATACCCGCTTCCGCCTGGTCGTCAAGCGCGGCATCCCTGTGGTGCTGGAGGAGGGCGCCATACAGACGTCGCTTTACACCAACGCGCAGACGGTAGGCGAGGTGTTGCTGGAGAACGATATCCAGCTCTATCGCGCCGATCGTGTCTATCCTGACCCCGCCACGCCGGTTCAGAGCGGCCTGCACATCCGCCTGCAGCGGTCGATTCCCGTCAGCGTCCAGGTCGATAGGCACACGCTGCGCACGCGCACACACCGCGATCACGCCGGCGAGGTGTTGGCGGATCTGGGCATCATCCTTAGCGGGCAGGACTACACAATCCCGGCGTTGGATACGTCCCTGGGCGAAGGGGCGGAGATCCGGGTTGTGCGCGTCACGGAGAGCGTGATGGTGGAACAGAGCCCCATTCCCTTCGACACGGTCTGGCAGCCCGATCCCAACATGGAGATCGATCATCAAGGATTGACGCAAGAGGGCAAGCCTGGCGTGCTGGAGCGCCGCATCCGGCTGCGCTACGAGGACGGTCAGATTGTAGATCGGCAGGTGGAGGGTGAAAGCGTGGTGCTGGCGCCTACCAACCGCGTGATGGGCTACGGCACCAAGGTGGTCGTGCGCCAGTTGCAGACGTCGTCCGGCGTCGTCGAGTATTGGCGATCGTTTAAGATGCTGGCCACCTCGTACAGCGCTTCAACCGCCGGCGTTTCACGGGACAATCCCCACTACGGGTACACGGCCACCGGCATCAAGATGCGAGACGGGATTGTGGCCGTCGATCCCAGCTACATTAACCTGGGCAGCGAGGTCTACGTGCCCGGCTACGGCGTCGGTCTGGCCGCAGATACAGGCGGCGCGATCAAGGGCAAGCGCATCGACCTTGGATATAGCGACGCCAACCTCCAGCTCTGGTATTCGTGGGTAGAGGTTTATCTCCTGACGCCCGTCCCGGATCGGATCAACTATCTGGGCCCCTGACACCGATGGCTGACGCCAATCCCCGTCGCGTGCTAGAGCGGCACGGCCTGCGTCCACGGCGCTCCCTGGGGCAAAACTTCATGGTGCATCCCCAGGTGCCCACGCGCATCGTGCGCGAAGCCGAGGTCGGGGCCGAGCACACGGTTTTGGAAGTCGGAGCAGGGGTTGGCACGCTGACCGCGCCGCTGGCAGAACAGGCCGGTCACGTGCTCGCCGTGGAGACCGATTCCCACCTGATCCCGGTCCTTCATGAGGAGCTGGAACCGTATTCCAACGTGGAGATTATCCACGGCGATATCCTGGAGCTGGACCCTGCAACGCTCTTGAATGCGCCATCCGACGAGGTCGCGTCACCGCTCTGGGCCCCCAGACTCGATGAGTATCTGGTGATCGCAAATCTCCCTTATTACATCACCTCGGCCGTGATCCAGCATCTCCTGGAGGCGGCGGTGCGACCGGCGCGCATGGTCTTCACAGTGCAGTACGAGGTCGCCAAACGCATGGTCGCTGCGTCCGGCAAGATGAGCGTGCTCTCTGTGGCCATGCACTTCTACGGCGAGCCGCGCATCCTCTTCAAATTGTCGCGGGGCGCTTTCTATCCCATGCCCCGTGTGGACTCGGCCGTGGTGCGACTGGATCTCTATGAGCACCCGCCCATCGACGTGGCTGACGTCGCGCGCTTCTTCGATATCGTGCGGGCCGGTTTTGCCCAACGCCGCAAGCAATTGCGCAACACCCTGGCGAGCACGCTAGATCTCGATCCCCACGAGGTCGAGCGGGCCTTTGAAAACGTTCCTGTCAGACACACGCGCCGGGCGGAATCTCTCTCCATGGCGGAATGGGAGCAGGTCTATAAAGCGTTGGCGCCACTGTTAAAGCCTTGAGTACATCACCCTGGGCCATCCACTTTTTGCACTGCGGCTTCCACCTTCTTTATTTGTCCTATTTGTGTCTTAAAAATACCAAAAATAGGGAATCTGTGTTATAATGGGTGGGGAGAGCATCACGTCTCTCGCCAAACCGTAATCAAATCGCATACCAAAGGAGAGTGAAACAATGTTGAGTGAGAAACTGCAGGCTGCGATCAACGAACAGATCAAGAAAGAGCTCTATTCAGGCTATCTCTACCTCGCCATGTCCGCCTATTGTGAGGAGGAGGGGTGGTCGGGGTTCGCCCACTGGATGCGCAGGCAAGCGGTGGAGGAACAGGAGCACGCGATGCGTCTCTTCGATTTCGTCGTCGAGCGTGGCAGTCGCGTCATGCTGCAGGCTATTGAGCAACCGCCGGTCGATTTTGGGACGCTGCTAGAGGTCTTTGAGGCCGTCTACGCGCATGAGCAGAAAGTCACCGCATCCATCCACCAGTTGTATGAGCTGGCGCTTGATGTCGATGATTACGCCGCACAAGTTGAGCTCCAGTGGTTCATCACAGAACAGGTTGAGGAAGAGGACAGTGCCCGTGAGCTCGTCGATCTGTTGGAAAAGGTCGGGGATCACGTCAACAGCTTGGTGATGCTAGATCAGAAGCTGGCAGAACGGTAAATGTCTGCTGTATCGGGTAGGGCCAGAGATTTCTGGCCCTTTTTCTGTTGAAGGCATTAAGCGACGAGACATCAGAAGCCTCCGCTTGGGTCGTTGTGTCCCTCCACATATCCTCTTATTTGTTTTCTGCGACAATTTGATATATGATAATTCTAATGTGACGACTGATCCTACGATGTGCCCGCGATTAGCTCCTGTCCACGGGCTTCCTCGCGTCATGAAAATAGAGCTTACGCAGCACTTGCGTGGCATCTTCTCAATCAGGATAGAAAGGGTAATCTGAGGAAAGTCCTCCAAATGATTGAGAGGATCCCTTGCGTGTATGGCATGTTAGGGAAAGGGTATCGGCGCAAAGACAAACGCGGTCCCGGTATGAAGTCTAGGGAGGAAATGGGTGGATAAGGGATTTCACGTACGATGGCTGGCTCTCGCGGTTATCTTGGGGATCATGTTGCTTACCGGTTGCAGCGGAGAGGACACGGCAGAGACAGACTCGGTGGCAGCAGAGGAGAATGAGTCGGCTGGAGCTCAGACGGCCGCGGACTCTCCCTTGCCGACAGCTACAGTACCCCCGGTCTCCGATAAGATCGGAATGCTGCTGACCGGAGGTGATAAAGTCCAGGTCGGGAACATACTTCCAGTAAAGATTGAGCTGGTAGGCGAGCAGACCATTGGAGAAATACAGATAGAGGCCCAGCTGCCTATACTTTACTTACAAGTAGTTGATGCGGAACCAGAGACTGAGGAGATTGAGGTTACCTCTGACCTCCCAACCGACAAGATACTGCAAAACGAGGTTGACGAATCTGGTATCTTGCATTTTAGCGCAAAAGATCTTAACCTTGCTCAGAGTGAAGGACGTTTGGAGTTGTGCATGATTCCACTGCGTTCGGTGGCCGTAGGCCAAGAAGAGATTAGTGTTTCCTCAATTATTATCAGAGATTTACAAGGGGAGACGCTGGACGTGGATTTACCCGGCCTCTTTTTCATCACGGTACAGGAAGAGCCGATTGAGAACACCCCGACACCTGAGCCTACCCCCATGGAGGACGCAACACCAACGCTTGTTGCAACACCAACGGCGGACGCGACGCCGACCTCAGGGCCAACACCGACGTCTTTGCCCATATCTCCGGCACCCCTGCCACCGTTAAGCGAAGTCATCACGGAACCCATCAAACCGGAACCGGATAGTGTCTACTATCGCATTCAACCGAAACAGACGATCTATCGGCTGAGCAAAATGTTCGGCACCACCGTCGAAGCCATTGTAGACGCGAACAATATTGAGGATGTCGAATCAGTCAGAATGGGCACCGTTCTTCACATCCCGGTATCACCTCCGGTCGGGAAGACGGCCTATTTTGTCTCGACCAAGGAAACGCTTTACAGCATCGCTCACGCCTTCGGCCTGACCGTGGAAGTGCTGGCTGACTTGAATCAGATACCGGCCGCTTCGTACGAAGATATCAAAATTGGCCAGTGGTTGGTGCTGTTACCCGAGGACTGAAAGGTGTGTATCGGCCTCTGGCTGAGACATGATCTCTCAGGCCGAAGATGTTTCACACACAACGCTCCCCGTTTTTGGAAACGAGGAGCGTTGTCAATTTCAGATATGAGAACGTTGAGCGCTCTACGCTGATTCCTCCAGATAATCCTCCAGCGCTTTCTCAGCACGGGAGAGACGTTGGAGCGTTGTCTTTCGTCCCAGGGCCTCGATGCTGCCAAAGAGCGGTGGGGCGACGCGCTTGTTACTGGTGGCGACGCGCACGATGTTGAAGAGCTGCCCGGCCTTCAGGTCGAGAGCTTTGGCCAACTGGCGCATCTCCGGTTCCATAGTCTCCGCGTCAAAGGTCACGAGATTGCACAGCAGCTCGTGGACCGCGCGCAGGGCCTCCAGACTCTCCTCGGCCGTCATCTTCTTGCCGATGAGATTTTCGGCCTCGGGCGTCTCAATTTCCTCAAAGATGAAATCGGTCAGTTCGATAACGTCCCGCAGGCGCTTGATCCGTTCCTGAATCAACGGCACGATAATCTCCAGCGTGGAGAGCACCTCTGGCGTGACCGGGCTGGGCACCAGTCCGGCCTCTTGCCAGAAAGGAATAAGGCGCTTGAGGAGCTCCTCTTGGCTCATCTCGCGGATATAGACGCCGTTCATCCAATCCAACTTGTCGTAGGAGAAGACCGCCGGTGAGAGTTTGACGCGAGAGAGCTCAAAACGCTCGATGAGTTCGTCGCGTGGGAAAATCTCCTGTTCGTCGCCCTCCCCGGGAGCCCAGCCCAGCAGGACCAAAAAGTTGAAGACGGCTTCGGGTAGGTAGCCTTGTTTTCGGAAATCCTCAATGGAGACGGCGCCGTGCCGCTTAGACAATTTCCTGCCATCCTCGCCCAAGACCAACGGCACGTGGACGAGAACCGGCGGTTCCCACCCAAAGGCTTCGTAGAGCAGGATGTGCTTGGGCGCGCTGGGCAGCCAGTCGTCACCGCGCAAGACGTGTGTAATCCTCATCAGATGGTCGTCCACGACCACGGCGAGGTGGTAGGTTGGGAAGCCGTCCGATTTCAGCAGTACCTGGTCGTCGATCAGCTTGTTCTCAAAGGCGACCTCGCCCCGTAGAAGGTCGTTGACCAGCGTCTCGCCTTCTTCGGGGACTTTAAGACGGATGACGTGGGGCGCATCTGGGGAGATAGCATCGGCTGACCGGGTGCGGCAGTGTCCGTCGTACATGGGGGGCTTGCCCAACGCACGCTGGGCCTCACGCACGCGCGTAAGGCGCTCCGGGGAGCAGTCACACCGATAAGCCCACCCCTTATCGATAAGCTTTTCGGCCCTCTCTTTATAAATCTCAAGTCGCTCTGATTGGGTATAGGGCCCATAAGGGCCACTCATATCGGGGCCTTCGTCCCAGTCCATGCCCAACCACTGGATGCTATCCTTGATGAAGTTCACGGCGTCCGGCACGTAACGTGTCCGGTCCGTATCCTCAATGCGCAGGACCATTTTGCCGTCGTGCTGCTTCGCAAATAGCCAATCGTAGACAACCGTGCGAATGTTGCCGATATGGAGATACCCCGTGGGACTCGGGGCAAAGCGAACTCGAACGGTCATGATTCTCTCCTTTTCTGCGTTTTCTTTGTTGAGACCGTGCCTATTATAGCACGGACTATGGATTGTGAAACGGATCAAGCGGCAGGGTAATCGTATCTAAATCACACCAAACCCCCATAAGCGCTGGAAATCGGATTTTTCCAAAAAATCCGATTTCCAGCGTCCCACCGTGTGGGTTGGCGTGGGCTATAAATGCGTGGCTGCGCTCAGAATTCCAGGCGCCGGCGCCGCATGGCGACACTCTCGACAAGACCTAGCCCAACGTACGTGATGACCAACGACGTCCCGCCGCTGCTGGTGAAGGGCAGGGGCAACCCGGCCACCGGCACGAGGCTGAGGTTCATTCCAATATTGATAATCAGCTGGTAGAAGATGTACGTGGTGACGCCGACGACGATGAGCTGTCCGGTCAGATCGGCGGATAGGGCAGCGGCGCGCAGCAGCCGCCAGAGCAGCAACCCAAACAGGCCCAGGACCAGCAAGGCGCCGGCAAAGCCCAGCTCCTCACAGATCACCGAGAAGATGAAGTCGGTGTGGCGTACGCGGAGAAAGTGCAGCTGGCTCTGCGTGCCGGCCGCGAACCCTTTGCCCCAGAACCCCCCGGAGCCGATGCTGATCAGCGCCTGGTCGAGGTTGTACTGCGCCCAAGGATCACGGGTCGGGTCGAGGAAATTGCGGATCCGAGCCTGCATATAGTCGGGCAGCTCGGGCAACATCATGGGAAACACGGCGACCATACCGAGCATCAGGCCGCCCAGATAAGACAGGTTCATGCCTGACGAGAAAATCATGGCGCTCCAGACGGCGCCGTAAAGCGTGGCCGTGCTGAGGTTAGGTTGGCGATAGACCAGGAAGGCTGCAACGCCCGTCAGACCCAGGGAGAGCAAGAAGGCGTTGGGGCCAGGGCGCTGGGGCGCGTTCTGGGCCAATAATCCGGCGAGGCTGATGATCAGCAGCATCAGGGCGGGGAAGGAGGGCTGCACGGAGACGCCGCCGACGTAGATGAAGCGCTGCACATCGGCAATCTCGCTGCTGCCGAAGAGCAAGGTGAAGATCAACAGGGCTAACGCCAGAAGGTACAGGGGCCACTGGAGGCTTTCCAACAAGCGATAGTCGATGAGTGAAACCAGGATCATCACCACCAGCCCGATAGCGCCGTAGAGGGCCTGGTTGCGCCAGGCGTCGGGGAGAGATTCATTGTCCAGGGTGGCGCTGTAAATCATCGCCACGCCCAACGTGGTCAGCACAACCGCGATGAGGAGCAAACTCCAATCAAAATACTGCCAGAGCGATCTATTCATGGGTTAAGTGTGTGATTCAACTGTGCCGTCGCGGCGATTTCAGAGGAATATCTGCCACGAGCCGGGTCCGGCGCTGATCCTCTCTGAAGTTAACGTCGACCTTGCTGGTTTCAATATCCAGGTGTTTGGAGATGACGGCGATGATCTCGTCCTTGAGGGTCTCCAGCATGCCCGGCGAAATGTTGGCGCGGTCGTGGGCCAACACCAGTTGCAGCCGTTGCGTGGCGATATCCTTCCCACTCTGTTTCTTACCCTTGCGGAGCCAATCAAACAGTCGCATGTTGCCCCCTTGTTGTGCACATGTCAAGAACGTAAACCGAACAGGCGTTGCAGGAGCGAGGGTGACTTCAAGGGCATGAAGGGCACCTCCTCCCCGTCGAGTCGGTGAGTGATGTTTCTAAACGCTTCACCGGCGTCGGAACGGTCGTTGAGTACCACAGGCTCCCCCCGGTTGCTCGCACTCAGGATGTTCGTATCTTCCGGCACAATGCCGATCAACCGGATCGCCAAAAGATCCACGATGGCCTCGGCATCCAACATCTCGTGGCGGCGAACCAGCTCCGGCTTGATCCGGTTGATGATCAGGTTGGCGGAGGCGTGACCCTCGGCTTCCAGCAGGCCGATGACGCGATCCGCGTCGCGCACAGCCGTGACCTCTGGGTTGGTGACGATGAGGACCAGATCAGCCGGCGTGACGGCGTAGCGAAACCCATGTTCGATCCCGGCAGGCGAGTCGATGATCACGTAGTCGGCCCGTTCCGCCGCCTGATGCGCGATGCCGTCCATGTCCTGCTCGGAGATGGCACGCTTGTCCCGCGTCTGCGCGGCGGGGAGCAGAAAGAGCTGGGAGAATCGTTTGTCGCGCACGAGGGCTTTGCGCAGCGGACAGTAGCCCTCGATGACATTCACGATGTCGTAGACGATGCGGTTTTCCAGCCCCATCATGACGTCCAGGTTGCGGAGCCCGATGTCTGCATCGATACAGATCACGCTTTTGCCCAACATGGCCAGCCCCACGCTCAAGTTGGCAGCCGTGGTGGTTTTTCCGACGCCACCCTTCCCCGAGGTGATGGTGATAATCTTACCCGCCAATTCTATCCTCCTCGCACTGTCCAAGGTTCTACGATAATCACGTTATCTTGAATGCGGGCGATCTCAGGTTGTCCAGGGCGTAGTTGTCCGCCCTCTGGGGCCCGCGTGATAAGCTCGGCGATGCGCAGCTGAGCCGGTTCCAGGGCCAGCGCACAGATCACAGCCTGGCGATCTCCCAGCGCGCCGGCGTGCACGACACCTCGCACGTGTCCCCAGACCACGACGGTTCCGGCGGCGACGACCTCGCCGCCAGGATTGACGTCTCCCAGCACCGTGACGTGTCCGACAGACTCCAGCCGTTGCCCGGAGCGAATGGTCTTTTCAACGAAGATACCGTTGCTTTGAGAGCTGGATTTAGGTTTAGGTTTGGCCACATCCTGGGGCAGCCGCGTGCGGATCCCTTGCTCACGGATCAGGTGCTGGGTTGCCGGATTGCCGCCCGTCACCGCCCACAACTGCAGATCGCGATCTTCGAGAATCTTTCTAAGTCGGACAAAGGTTGGCTTATCCAACGCTTGCTCGTTGAGCAGTTCCAGAATGACGCGCCCGCCATGGAAGAAATCTCCCGAGTTCTGGAAAAAATGCTCTAGATCGCGCAATATCTCTGTCCAGTTCTCCGAGTGCGCTCGCATTCGGAGCCCTTGAGCTGTTCCTTTGATGGTTATCTGGGTCATTGAGCATCATTATAGCACAGCTACCATTGGGGTAAAAATGACGGTTATGCAACTAATCTGTTAACGGTTCCAAGGGGGCTTGGACGCATTAGGGGGTCTCCAGTAGACACGTTTTGAGGTAGCGAGGGCGGTTTCGGTAGCCGATTTGTCGCGACGCGAGCTTCTTACGCGGGTGCTATACATATACTCAAATTGAGTAGGGTGCAACAATGTAAATACTTATCCGGTATAGATCGTGTGTATGCGCATATACATTCTAACCTAAATTAAACTTGAGGTATTTAGCCATTTTTGGATTCTACATTTTGTGGGTTTCTGGTATAATAGAGCGCGTGCATCTCCGGGTCCGCCCTGGAGTCTCTTCGCGGCACATTGAGCAGTATGAAATCGGAACGTTGTCCCTGGGTATAGACCTCATAGCCTATGGAGGCATCTCCTCACAAGGAGCTCGAATGCGCGGGTTGATGCGTTGGTTGATCATCCTTGCGGTACCCGTGGTGTTGATCGTGCTGGCTGTACGTCTGCTAACTTTGCCCTGGTTTCCAGTTTGGGAATACCGGCATCCTGGTTTCCCAGAAGATACCTATGGCTTGCAGCGATCCGAACGGCTGGCCCTGGCCCGTGCCTGCATCGCGTTCCTAAATCTTCCCCGCGACACCATGCGCCTGGAGACGCTCCAGCTTCCCAACGGAGAGCCGGCGTTCAACGAGCGAGAACTCCAGCACATGCATGACGTTAAGCGCGTCTTTGATGGTATCTCCACCGCAGGACTTCTGGCTCTGGTTGTGGCTATCAGCGCCGGCTGGGTCCTACACCGGCGTGGAGCCGCTGCAGCGATCTGGGGCGGGGTGTCAAACGGAGCCTTGCTCACCTTAGTAACCTTGGTCACATTGGGCATACTCATGTTGCTTTCCTGGAATGCTGTCTTCACGGGCTTGCATCGCGTGTTCTTTGAGCGTGGCTCCTGGCGCTTTGAGTATTCAGATACATTAATTAGACTCTTTCCTATGCGTTTCTGGCGGGATGCCGGATTGCTGATCGTTGGTTCGGTGGCGGTGGTCGCTTTTCTCATCGCCTTGATCGGTCGCATGCTGCAACGTCGGTTGGAGGTCTAGGTCTGCCCTATGGAGAAAGAATAAGCCTAGATCATTATTGACTCCTTCAAAAATGTCAACGGATTGAACGGGTTAAGCTGATTGGGTCTTCAGGATTTCGCCGGGTCGAAGCGAGAGATTAACCACAGACTTCATAGATTCATACAGAAATTAAAAATCTATGAAAATCTGCGTAATCTGTGGAGAAGATTAAAACCGGTTTTTAGCCACCCTGCGAAATCCAAGAGAGCCAGCAGATTAAATAAAAATCAATTAAATCCGCTTAATCCGTTGATTCAGATTTTTGTGCTTAGATGGTGTAAGCTAGCACCGGTGTTTCTACTGAAAAAAGGTTTCTCAGTAGAGATAGGGATACCCCATATTTGTTATTGGCTGACCTTTTTTCAGGGCAGCCATTATTGGAATATTTAACGTCGCTGGTTCATCAACAAGGAGCATCGTCGTATGACGCTACATACTCCCACCTGGGTCCGTGATGCCGTTTTCTACCAAATCTTCCCGGATCGTTTTGCCCGCAGTGCGCGTGTGAATAAGCCAACTAATTTGGAATCCTGGGATAGCCGTCCCACGATTCGCGGTTTCAAAGGCGGTGATTTACTCGGCGTTTTGGAACACCTTGATTATCTGGAAGACCTGGGGATCAATGCCCTTTATTTTAATCCCATCTTTCAGTCGGCGGCTAACCATCGTTATCATACCCACGATTATTATCGGGTCGATCCTATTTTGGGCGGGGAGAGCGCGTTCCGCGAGTTGCTGGACGCGGCTCATACACGGGGTATCCGTATTGTCTTAGACGGCGTCTTCAACCACGCCAGCCGTGGATTTCTCCAGTTCAACCATCTGCTAGAAAATGGCGCGAAATCGCCGTACGTGGATTGGTTCATCGTCAATGGTTTCCCTCTCAATGCCTACAACGGTAAGCCACCCAATTACGAGAGCTGGTGGAACAACCGGGAGTTGCCCAAATTGAACACCGACAATCCAGAGGTACGCGATTTTCTCTACGATGTCGCGGAATACTGGATCAAACGGGGCATTGATGGGTGGCGTCTTGACGTACCGTTGGAGATCAAGACACCCGGCTTCTGGGAGGAGTTCCGGCAACGCGTGAAAAGCATCAACCCAGAAGCCTATATCCTCGCCGAGATCTGGGATGACGCGACGCTGTGGCTACAGGGCCAGCACTTCGACGCGGTGATGAACTATCCCTTCAATCGCGCCTGCCTGGGCTTCTTCGGGGGACACGCTTTGAACACCGAGGCTCGGCCTGGCGGTTTCAGGGTGGCTCAATTGGACGCGACCGCCTTCGCCCGCGAAGTTTCCAGGCTGTTAAACTGGTATGGCTGGGAGGTGACGCAGACGCAACTCAACCTACTCAGCTCCCATGACGAATCGCGCTTCCTGACGCTCGTAGGGGGCGACACACGGCGGCTGAAACTGGCAACTCTCTTCCAGATGACGTTTCCCGGAGCACCCAGCATCTATTATGGCGACGAGATCGGCATGCAGGGCGGCCCTGATCCAGACTGCCGGCGGGCGTTCTCGTGGGACGAGACGACCTGGAATCGAGATGTGCGCGCTGCCTTCCGACAATATATTGCTCTACGCCGCGCGCATCCGGCTTTACGGGGCGGGCGCTACGTCACGCTGTACGCCCAAGGTGAGACGTATGCCTTTGCCCGCCAAACGGACGAAGAGACCGTGATCGTGATCCTCAATGTTGGGGAGCAGGCCGCACAGGTTCCGCTGACGCTACGCGGGTTTATGTCAATACCTTCCCACTTCAGAGAGGCCTGGGCCAAAACCCGCCTCTTGATAGGGCCGGAAGAAACGACACTCACGATACCGCCCGCATCGGGAAAGGTGCTTCTCTCCTCATAATCCCACTTTACCAGCGCGAATGGTGTATGTCCAAAGCCGCCGATCCGTAGATCGGCGGCTTTTTGGGATTTCGTGCCCTTGAGCTCTGCGTGTTTATGTAATTCTAATCTCCCGCTTATGTTTTTCCAATATTTATCCCCTATACTTTATCTAACTGATTGGGGATAAACGTGGCTTGCGACAAAGCAGCTCCAGTCAACTGGATTATTTTGAATATACGGCATGGTTAAGGAAACAGGAGGTTACGAATGAGCAAGATTGTAGGCATAGACCTGGGTACGACGAACTCTGTTGTGGCTGTGATGGAGGGCGGTCAGCCCACCGTGATTCCCACCGCAGAGGGCGGACGGTTGTGCCCGTCGGTCGTCGCATTCAACAAAAACGGTGAACGCCTGGTCGGTGTGCCGGCCAAGCGACAGGCAATTCTTAATGCAGAGAACACGGTGTACTCGGTCAAGCGCCTGATGGGGCGACGCAACGATGAGCACGAGGTCGAAGTCACGAAAGACATGGTCTCGTACAACATCGAGGCGGGATCGCAAAACGACGCGCGCGTACACGTGCCCATCGTCGATGAGACCTATACCCCGCAGGAGATCTCGGCCATGATTCTTCAGAAGCTGAAGAAGGACGCCGAGTCCTATCTGGGTGAGCCGGTGAAACAGGCCGTGATCACCGTGCCCGCGTATTTCAACGACAGTCAGCGTCAGGCGACCAAAGACGCCGGTCAGATCGCGGGACTTGAGGTCAAGCGCATCATTAACGAGCCGACAGCGGCTGCGCTAGCCTACGGCCTGGACAAGAAAGTTGATGAGACAATCCTGGTCTTTGACCTGGGCGGCGGCACCTTTGACGTCTCCATCCTCGAAGTGAGTGAGGGGATGATCGAGGTGAAATCCACCAACGGTGACACGCACCTGGGCGGTGACGACTGGGACGAGCGCGTCGTCAACTGGATGTTGGAAGAATTCGAGGAGGAAGAAGGGATCGATCTGAGCGGAGATCGTCAGGCGATGCAGCGGCTGCGTGAGGCGGCCGAGGAAGCGAAGGTGCAGCTCTCCACGATGTTGGAGACAGAAATCAATCTGCCCTTCATCACCGCCGATGAGTCTGGTCCGAAGAACTTGCAATTAAGTCTAACAAGGTCCCGGTTTGAGCAGATGACCAAGGATCTGGTGGATCGTTGCCGCACCCCCTTCGAGAAAGCGTTGACCGATGCCAAGCTGACGCCCTCCGATCTGGACGAGGTCGTCTTGGTGGGTGGCGCGACCCGCATGCCCATGATTCAGGAGCTGGTCCGCAAGCTGACCAACGGCATGGACCCGCACAAGGGCGTGAACCCCGACGAGGTTGTGGCGGTAGGTGCCGCGATTCAGGGTGGCGTACTCGGTGGCGAGGTCAGCGACATTCTGTTGCTAGACGTGACGCCGCTTTCGCTGGGTGTTGAGACGCTGGGCAATCGCATGACCACGCTCATCCCCCGCAACACGACGGTGCCCGTGCGCAAAACCGAGACCTTCACGACGGCCGAGGATGGACAGACCGCCGTTGACATCAAGGTCTACCAGGGTGAGCGCCCCATGGCGTCCGACAACATGTTACTTGGACAATTCCGCCTAGATGGCATTCCGCCCGCGCCGCGTGGCGTACCGCAGATCGAGGTCTCCTTCGACATCGACGCCAACGGCATTCTCAACGTTTCCGCGAAGGACAAGGCCACCGACCGCAAGCAGGACATCACCATCACCGCCTCCACCAACTTGAGCGAGGACGAGGTCGACCGCCTGGTCGAAGAGGCCAAGAAACACGAGGTCGAGGACCGTAAACGCCGCGAACTCATCGACGCACGCAACGAAGCGGACGCGCTGTCGTACCAGATCGAGAAGGTCTTGAAGGATCAGGGTGACAAGGTTCCGCAGGATGTCAAACAGACCATTGAAAGCCAGGTCGAAGCGCTTGAGAAAGCGAAAGAGGGCAATGATGCCCAGGCCATCCGCCGAGCCATGGATGAACTACGAGAGGCGTCCATGCAACTCGGGCAGCAGATGTACGAGGGGCAGGAACCACAAGGACCGCAGGGACCCCAAGGGCCGGCAGCGGGACCTGACGCGACGGACGGTGGCGAGTCCGAGGAAGGACCGGATGTTGTCGAGGGCGAATATCGCGAGATGTGAGCCTTCTTTAGTGAGCCGGGAGCGCCTGTTTCCTGGTTCACGTCTGTCCTGTCGATGACGCAAGTTGCTCAGATCAGGGGGTGGTCATCATGCCACCCCCTTCACGCTGATGCGTGAGAGGTGTGTCTGAGGCCGCGCGCCTGTCGGCGGCAGGCTCTTTTAATAACCGAGCCTGCTTTGGACCGACAGGACATCATCAGACAGGAAAAGCAGAAAGAGGAGATTATGAGCTTATCACGAGGTATGCATCGAATTCCGATCAAGCGGGGAAAAACAGAGAAGGACAAAGCGACAGAGCGTTCCTCCTTGAAAGAGAAAAAGAACAGCGAGCAGGAGAGGGTAAAACAAAAGGTTGAGACGCCAGAGCACGTGCTCGAACGGGAATCGGTCGATTGGCGGGCGCAAACCGCGCGTCTTCAGGCCGATCTGGAGCGCTGCTACCAACGCCAGAATCAGCGTATTGAGACCCACGTGAACGAGCGACAGGCGGAGTTTCTGCGCTCGTTCCTGAACGTGGTTGATAACCTGGAACAGGCGCTGGCCCATCTGCGCCGGGAGGATCCCTTGATGGCGGGCGTGCAGACGACCCACCGCGACATGCTGACTCTGTTGCGCCGCCACGGCGTCGAACCCATGGAGGCGCAGGGCGAACCTTTTGATCCGTTTCTCCACGAGGCGGAGGGGTTCATGCCCGCGCCGCCCGATCAGGATGTCCCGCTAAAAGTCATCGAGGTAACGCGGCGCGGCTACCGGAGGGGCGAGCGGGTGCTTCGTCCGGCGCACGTCATTGTAGCGCGGCGAGACGCCTGAAGAGCCGGAGCGTCGTTTCGACTGAGGAGGTGTGATGGAATACAAGGACTATTACAACATTCTAGGTGTTTCACGGGACGCTGGCGAGCAGAAGATCAAGAAAGCCTATCGTCGTCTGGCCCGTAAATATCATCCTGACATGAACGAAGGCGACAAGCAGGCCGAGGAGCAGTTCAAGGACATCAACGAGGCGTACGAGGTGCTCTCCGATCCAGAGAAACGCAAACTCTATGATCAATTTGGTTCGGAGTGGAAGCAGTGGCAGCGCGCCGGCGGACGTCCCGAGGACTTCGATTGGGGCCAGTGGACGGGCGGTGCCTCTCGTGGTGCGGGTGGCGGGCCACGGGTTCACTACGGCAGCGTCGAGGATCTCCAGGATCTGCTTGGTGGCAGCGGCAGTCCCTTCTCGGACTTTTTCGATCAGTTATTTGGAGGCTACCCCCGACAAAGTGGTAGCAGTCCCTTTGGAGACATCGGCGGCATGGGGGGACAGAGGCCATATACGCGCACCCGGCAGCGTCGAAAAAAGGGGCGCGACTACGATCAGCCGGTGGAGATCAGCTTGCAAGAAGCCTATCAAGGCACCAAGCGCATCCTGAAACTGGATGGTCGCCGCCTGGAAGTGAAGATTCCGCCTGGTGCCAAAAACGGGACGAAAGTTCGTATCGCCGGTGCCGGTGGTCCTGGAGCCATGGGCGAGGAGGCAGGAGATCTCTATCTCGTCGTCCAGGTACGACCCAGCAGCCGTTTCGAGCGGGAAGACGAAGACCTGTATACGGCCGTCCCCGTCGATCTATACACGGCTGTGCTGGGCGGTGAGGTCGGCGTACCGACGCCGGAAGGTCGCTCCCTGATGCTAACCATCCCGCCGGAGACGCAGAACGGTCAGACCTTCCGCTTGCGCGATCGGGGCATGCCGCGCCTCAATCGACCAGATGAGCGGGGGGATTTGTATGCAGAGGTTCGCGTAGAGCTTCCCGAGGATCTCAGCGAAGAAGAGAAGGCGCTGTTCGAAGAGTTGCGCCGCTTGCGAACCTGAGTAAGCGTGTAAATAACGTGGAGGATACCGATGTTTAAGCGTATTCTGTTTGCCCATAACGGACAACCGGTGGCCGAGAAAGCGCTTCCCTATTTGGAACATCTGGCGCGATCTGAGGGGGCCGAAGTGATCGTTTTGCACGTCTATCAGCCCCCAGAGATCTACACGGCTGCCAGTGGCTATGAAGCGTTACTGGAATCCTGGGAAGCGCTGGCCCACGAGGTGGTCGATGATACCGTCAATTATCTCGTGGAGGGTGGATTCAACGCGCGGGGCATGGTGGAAGCCGGAGATCCCGCTCGCGTGATTTTGGAAATAGCGCGTGAGGAGGATGTCTCCTTGATCGTGTTGGGAACGCGCGCACCGTCCACCGTGAAAGACATGTTGCTGGGGGACGTCAGCACCGAGGTATTGCGTTACGCGCGCCGTCCGGTGCTGCGTATTTCCTAGTACTACAACGAGACTTCGCTGGGAAACGTTGGTAAGCTTCCCCGCTCGGTTCAAAATCGGACACGGACAAACACAGAAAAACACGGCAAAAATAAAAACCGAAGCGAAGCCGTGAGCAAAGTCCGTGTTCTTCCGTGTCCTAAAATGGAAATCTCGTTATAGCGTACGTTTTACTTCGTGCAAAAGGAGAGGTCGTAGATGCATAATAAGGCGAAAGTTTGGATCGTTACACTATTGCTGCTGGTGGGGGCCCTGGGATGCGTGCTGTTTGAGACGCAGCCTCCCCCTTCCACAGCAGAGGAGGGAGCCCCTGCGCCCACACCGACGCCCGGTGACGCAGAGATCATCATGGAGCCCAGCGCCGACGTCCAGGCGCTACAATCGGAAGTTGAGGCCGTTCATGAGGCCGTGTCCGAGTCCGTAGTCAACATCGCGGTGACCACGCTGGCGTACGATTTCTTCATGAATCCCGTGCCCCAGGAAGGGACCGGCTCAGGGTTCGTCTATGACACCGACGGGCACATCGTCACCAACTGGCACGTAGTACGGGATGCCGATGATATGCAGGTGGTTTTCGCGGATGGCACATCTGCCACGGCGGAGATGGTAGGCTCCGATCCGGCGAATGACCTGGCGGTGGTGCGCGTCGATCCAAACAAGCACGATCTCAAACCCGTGCAGCTGGGCGAATCTGATAACCTGCGGGTGGGACAGTTCGTCGTGGCCATCGGCAATCCCTTCGGGCTGGAACAGACCCTCACCTTTGGCGTCATCAGCAGCCTGGAGCGGACGATTCGCAGTCCAGAGGGCCAGCGTTTCATCGGTGAGGCGATTCAGACGGACGCGGCGATCAACCCCGGCAACTCCGGCGGCCCGTTGTTGGACCTTGAGGGGAAGATGATCGGCGTCAACGCGCAGATTGTCAGCCCCAATCGAGCCAACGCCGGGATTGGGTTTGCGATTCCGGCGAACACCGTCAAGCGGGTGGTGCCTGAGCTCATCGAGACCGGGGAATACGCACATCCATGGATGGGCGTATCATTCCTGGACCTAAGCCGATGGTCGAACGTGCTGCAGCGCGCGGACGTGGACGTACCCGACGAAGGAGTTATGATTCTTGAGGTGGTGCCCAATTCACCGGCGGATGAAGCAAGTTTACAGGGCGGCGACCGCATCGCCATAGTGGGCAACACGCGAGTGCCCGTCGGCGGTGACATCATCGTCGCCATCAACGGCGAGCTGATCCGCAGTTGGAGCGACCTGAACATCTACCTGGAGCTGAAAACCCGTGTAGGTGAAACCGTAGATATCACTGTTTTGCGTGACGGAGAGGAGACGACGGTCCAGCTGACGCTCGCCAAGCGGCCCGAAGATGGCAGTATGCGATAAAAGATGTCAACATGCGGGGTGTTCCCGTCTGGAGACGCCCGCGTTGCCTGAAATGGCTTGTGTCAAAGAAAAAGCTCGCGAAAGATAATCGTTTAGTCTTATGAGCAGTCCAGGTGCAATGCACTTGCGAATCCAAAAAACTGAGCTACGAAGTCCATCAGGTATGATTTAGCAGGTCCTGGCTGGTCAATTTCGGCGAAAGTGCGTTGCATCTCAGAAGACTAAACAGATACCGCGAAAGAAATTCTGTTGTAACTCAGAAGAAAACACCGTTGAGGCCCAGTCTGTGGACCGAGCCTCAACGGTGTTACAACCTCCCAGTGACCGTACCCGCCGAGCAGCGGTTTTCTCTGGGTCGTCCGGTTAATCTCTAGCTATAAGGTCAAGTTTGATAAATAGTTCCCTTCTCTGTCATTGGGATCGTCAATCCTCTTCTTGCAGGTCTGGCGGGACCGAAAAAACCTCCCCCTTACGCGGTTCTGACTCCAAGAGGTCCTTCGCTTCCGCTGCCCACTCTGAGGGCACCATCACTTTGACTTGCCCAATCTTCCCAACCGTAACGGGAATGGCAGAACTCGCTGCTTCGTAGTTAAGCATCACGGGGATGCCTGCGCTTTCCAGCGCCCCCTGCACCACAATGGCCCGCAACATCCCCTCTGCTACAAAGACAGTCGTCAATCCTACACTATTTTCGGTCTGAACACCCATTCTCTACCTCCTCGCTTTCTATGGCCATCGTAGTTTAGAGATGACCTGGAGCTTCCAGTACTGAATTTTCCTGCTTGCTTATAGTGTGCTACAACTTTGAGTATTTGTCAATCCATTTTTTTCTTGGTATAATCGAAAGTGTTTGCTAAAGAGGTTAGGACAACATACAAATGAATCGAGAGAATAACGTGAAGCGAGAGCAATATTGGGAAAGGTTTTCCGTCCTGCCGATAGACCTTGATTATCTGGCCAACTTTTTGCTGGAGGAGGAAGATCCTAAAGAAATAGAGGTCTTAACGCACGCTCTGATTATGCACCGGAACGATCAGCTGGTAGAGCTGGCGAAAGAATCCCTTGCTCAGGGACGCATCTATCGGCCCCAAGAGACCTATGAGATAGGAGAGACGCTGATTCTCCCCCATCTGGGCAATTTGTTGGGCGAGGTAGTCGAGGTGCGACCGGGCAACAACCCCGAATATGAACCATTTTCCGTGGTTCGCGTTGAGATGGATAAGGATGGACAGGAACGGGAATTCGCAGCAGAACTTTCAGCAGGCCACCCGCTGAACGAAGCATCGTATCTTCCCAACGAGGACTTGAGTCCCGAAAAAATCTACCACCAACATGGTGAGAAGATCAGGCGACAGTTACGTGAGCAGCTGGAGAGCAGTCGGGCGTTTACGTTTGTTGGCGATAAGTGGTTTGTGCGGGATCTGGTCATGGATATTCCACCGGTCCAGCTCAACATCGCCGAAGCGATGCTGGACATGGCCGACGGCGGACCTCTACCCAGCGAAGCATTCCTTGAGGAGATGGATTTCCCAGACGAGATCCCGGAAGAATTGCAACGCTTCTCGTTGGAATATGCTCTGTTGCGGGATAAGCGCTTCGACGAAGTAGGGCCATCAGGTCAAGCACTCTGGTACTTGCGTAGCATGGAACCCGAGGAAGTGCTGCGCGTCCCAGATCATCTGCGGTACATGCCGATTCCCTACAACCGCAGTCTGTTGGACGAGACTATGCTGGCCTTGGAAGCGCGGATCGACGACGAGTGGTCAGAGGTATCTTTCGCCACCGAGGCGGCGCCGGAACAACCAGTGACCGTGACGCTTCTCTATCCACATTGGCGAGCCGGCACGCTGCCTTTGAACAGTAAGCTCTCTAATCTGTTCCCAACTGCACGCCTCACCGATCATATACGGTTTGTCTTTGTCGATGGGGAGTCCGGGGATGAATTTCCGGGTTGGGTTGTGCGCAGCGGTCGTTACGTCTACGGCCTGGGGGAATGGTATGATCGCTATCAACTCGCGCCTGGCTCCTTCATTGATCTGGCACAGGCTGACGAGCCGGGGAAAATCGTAGTGAGCGCGCCCTTGTTCCGTTCCAAACGCGGAGAGTGGTTGCGTACCATCACCGCGACGGATGAGCGTTTATCGCTCGAAGTCACACGATATCCGGTCTTCTCCGAGTTCGACGAGCTCGCTGCTCTGGGAGTCCCAGATCCAGAAACTGTGGATGCGCTGGCAAAGACCATGCAAGACCGTTCATTGGAGTCTTTGACAGATCTGATATTTCAAGAATTGGCCGTGTTGAGTTTGCAACGAGCTGTCCACACGAAGACCTTGTATAGCGTCGTCAATCTCTTCCATCGCGTGCCACCCGCTCCTATTCAGGCGATTCTGGCCTCTGGGCGACAATTCGTGGCGTTGGGCGATAATTATTGGTCATATCGAGGAGAGGAGTAATGGCGACACTTCCTGCTGATCTTAAACTTACCCGTTTCATAAAACCGACCGTTGATACACCCTTTCACATCGATTACATGTGGTGGGACAAACGGGATCTGGATATCAATATTGAGCTGTTGTCCCACCTCTGTGCCGAGCACAAAGAGGCCTATCGGGGCAAGCGGGTTGGTGAGCAAATCGACTGGATTGATTGGCAGACGGGCGAAGTCCAGCAGGTAGATGGCCTGCAATACGTCATCAACACGCATTGCAGCAAGCAACCTAACTATATCTCGCAGGCCTCGACGTTGGTCGAAGCGGTGTTCAGAGTTTTCTTGAGCAACAGCAACGAGCCGTTGACGCCACAACAACTGTCGATGCGTGTAGGATACCAACCCAAAGAGATCTTGCGTGTGTTTTCTGGGCGAAGAGCGCAGAAGGGCATCCGCCCCGTTTTGGAGGATGTTTAGCGTAGCGTTGCATGGAATTCGCCCCCGTGGCGCAATTGGATAGCGCACCGGACTTCTAATCCGGCAGCTGTGGGTTCGACTCCCACCGGGGGTGCTTAACGGGCCCCAAGTCGAACTTCTAACCTGGCGATCTTCGCCGGTGTTAGAAGTTTCGTCGTTTAGGGCAAGGTAATGTTGCCCCTCCCGT
>DAOTUH010000181.1:0-6229 GCA_034437255.1 Anaerolineae bacterium
CTCAATTTGCTGACTTGTTTATTTCTGCACACTGCCCTATAATGAGGTTGTTGCAAACAAAAAGCCCCGGACGTTGCAGCGTCACGGAGCTTACATACCCAACGGCGTCGACGCGCCGTGGTAAATCAAGTATAACCCCTCGCCCCCGCGCGTCAATTCGGCCAAGCTGGTTCACCAGCCGCCGTGCCGGGGGCGTTTTGATGTCTGTGGACACTTAAAAAGAGCAACGCTTACCAGGACGGGGCGCCTTATCCCGAAAACTTCCGCCTAACGATAAGGATTCATGTGGCGGCGGCGCGGCGGAATCCTCTGTCCGTCTTTGGCGCTAGGCCCTTCACAGCCACGGCCTGGTGCTATCCGATTTCCTAACCTAGCCACGACTCAATGCCAGACCCGCGCCGCCGCCGAACCGCCGCGCCGTTGGGCGGCAGCAGTTCAAAGCGTACCATCTAATCAAAAAGGAGCACAAAGATGAATACCAGTCAACAATTTCAATACAATTCTCTATTGGCCAATCACCCCAGACCGGCAATTGCACTCACAGCCATCACCTACCTGCTGCTGGGCTACTTGGAGACTTTGCCGGGAACCTTTATTCCGCCCTTGTCGTACTTCCTCGCATTGGGCGTCTTGGCTCTGTATCTCACCTACGTCTTGGGACTGCCCAATGGTCGCAAGTCGCTCCGGGAGTATTGCCAAGATATTCGCCTGCTACCTATGACGCCTCTGGGGAGTTACTCTTCGCTTATGTCGTACTCAAAACGGGAGCGCTCTTGCCAGCTATCGTTTTTCACTATGTACACGACATCTTTGTGATGTTGGTGCAGAACACGCCAGGGGCGGATGAAACGCTCGCTTCAGCCCTTTTGTATGCGTTTCTTTGGATTGCTCTTCTTGTTGGAGCAGTCCTTACAAAGTACATTGTTGAGCGTTGGCCCACGAAGGGGTCAAAGACATTGACAGTTGGGCAAACGAAGCAATTCTGAGGAGTCCAAGATACACGCGATTGCACGTTAAACAATTTATTGCGCCCGTTAACCCCAACTTCGTTTGCCTTGAACTTGGCTAAGGACGCGATGAAGCAATGAGAGCGATTTTCCCTATTCTGCTTGCTTGTGAACCATCCCGAAGCACAAACCACCCTACCGTTCTGCGAGGCGGCTTGCCCGCTGACGCCTCACAACGCTCAACTATGACCACGCAGCGGGAGTCCATATCAAGAAAGGAGACGTTATTATGGCGCCTAAAGTCGTAATCTATGGCGGATCTGGCGGCATCGGTTCAGCTACGGGGCGTATCTTGCGTGCGCGTGGCTATGATCTTCACCTGGTCGGGCGGAGCGAGGACAAATTGGCCGCTATGGCGGCTGAGCTAGACGCTCCCTTTACAATCGGGGATGTATGTGACGGTCAGCTCTTTTCCCGTGTGGCGAAAGATGCCGGGAAACCCTTGGATGGTCTCGTCTATGCTGTGGGGACCATCAACCTGCGTAGTCTTCGACGCCTCACCGAAGACGATTTCTTGAACGATTTTCGGATCAATGCGCTGGGCGCCGCGCTGGCCATTCAAGCGGCGCTCCCGGCGCTCAAGAAGAGCGAGGGGCGCGCCTCGGTCGTGCTCTACTCCAGCGTGGCGGCCCTTCAGGGCTTTGCGTTCCATGGGTCGATAGGGATGGCCAAGGCGGCTGTGAACGGATTGACCCTATCCCTGGCCAATGAACTCGCGCCCAAGGTGCGCGTCAATGCCATTGCCCCATCCATAACGCGCACGCCGCTGGCCGAGGGCATCTTGTCGAATGAGCAGATGGCGGCGTCCATCGCCAAACTGCATGCGTTGCAACGGCTGGGCACGCCCGAAGATATTGCGGCGCTCACCGCCTTCCTGCTTTCTCCAGAAGCTGACTGGATCACGGGCCAGATCATCGGCGTCGATGGCGGTCGCTCAACCCTGCGCACCAAGAGCTAAAAGATCCCCGTGAAAACGCTAAGACTAATCTTGGGTGATCAGCTCAGCCGCTCGATCAGTGCATTGCGTGATATAGATCACACCCGCGATGTTGTGCTCATGGTCGAGGTGAACGATGAGACGACGTATGTGCGACATCACAAGCAGAAGCTCGTTCTGGTGCTCTCGGCGATGCATCATTTTGCCGCGTCCCTTCGCGCCGAAGGCATGGGCATAGATTACGTCCACCTTGACGACGAAGGCAATTCGGGTTCGTTCACCGGCGAGCTGGGCCGGGCGCTCTCACGCCATCACGTGGACCGGATCGTTGTCACGGAGCCGGGGGAGTGGCGCGTGTGGGAAATGATGCAGACCTGGAGCGAGTTCTTCGACACGCCGGTTGAGTTCCGTGAAGATGATCGGTTCCTTTGCTCGCGAGCTGAATTCGCAGACTGGGCGCAGGACCGCAAGCTCTTTCGTCTGGAGCATTTCTACCATCACATGCGGCGCAAGACCGGCTGGCTGATGACTGGGGATAAGCCCCAGGGCGGCCGTTGGAACTATGACGCGGAGAACCGCGAGCAACTGCCTCAGAGCTTATCCCTACCGCCCGCCCGTCGCTTCGATCCAGACGCTACGACACGTGATGTGATGACGCTGGTCCAAAAGCGTTTTGCCGATCATTTCGGTGATTTGGACGCCTTCGGCTGGGCCGTGACGCGGGAGGACGCGCTGGAAGCCCTGCACCACTTTATCACAACCTGTCTGCCTCAGTTCGGGGATTACCAGGACGCGATGAAGGCCGGGCAGGATTTCCTGTTCCATTCGATCTTGTCGCCCTACATCAACATCGGGCTGCTGAGTCCCCAAGAGGTATGCGAGGCCGTACTGGCCGCCTACCACCAGGACTCGGCGCCATTACCCGCTGTCGAGGGGTTTGTCCGGCAGATTCTGGGCTGGCGCGAGTATGTGCGCGGCGTCTACTGGATGAAAATGCCCGACTATGCACAGACTAACTTCTTGAACGCGGAACGCCCGCTCCCGGATTTCTATTGGACAGGGAAGACCGACCTGAAGTGTCTGCGGGAGACCATCGAGGCCACCCGCCGCAACGCATACGCGCACCACATTCAACGGCTGATGATCACCGGCAATTTTGCCCTGTTGACCGGCATTGCGCCCGATCAAGTGGAGGAATGGTACCTGTGCGTCTATGCCGATGCCTTCGAATGGGTTGAACTGCCGAACACACACGGCATGGCATTGCACGCCGATGGCGGCTTGTTAGGCTCGAAGCCCTATGCGGCGTCCGGCGCCTACATCAATCGTATGTCGGACTATTGTGATGGCTGCGCCTACGACCCGAAGATCAAGCTCGGTCCCCAAGCCTGCCCCTTCAATTACCTCTATTGGTATTTCTTGATGGTGAACAAAGCGCACCTCAAGCCCAACCCACGGATGGCCCTGCCCTACGCGACGCTGTCACGTATGACCGCTGAGCGTCGGCAGCAGATCACCCAACACGCCGAACAGTTCCTGAATCGATTGGAGAGCCGCTACCTATGAAATCGCAAAGCGTACAGCACAGCGCCGATGTTCTGATCGTTGGCGCGGGGATGGCAGGATTGACTGCTGCGGTTGCGTTGCAGCAAGCGGGTCACGATGTGATCGTCTTCGAAAAAAGCCGTGGCGTAGGGGGACGTCTTGCCAGTCGGCGTATCGGGCCGGCGACCTTCGATCACGGCGCACAGTTCATGACGGCAAGAGACCCGCGCTTTGTGGCCGCCCTTGAAGCATGGCGCAGCATGGGGGTGGTGGAGGCATGGTATCGCAGCTCTGGAACCGAGGGACATCCCCGCTGGCGGGGCAAGCCAGCAATGACTGCGGTGGCTAAACATCTCGCCAGCACGCTCAACGTGCGGATCGAGAAGCGGATCGTGCTGATGCGCCGTGAAAGGGCCGGCTGGGTCGCCGCATTGGAGAGCGGGGAAACAGTCCGCGTCGGCGCCGTGTTGCTCACACCGCCCGTGCCGCAATCGTTGGCTTTACTGGATGCAGGGCGGGTCGAACTGCCAACTGAGGCCAGGGCGCACCTGGCAAGCATCGCCTATGATCCTTGCCTCGCCGTCCTTGCAGTACTCGACGGCCCTTCAGTGATTCCACCGCCCGGAAAGCTGGCGCCGAGAGAAGGCCCCATCGCGTGGATTGCCGACAATCAGATGAAAGGCGCCTCTGCCACACCGGCGATCACCCTTCACGCGACGGCCGCTTTCAGCCGGCAACACTGGGATCGTGATCGCCGGGAGAGCGGCCGAGAATTGTTGCGAGCTGCGGAGCCCTGGCTGGGTTCAGACGTCATCGAGTTCCAAGTCCACGGCTGGCGCTACAGCAAACCAGTGCGTACCGATGAGAGTCCCTGCCTAGTCCTGAGCCAATCCCCGCCCCTGATTCTTGCCGGAGATGCCTTTGGAGGCCCGCGCGTGGAGGGCGCCGCAATCTCTGGTTGGGCCGCCGCTGACGTCCTGAAGCATATACTCAACACCCCATAACTCTGGTGTTGCTCGGCGGCGAAGAGACAGAACTGAAATCAGGTCCGATTGACAATTTCTCCTGATTACCGAGTAGACGTAGAAGGTCGCCATGCAAATTCACCACCTCAACTGTGGAACGCTACACGCATTTGGGTTTCCCCGCGACGATGACAGCGGAGGATTCTTCAAGCGGGGACATGGTGTGATCCATTGTTTGCTCGTTGACACCGGCGACGGGTTAGCGCTGGTTGATACCGGCTGGGGAGTGCGTGATTGCATTGCTCCCTCGCCAGTCGTGCGGCAGTTCGCGGGTTTTGTCGGTTGCCCCCGTGATTTGAACGAGACAGCTATCAGGCAGGTCGAATCGCGGGGTTACGACCCGGCAGAGGTGAAACACATCTTTCTGACACACCTGCACCTGGATCATGCGGGCGGGTTGCCCGATTTTCCAGCAGCGACTGTCCATCTCCTCGCCGACGAGCTGGAGGCTTGCCTACACCCGCGGTCGCTTATGGAGTGGTATACTTACCGACCGGAGCATCGATCCCATAGCCCAAAGTGGCAGCCAAACACGCTTCAGGGCAACCAGTGGTTCGGGTTGGACTGCACGCCGTCAATCCAGGTTGGAGGAGTCGAGTTTGTTATGATCCCATTTACCGGACACACGCGCGGGCACTGCGCTATTGCCCTGCGGATGGACGACCGATGGCTGATGCACTGCGGGGACGCTTACGGATACCACCGTCAGGTAGACTCTGTGCAGCCGTACACGCACCCCTGCGGCAAGTTGATGGAGTTGCTAACAACGACGGGGTTCAAGATGCCCAGGCGCCACTGGGTTCGCATCAGGAAACTGCTGCAAACACATAATGACAAGATTCAGACGTTCTGTGCGCACGACGCACATGAATTCGAGTTGTGCCGTATGAGGGCACGCTAACACGGGTTGCAGCCGACCGCGCTCCGCGCGCGCAAATCGGCGACCCCACGCGTAAGTTGCACCATTACTTAGCAAGTGAGGTAGCAATGACCCTAAAAAGAAGCAAGGCGGAGATTTTACTTGAGTTGCTCGACAGAGTTCCGAAAGCAGATGTCTTGGAGTACCTACTTGAGGCGGAGAATCTTCTGAGGCTCTACCTTCTATATGGTGGGGATCCTGATGAAATGAGGGATCAGATTTCGGAAGGCAAGCTACCGGGAGAGTTCCTGCTCGAAATTCTTGATAAAGAATCAGACGTTCGAACTTTATTACTGCAACTTGATCCAAGTACACGACAACATTGGTGGACTATGGATAATCTAGATGAGGCCAGCTAAGTTATGATCGATGGGGCAGTCGCTCACCCCACCGCCACTCCCGAACTGGCCATAAGTCTTTATTCAAGAGTGTGTCTTGCCTGGCATCCGGCTCTTCGCGCACGCGGCGCTCCTCCAAGGGTTACGCGCCATAACTTTGACCGATAGGAGGCATTTATGATAACGCTCAGATGTACACGCAAGCTGCTGAAACTGGTGGGCGGCGTGACCGTCGAAGAACCACCCGCCCCCACCAGCGCTTTGGGAAATTGGTACGCCAATGTGATCCCCACGGTGGCCGGTGAACTCATCGTTTTTGCCAATGAGCAAACGCTCCTCAGCGTAGCACTTCCCATTGAAATTTTGGATGAAATATGGGGCGCTTTGGCCCCGCACTTCGTAACACGGGTGTATAACTTGCTGAGGTTGATCGGGATACCGGAGCGCGTGGCCGAACG
>DAOTUH010000182.1:0-17618 GCA_034437255.1 Anaerolineae bacterium
GAAGCTGTGTCAAGTCCTGCCCCTGTGGGAGGCTCGCTTCCCCGGAGACGAACGCCCCCGGCGCATTCTGGAGATGGCGGAAGGGGTGCTGCGCGGCGAGCTCTTGTCCGAGGACGAGGATCGGAGCGCAGCACGCTTCTGGGACGATCTGGATGTCGAGGAGATCGACTACGAGAGCGTCGACAGCCGGGACTTCACCTGCAACGACACGGCCTTCTACGCCTCCGTCGCCTACGTGGGTGGGCCGGTCTGGGAGATCCTGGCCTGCGTCTCGCCCGATACGGAGAGGCGTCTCGCGCCTTCTGGACGTGGTGGCTGACCGGGGCCGTGCCGCGGGCGTGGGAGGCCGGGGCTCAACCCCCATCGCCAAGAAACGAAAAGCGTTGAATGGCTGAGGATAGCCGAAGGCAAGGGCTGGTATCGTTTCAACCCGTACAGATGTTCGCTTTACAATTTCTGAGCAAAGTGCGACTTAAGTTCGACTCAAGGGGTCCGTTTTGAGCCTATAAGCGCCACTTTTTGATGTTTTCGCGTTCTGTGTTGAGGTAATTTCGTCAGAAAGTGTAAACCGATCATTTTCCCAAAATGGCTGCTTTTGAAACGATGCCCAAGGGCTTGATGCTACCGGATATACCCTCTTACGATGACCTCGCCGTCTTTCCACTCGGCCGACCTGAAGCGCACGGGCAGCAGATCGGCGCGCTGGAGCTGCACCCGAATCTCGTTTTCCAGGGCCTGGCGGATGGGACGGGGCAGCGGTAGGCTTAGCGCCAGGATCTTCACCTCTGGCAAGCCCTCGTCGTCCAGCGTCACCTGCGCCTTGCCGCTCACGTGCACGCGCAATCCCGCCAGCGTCGCGTCCCCCTCGCCGAAGATGTAGTCCGGCGTGATCTCCACGTGGGGATGGGCGAAGGGGATCTGCGGATAGCGCTGCAGGTACCAGGCGATGGTCTGCTCGGCCTCTCGCTCGGTCAGGTGGACGATCCACTCCTCGCCAGAATGCTCCTCGCCGGAGCGGATGTACTCAAGTAGCGCGACGACCTCCGGGTCGCGCACCGGCTCCACTTCGTAGACGTCCGTCGCGGCGGAGAGCAGGCGACCCCAGGCGAAGAGATTGGCGGCAATTAGGAGCACCGCCACGAGCGTGTTAACGCGTCGACGCCGTTTCGGTCGGGTCACGGGCCACCTCCCAGCACCAGCTTCAGCCCGGCGATGCCCGCGGGCACCAGCGCCAGCAGACAGGCCAGCGCCCACAGGGCCACGTCCCGGTTGGAGAGGATCCAGCGGGCCGGCGGCTCCGTGGGGACGGGCTGTGCCTCCGTCACTCTAAGTTGGGCGCGGCCCAGCCAGAGGGCGCCCAGCCCCAGCAGGATCAAAAAGGCCAGCGTGGTGCCCGCCGCCGAGAGCCCCAGCACGTCGATCTCCGGCGGCAGCTCGCCGAAGAAGCGTGCGCCCGCCAGGGTGATGACCAGCAGCGAGCCGCCGTTCCAAAGGGCGTGCACGCCGGTCGCCAGGCCGAAGCGCGCTAGCCACGTCCGGCCGGCGTGAATCTCTCCCCGCAGCACTGCGCGCCAGCCCTGGGCCATCAGCCCGGCGCCGAGCGGGTGAATGGCGCCGCCTAGGGCGCGCACCAGCAGAATCCCCGCCCAGAACGGGAGCCCGAAACCGGCGTAAAGAATGTTCTCCAGGGCGGCGAAGCCGGCGCCCGCCAGCGCGCCGATCAAGAAAGCCGTGCGCTTTGAGACCCGGCCTACGAGCGGCAGCGTGACCAACGGCTTCGCCAGTTCCTCCGCCAGCGGCGCGATGATGGCCAGCTGGACGAAGGCGTAGACGAAACCCGGCCCGGTGATGGCCCGCGCGACCTCGCCGCCCGCCAGCGCGTCGAGCAGGGCTTCGACGGCTCCGCGCGCCGTGTCGGCCAGGTCAACGACCAGCGTCAGGACCAAGAACGGCAGCAGGATCTCCAGCGCGACGGCCAGGACGACGCCGACCGTGGCCCCTCCGATGAAAGCCGGGAGGGCGCGCCGCAGTATCAACGTACCTTCGGCGGCGCGGGAGGGCCGGGCGAACCACGCGATGGTCCAGAGCGGCGGCAGCGCAGCCGCGACGACGAAGGCGGGCGGAAAGAGCAGCGCGTTGAGCACGTCCACGGTGGAGACCGCGAGGGCTACAGTCACCGCCAGGCCGAAGACGCCCATCAGCGCCCAGATGGGGGGCAAACGCCCGGTCCGGGCGGGTTTCCCGTCGAGGGACCGGAGCGTCGTCCACGTGATGGAGACGCCCGCGCCCAGCGTCACCAACACCAGCGTCAGCAGCGCCACCAGAAAGCCGCGCGCCTCGGTCGCACCGCCTTCCGCCGCGACCAGCGCAAAGAGCAGGCACGAGCCCAGAGCCAGCGGCAACCCTGCCAACGTCAGGAGCAGGGCGAGCGTGACTACGATTTTCTTCTGCCAGATTGGCACAGGTCCCTCCCGTTTGTGGCACGGTCGGGAGACCGGCCACAGCTAATTGAATTGAGGTGGCGAGGTCAGAGATCGGCCACGGCTAATTGAATTGAGGTGGCACAATCAGAGACAGGCCACAGCTGATTAAGAAAGCGTCACTCCCACGTCTCCAGTGCCTTTTGCAGTGATTCCCTGATCTGGCTCAGGTGGCGCTCCACGAGCGCCCCCAGCAAGAAGAGCGCCAGCCCCACGATGACGCTTACCAGAATCCACTGGAGCACCGACTGCAACGAGTGGATCAGTTGGCCCAGCGTCGCTAGGATGACGCCCGCCATGCCGCCGTAGAGAAAGCGGCGTAGGCGGCGGGCGCTGCCCCACCATAGCGTCGCCAGCCCCTCCGCGCCCAGCATCAGCGCGTAGGTCCAGCCGTAGAGCAGCGTTTGCCAGAAGAGCGAGCCCATCATCAGCAAGACGGCAGCGTAGTCCAACCAGCGGCCCAGGGCCTTGTGTCCGCGCTGCCACTCCAGGGCCGAGATCCCCAGCAGGTAGAGCCCGGCGGGGACGGCGTACCACTGTACCCGCGCCGCGCTGTCCCAGGCCCGGACGTAGAACGCGTAGAGCATCCAGCTCGCCAGCAGCATCCCGACGGCGACGTAGCCCAGGCGCAGGCGGCGATAGACGACGGCCGCGGCGACGTAGAGCAGCCCCAGCAGCGCCAACACGCTCACGACCATCTGCACCGTCGCCAGGTCCACGATTTGCCGGAAGGAAAGGCCGACCAACGCGCGGAGCGTCCACGTCGTCAGGTCGAAGCCCAGCACGGCGGTCGCGCCGAGGACGAGCAGCGAGAGCAGCAGACTCGCCACCTGCGGCGGGCGCTCCCAGACCCGGAGCCAGCGGGGCAGGTGCAGGCGCCGATCCCATCGCTGGCGCACCAGGGCCAGGCTGAAGCCTACCAGGCCGTAGGCCAGCGCCAGCCGGGCGAAGGCCACGGGCACGTGGTACCAGGGTCGATGAAGGAAGACGAGCTGGTTGCCCAGCGCCACGCTGCCCAGCAGCGCCGTGCCGTAGGCCAGCGCCGGTGCGCTCCAGACCGAGGCCAGCAGCGCCAAAAGCAGAGCGTGGACCAGCGTCACCTGGGCTGCTGCATTGGTCCCGTTCAGGCAGAAGAGCTGCGCCACTGCCACGTCGAGCGCAGCCAGCGCGTAGAGCGGGCGCGACCAGCCCGCGAAGAGGCGATTGAGCGCGAGGGGCGAGCCCTCGTCACGCCGCCGCTCAATCCACAGCGCGATCAGCGTCGTCGCCGCCGTCGCCGGCAGGAAGCGGAGCCAGGCGTAGGCCGGGTACGCCCACCAGACCAGGAAGTCCAGGTAACGGGCCAGTGCCAGATGCCCCGCCAGGGCCAGTGCCAGCAGCCAGCCGCGCCGCCGGAAGCGGTGCAGCGCCCAGCCGAAGACGGGCATTAGCAGCAGGAAGTTGAGCGAAGAGAGGTCGGCCCACCCGGCGGTGAAGAGCGGCGCGGCACTCGCCAGACCGAAGCCCAGTACGTAGAGCGGCAGCGCCCACCATTCCAGGGCGCGCACCGTCACCGCGTGGAGCCAGCGCGTTGGTTCTCCCCAGGGAAAATCCCGCCACGCGCCGCGCCGCCGGTCCAGCAGGACGCCGGCGCCCAGGGCCACCACGGCGCCGGGGAAGAGTGCCAGTCCATGGTACGCCGCGTCCAGCGCCGAACGGTCGAGGGCCACAGCGTAGGGCACGACGACCAGACCGCAGGCCGCCGTTAGCAGCAGGGGCTGGCGCAGCCAGAAGGCGGTGACAGCGTAGAGCAGCGCAGCGCCCGCGTAGCCCCACATCGCGCCGACCTGATCCTGGCTGGAGGGCGGCAGGCTCAGCGCCACCAGCGCGAAGCCGACGGTCAGCGCGGGGTTAGCGTGCGCCGGGAGCCGGACGCGACGCAGCAGCCAGGCTAACGTCAGCGTGACGGCAGCGAGGCCCAGGAGCCACCAGCCGTGTCGATTGGCCTCCACGCCCGCTTGATCCAGCGCGATGAGCAGCGAGATGGGCGCCAGCACCGCCGCCGGGTAATCCCAGAGCGGCTCGTGAAAGATCCACGCTGATGCCAGCATCAGCAGCGCGTCGAAGAGCAGAACGATGCACAGCAGACCGGGGATATGCGCCACCAGCGTCGTCCCCACGATCAACGCCACGTAGCCGGTCAGGTACGCGGGCAGCGCGTAGCGGCGCGGCGGCGCGGTCTCGTCAGCGGGGACGAGACGCCGCAGGAGGCCCCCGGCGACCAATCCCAGCGGGGCGAAGGCCAGCAGCATCAGGCCGTGGTGTTCGTGGCGCGCTGCCGGCACGTGCCACGCCAGTAGGTAGACGCACCAGACGGGGATCAGCCCCAGCGCGGGATAGAGCCAGGTCGAGGCGCGGGCCACCGAGCGCGTGCCGGCCCGCAGCTTGTGGTGATCCACCCAGGCCGCCAGGCCGTAGAACGCCACCGCCAGCCCAAAGGTGACGCGGCTCGTCTCGGCGTCGGCGACGCCCCAGAGCAGCGCGAAGGGCAGCAACAGGTGCGCCACCACGCGCGGGGGCCGGGCGTAGGGGTGCGGCGCCCATCGCTTCACCCACCATCCGGCGAGGAAGAGCACGCAGGCCAGGACGGCCCAGCTGGCGGCGAAGCCCGGCGTCGTCAGCCGGTAGCGCGTGAACCAGCCCAGGTCGGTCAGAATCGTCCACGGCGCGAAGAACAAAAAGGACGCCAGCCAGACAAAGAGTGGGCGCCGGAAGAGGCGCGCGCTGACGGCGTAGAGCCCGGTGATGATAAGCAGCCCGGCGGTGGCCCAGAGCTCCCGCGTCCGCCCGCCGCCCAGCAGCCAGAGGTTGCGGATCAGGGCCAGGCCGATGGTGCCCGCCGAGAGCACCCATCCCGTGATCAGGAAGGGCCGCCGGTAGAGGCGCCACGCCAGGCGGAAGAAGGCGCGCGTCCGGCGAGGCAGGCGCCGGTCGTCGCGCAGCCGGTGGAGCACACGCTCCGCTAGCACGAAGACGACGACCATCAGGGCCACCTTGGTCGCCGACGAGCCGCGTCCCTGACTGTAGACGATAAAGATGAAGCCGCCCGCCGCTGTGCCCAGCCACGCGGCGACGTGGCCCCAGCGCTCCCCGTAGGTGCCCCAGGCGTAGAGGCCATAGAGCACGCCCAGCACGAGCTGGGTGGCCGCGCCCCAGAGTTTCATCGTGTCGGTCCAGGCATAGGCGTCGGTCAGATCGGCGAGCGGGTGGACGTAGATACGCCCCAGGGTGAGAAGCGTGAGCACGTGGGCCGTGAGGTAGAGCGGCACGAGGAAGCGGTGCGGGAAGGCGGTGAGCCGGCGGCGCTCCGTCTCCAGGCCTGCGAGGACGTAGACGGTGACGAGCAACCCCAGCGCCAGCGTCGCCGCGTCGTAGGAGACGTACAGCCGGTCGAGGAGGACGAGCAGGCTGACCGCCGTCACCAGCCCGGCGGGCGCCAGTTCGACGGACTGGCGCAACGTGACGGCGTCGGCGAAGGCGAGGATGCCCGCCGCTAGCAGCGTCAGGGCCGGGCCGAAGCCCTGGGTGTCGACGACCACGGCGACGATGACGGCGGCGACGCCCGTCGCCCAGCCCGTGAGATACCAGGGCCAGCGATAGACCGCGTCGGCCTGCTTCAGGCGATAGCTCAGCGCCACCAGGCCCCAGGCCAGGGCAGCGAGGGCCAGCGCCACGCTCACGTCGGCGGGGCGGTGCTGCGTGAAGACCATCCAGAGCCAGACCGGCAGGGGCAGCGCCGCCAGCCAGTGGAAGCGAGCACGCAGCCACCGTTTTTGAGTGACGAATCCCGGTCGCCGGGCGTGAGCTAGGTGCGCGCCCCAGCCGCACAGCGCGATCCAGTTGCCCAGCGCGTAGATGGCAAGATCGGCGTCGTAGGGTGACAATGGAAGCAGCACGGCTAATCCCGCGATCCCGTAGGCCGCGTGCACCACAGGTGCCGTGAAATTGGTCGAGGGCCAACGCCGCCCCAATGCGAGGACTGCGAAGATGTGAAGCAGCGCCAGGGAGGTCCAGCCCACGCTCAGCTGGGCGATAGAGAGCGAGAGCTCGGTCATGGCAAAGGTCGTCGCCGTCAAGAAAAACACCGAGGCACCGTAGAGATAGGCTGGACGCTGCCAGAGCACCGCGGCCAGGACGGCGGTGCCTGCGAGCACAGCGTGGCTGGCCGCGGCCGCCGTGCCCCGAGAGAGATCGGTGAGCGACCAGAAGGCGGCGACTAGGAGCAGCAGTCCGCCAATCCAGTTGAGCGTCCGCCCGTGATCCCGCAGCGCCTCGTCCTCACGCCCCGTCAGCCAGCGCCCGGCGACGACGTAGAGAGGGGTCAGGCAGGCCCAGCCGAAGGCGTGCCACGCGGCGTTGACGTCCAGCCGGTCGAAGAGCGCGGCCTGGGTCAGGTAGACGGCGACGGGCAGCGCGATAGCCGAGATCAGCCCCAGCGCCCGGCTGCGATGGCGCACGGCGCCCCAACCGAGCAGCCCCCCGCCGATCCACCAGGTCACCGTGGCCGACCCGTGCAGCGCGTCGTAGGTCACCCGGTCGATGATGCGCCAGCCCAGCGCCAGCGGCATAAGTACGCCCACCGTCAGCAGGGCGAAGGCACGGAAGGACGGCCCGTAGATCCGCCAGCGATCGAAGCGACGGGGGTGCGCATTGAACCGCGCCGCAAGGAGCATCAAGCCCAGGGAGAGCGCTGAGAGCCCGGCGGCGTACCAGTCGCGGGAGAGCGTCCCAGCCTGCTGGCCCACCTCGATGCTGGCGAGGACGACGCTGCCCGCCGCCGTGGTCATCAGATAGCCGAAGAAGGGATTCTGGAGGCGTAGCGCCACCCCGATGTAGGCAGCGAGACAGATAAGGGACGTGAGCAGCCAGAACTCGGCCCAGCGGTCGGGCATGATGTCGAGGTTGACGTAGGCGGTGTAGAAATCGATGGGGATGAGCAGCACGGCGATGGCGACGATGGCGACGCCGGATTGGGTGAGGGTCGTGCGCGTGCGCAGATACCAGCCCATGCCGGCAAAGACCAGGGTGAAGGCCGGGGGAATGGCGACGCGCAGCGGTGGCGAAAAGTCCTTCCAGCCCCAGATGACGAAGGTCACGGCGGCGGAGAAGAGAAGAAAGATGCTCAAAAAGAGGATGGCGTGCAGCGTGCGTTCGGAGAGCAGCGTCCGCGCCAGGCGCTCGCGGAAGGGGACCTGCGGCTGCGGAGTAGGCGGCGTTTTCGCCTCCACCGGGGCCTCTTTTGGTGCGGGTGCAGGCGTGGGCGACGCCGGTGCTTCCTCGGGGGGCGGTTCCGGTGCCAGCTGGGCTTCCAGGGCTGCTTTCTCTGCCTCTAGGGGCGCGCAAGCCATCGCATAGGCGTCATCTCCCGTGAAGATGCGGGCTGCTTTTATCTGTTCTGCGCGCGTGAGAAGGTAATTGGTCACGTCGAAGCGGACGGCGTCAGTGAGCACGAAGTCGAAACGGACCAGGTGCTCCAGGCGCGCCTCGGTAGTATCGATGTACGTCTCGATCTTGGTTTCAAGATTGCGTGCTCTATCTGAATGGACGAGGTCCTGTTCCTGCCACGTCTGTAGGAGGTCGAGCAGCCGGGCCTGTCGATAGAGTTTGATCCAGACGGCGCGGGCTTGCCCGGCGGTGAGGGGTGGGGGGCGCAGGTCGAGGGCAACTTCGAGCTCGCGCCGGCGCGACTCATAGGCGCGCCGCACCTTGGTCAGCCGGGTGACGTCTTGGTCCAGCCAGGCGTCGATTTCGTCCAGGGCCCAATCCAGATGAGAGAACTCTTCGAGCCGGTCGGGATCGCCACGGAAGCCGCATCTCCGGCAGGATCGCCGGGGATTGAAGCGTTGAGCATCACATTTTGGACAGCGCATAAACTCTCCAGGACGGATATGTGCATGCTATGATGGGCTGCAACTATGATAGCACAAAAGTGCGGCACTGGAAGTCTTTTCGATGCAGATTTTGGGGCGCTGATAGCGTTTGACAGGATATGGGATAAGATGAATCGATGATTTGGTCAATCCACTATCCCTATACGATGATTTTGGGAGGATCGCATGCGTAAAACAGAGCTGTCTCCGGAGCAGCTGGCACAAAGAGAGACCATAATACAACAGTTGGCAGATGCCAGCTGGGTCGGACACCCCATGAACGATTTTTTTGAGCAGGGGGTATGGGTGGACTATGAGGCCATCATGGACTACACTAATACACAGGCGCGCTTCAGCCTGCTGTACGATGCCGAGGACAGCAAATTGGAGCTCTTGGTCGATGAGGCCTGGCGCTACATCTTCGTGATCGAATTCGGGGCACACCTTGAGCAAGTTTTGGAGATTCTGATCGCGCTGCAAGACCGCCTGGCGTTCAAGACACTGACCGAGGTGCTGCACGCGATTCTTGACGTATGCCCCACCGGCCTGTACATCTACGATGACGATATGAGATCAGTTTCTATTGATGAAAAAGTGCTGGCGGAACTACGTGTAGAGGTGGAAGAGCTTTTGTCCTAATGCAGATATCCAGCTGAACCTTGGGTGGTTTCTACGCATAGGCATAGACCAACTCGCGTTTCAATCTTTACCTGTCGCTTCACCCTTATCTCTCAAACCCGCCTTAGTGAAGTGCGTCGTGATGGTTATCCAGCGATCGTAATTGGCACTTGCCGGCTGTGCAAAGCCCATCCGCCAGCCCGCCTCAAGGAAGGTGTGCCGGGCCGGTGCTGCGAGAATCTCGTCAAACTCGATCAAGGCTTCGCAGAGGGTCTCCCAGGCCAACCCCAACTCGTTGTGGGCAACGTACTCACGCACCTCTTTCACGACATCCGTCGGCACGCCGGCGGGACACTGAGCGAGCACGCTGTAGAGCAAGGCCTGGAGCTCTTGCCAGAAAGTGATCTTTTCCTCTTGGGTATGGGCGTCGTGCCACTCGGACATGGTCTCCTCCTTGCGCACCATCCGACCTCAAGAAAAGCAAGTGTCGCGTGGACGTCGATGGTGCTATCCAGGAGCATAGCATAGGGACAAAATCCAGGCAAGTCTTGCGTACATTGGGCAAACGAAGCAGTTCCAGGGTGGCTCAGACGCAATAGACGGCTTCCAGTCATGTTTGCCATCCGCATCAACCCCAGCTTCGTTTGCCTTGCTTTCGTCTATGCGGATTTTAGGGCGCAGAGAGCGTTTTCGCCAGCTGACTTGCTTCGAAATCCCACATTCAGCGCACGCTCCCAGCCCCAGTCCCAGGGGCGGTGAACCGCGAACACCCCGATATTCAGTGCTTGGAGTGAAAATCGCCATCCAAGCACGAAAAACCTTGATCGACGGTTGCAAAAGATGCGTCGCATTTTCCGGATTTTTTGCTATAATCTGTTAAATTCGTTCAATCTGTTGATCATTCTTGAAGGAGTTGACATGAAACTATCTCTATCCTTGGAGCGCCGACTAGGCCTGGGGCGCCTGCGGGCCGCCGCATGGCTGGATAATCAGACTGTGCTCGTCGCCACGCAAGCCAACGTGTGGCGCTGGCAACCAGCGCCCGGCACCGTCACGTCGCTGGTGGCGTTGGGCGCGGAACGGCTGAGTGTCCAGCGCGCCGCCGGGCTGGCGGCGGTCGCCGTGAACTGTCCCACGCGGGAGCTGGTCGTCTTCGCCCTGGAGGATGGTCATGTCGTGCGCCGCCTGCCGGGACATGGTGGCGACCTCATCTACTGTATCGCGCTCTCGCCGGACGGACGGTTGCTGGCAAGCGGGGGCTCCGACCGGATGTTGCGCATCCGCGAGATTGCCATGGGGCAAGAGGTGCGGGCCCTGGAGCATCCGGGCGGCTTCTCCTCAATGGACGGCAACCCCGAAGTTGTTGCCTGGACGTCAGACGGGAACCGTCTCGCTACCGCCGACAACGATAGACGTCTCTGGTTATGGGATGTTGCGACGGGGGCGCAGCTCGTCGAAGCGCGGCTGCCCCTCCGTGCCCGCGCGCTGGCCTTTGCGCCGGATGGAGAGACGCTCGTCGCCGGCCTCAACTTTGGCGGCGGCACCATCTCGCGCGACGACCGCTTCCTGGCGGTGCTCGATGGGCAGACAGGCGAGATCCAGCGCTTATTGGACACCCCCACGGAGAACGACGGGCGCGGTGGGGACATATGGACCGTTGCTTTCAGCCCCGATGGGCGTTACTGTGCCGTCGGTGACGACGAGGGCCCCTTACGTAACTGCGGGGCCATCCACGTCTTCGATACCACTACCTGGCAGCGCGCCTTCCATCTCCAGAACGAATCCAGACAGCGTACCACCGTCAGCGATCTGGAGTTTTCGCCGGATGGGACGCAGCTGCTCGCCGTCAGTGCCAGCGAGGTGAACCGGGGCAGCGGCACCGTTGAGTTCGCGCTCGACGTGTGGGATACGCACGCCTGGGCGCGCACCGCGCGCCTGGAGGACTTCGTCGGGCAGGTCAACGACCTGGCCCCGTTGCCCGGCGGCGACCTGCTCGCTGCCACCGATGAGGGAGTGCGTCGCTACGCCCGTGACGCGAACTACACCACGCTGCTGCCCGGCAACGTACACAAGGTCGCCGTTGCGCCGGACGGGAAGCACGCCGTGGTGACCTACGCCTCCTTCGACGGTGAAGCGCGTCTACTTGACCTGCAAAGTAAGGAGGTCGGTGACCTGCTGCCCGGCATCACCAAAAGATTGATTCGTTCGGCGGCTTTTCTCTCCGACAGCCAGCGGTACGTCATCTGTCACGATACCTATTGGCTGCGCAAAGTCGGACGTAAGACCGCGATTGCGAAGCTCCCACCCCTGGAGGCCAGCGACGTGGATCACCTGAGCGCCGCCGCGTCTGTGGACGGCAAGGTGGCCTTTGTCTCGTGGCGCAGTCTGCTCACCGTGCGCTGGGGGAAAAAGCTCGAGCAGGGTACCCCTTGGACCCCGCACCCTGGGCCCGGTCGCCGCCTCAACGCCGTCACCTTTGCGCCGGACGGGCAGCAGGTGGCGGCAGCGAGCGGCTTTTACCGCCGAGGCGTCCACTCTGAGGATCGGCGAGGTCGCATCTTCGTCTGGACTCTGCCAGCGATGACTGTGCGCGAGCTGGTCACATCCACCGACCACCGCTGGTTCGAGGCCATCGCCTGGTCTCCTAAAAACCTGATCGCTGCCGGGACCCGTAACGGCATCATCTGTCTCTTTGACGCTGCCCAGGGCGAGTTCCTGGACGAGTTCGTCGCGCACGGGACGGAAATCACGGCGCTGCACTTCGCTGCGAATGGGGTGCTGCTCTCCGCTTCGGCGGACGGCAGCATCGGGGTGTGGCGCGTCTGAGCAGGCTCGGCACCCTTCTCTTTATCAGCAGATTGAGCAGCTTGAGCAAATGCGTTCTTTGCGCCTTTGCGTGAATCTTGAGGAAATCCCAAAGACCGCCGTGACGATATCGTGACGTTCATTGTCTATACTATCCCTGTCAGAGGGCATTGGATCCCTTTACGGGTGTATCGATCTCTCCTTCAACCAGGAGGCACTCAGAGATGACCTTCAGAACAGTTGACGCGCTGCGCACGCGCATCCACGAAGTCGGGCAGGCCCACCCCGCCAACGCGCTGCCGTGGAAAATGCTTAAGCGCATCGTCTTGCCGTTCCTGGTGCTCGTGCTGGCGGGATGCCGCACGCCCACAGAGACGCCATCCGCGCCCGCAGAGGCCCTTCTTCAAGATGCGGCGGTGCAAATTGGGCGGCTATCCCGGCACCACGCAGGACTATCCCATCGACGCCGAGACCGGCAAGGACGTCCTGCTGCTGCAAATCTCTTGCGGGGAGCACATCACCTGGGGCGATGGCGGCCTGGCGAATTTCTTTATCTCGGCAGAGGATCTGGCGCGGGGGGACTTCTCGCGCGTGCTGTATAACTGGAATTGTGGGTGAATTATGAAACTACGCTCTCCTGCTCGATCCCATTTCAAGGCCGCGCAAAAGGCGTGGGCCGACGACGACCCACGCGGGGCGCTGCGCGAACTGGCGCAAGGCCTACGCGTGGACGCCGGGCACAAGCCGCTCTACCGGCTCGCGGCGCAATGTCTCCGTGCTCTCGAAGCAGCGGAGGAAGCGCATCTGGTGGAGACTGTGCTCGCCGATTTCCGTTCCGCCGATCCCTTTTACGCACTGGGCGACTACTACGCTAACGACCAGAACTTCGAGCTGGCGATTCCCATCCTGGAGCGCGCCCACGCCCTGGCCCCTCATCGCCTCGACGTGGCCCTGTCGCTGGCGCAGAGCTATACCGCCCGCTTTAGCCCTCAGGATGCCTATGATACGCTCCAACGTGCCGGGCTGCAGGGCGACTTCTGGGCCACCTACGAGTTTTACTGGGCTGCACTGCTCTGCAATCGCCCGCCGGTGGGCATGACCGAATTCATTAACGACGCCCGCCTCAGCATCGCCCATGCCAACCTGGAAGTGCAGCAGCGTGATAACCTCACCTACGCGCTCGACAAACTGGCGCAGGCGTTGGCGCGCTTGCAGGCCTTCCCCGATCCTCGCCCCCTCGTCCAAGACTGGCACTTCATCCAATACGGCGGTGCGATTCTCGACTATTTCGACGACCGCACTGCGGATGACGGCCTCAGCGTCGCCGGAGGGCGCTGGGTCTCCCTGTGGGCCACCTCTGCGCACGTCGCTATGCTCCTGGACAAGCTCCGCCAGATGTTGATCACTTTGGAGCGTAGGCCACAGCGCATCATCGCGCTGCCGGACCGGGATTCGGAGATCATCGGGTGCGCTGCGGCGCTGCTGCTCGACTTGCCCTTTGAGCTGGCTGTGGAGAAAACGGGCGAGGCGCTGGCGCACAGTTTGCTGGTCGCTGCGGATCACCGGCGCTTGCGTGAGAAAGCCCTGCTGCTGGTGCTGCCAGGACAGACGATCTTCGCCCTCAACCTTCACTGGCTGCATCATGGTGGAGTGACGCCGGACATTGCCGGACTGCTGAGCCAGGCGCTCTACTTGCCGTGGGATGGCGCCCTCCAGGTTGATCCAGAAACGCGCCAGCTCACCCACACCGCTCCCGACGCGCGTCCGGCGGAGGTCATCGCGCAGGAATTGGCCGCGACGGAGCCGGAGCGGGACGCGCACTTCGATGAAACGCTGGCCTTCTACCGTGCCCGCGCCGTCTATCTGAAGGGCGGAGGACGGGGCGGCGACCTGCGGCTCCCTTTTCATGCCGACAGCCCGGTGCCGGGATCGTTTTTTACGTAGGAGATGGGAGTTCATCTGGTTTGAACTGGTCACCCAGCAGTATTAAGGATCACATGAGAACGTCGCAGGAAGCCACCAAGAGGAAGCCCGTATGAGTTACGACATCAGCATCCATCTGGAGCAGGGCAAACCACGTGCAGAAGTAGAAACCCTACTCGCCCTGCAGCCCTTTATCAACGGACGCGTCTTTGCAATCCAGGACACTCATTTCATGGAGGTTGACCTGGAATACGACGCCGCTACCCCGGATGTGATCCACACCCTCTCTTTTCACATCCCCTACGCCCTGCTCGATCAGGTCGGCGTGGATTTCGATCCCTACTTCGACTGCATCCGCACTCTGGCGCAGGCACTGGAGGCCCGGGTCTATGATTTACAGTTGGAACTATTTTTGGATGATCCCGAGTTCGCCAAATTCAAACCGGCCCTGATCCAGACAGCTCTGCAACTCTCACGGCTCTCCCGCGAAGATGACCTCCTTCGTGTCCACTGCGCCTATCAAAAGCGGGAACTGCTCTGGAACCTGGCCCGGGGCGCGTTTGCCGGCATCCGTGAGACGCCGGCTCGTATCACCAACCACGACTGTTACAATAACCAGGCCCGCAACGGCAGCCTGCTCGCCCAGGCCCACCAGAAGGAGATTCACCTCATCCCTGCCGATGGATCGGCCCCTGCACGCGTCATCAAAAGAACCGGCGAGACCCTGCGGCTCGAGTTTGTGGATAGCACACGGCTGCTGTCGGCCTCGCACAACAAAACCCTCAAACTCTGGGATATCGCCACGCTGAAGTGTCTCAGGACGTTCAAAGGCCATCGCGACCAGATATCCGATTTTATCCTGTTCAGCCCCAGGCTCCTGATCTCCTCCTCGGTGGGCGGACCCCTCATCTTCTGGGATTTCGCCACCGCGACCCCCGTGTTGACCCTGTTGCACTCCTATTGCAACGCCGCCTGGATCGCCATCGATGCCGCAGGCAACTTCGAGCATAGCGAGGATTACAAGGGCGTCATGCGGTGGGACTTTGGGAGACAGCAGTTCACGCCGCACCGGGGTCTGGCGGTGGATACTCAGGGCAGCTGGAATTACCAACCCGTGCCCGGCACGCAGGGAACCTACCGGAAAGGCTTGCTCGCAGGGATGCTTGAGGAGTATAATCGTGGTTGAGAGCAAACATCCGCCTATGAGGCGGGCTTCACGGTGAGATGAGATCGTTTGATTGATCGATGCGTCTGTCTCAAGAGGCTGGATTGGAAGAAGCGCCGAAAGGAGTGTTGCTGATGTGCGAAACTGAGATTACCCAACTTGTAACTCGCATCGTCGCGTGGCTGGCTGAACACGGCCCCGACTATGTACAGAGACCGCCCAACCCGGGCGCGACAGAGGCCGAACTGGCTGAACTCGCTGCGTATTTGGGCCATCCGTTGCCGTCCGCGCTTGCGGCTATGCTGCGCGTCGCCAATGGCGACTTCTACATCGGTGAGTATGTGACTCTTTCCACCCAGGCGATTGCGCGAACGTGGGACATCGGGAGTCAGCTGGTAGCCGATGGCACGTATGCGCGCTTTGAACCGCATTATGAAAGCGGCGGCGCCCTCAAGCCAGGCTGGTGGCATCTGGGGCTGATCCCAGTGCTGGAAGATAGCTGTGGCAACCAGCTCTGTATTGACCTCGACCCCGGGCCGAACGGTGCGATGGGGCAAATGGTATGGTGGGAAATTCACGAAGGTCCTATCCCCCACGGCGCAGATTCCTTGCACACCTTGCTTCGCATCCACTGGGAACACCTTTCTTCGGGCAAGTACGACGCGCCTGAAGACTGGGAAATGGCAGATTGCAGAGAATTGACGGAGGTGGAGGGTCATGAATGGAATGATGAGGGATAAATACACCCCTGGCAGATCGAATTGCTCGTTGGAAGCTATAGAAAAACCGGGAGACCCTGATGATTGTCAGTATCTTTCTCTTGTTGGCGTTGGGTCTATGCGCCAACTGGTTCTGCGAGCGGCTGCGGTTGCCCGGACTGCTGGGCATGATCGGGGTGGGCGTGCTGCTGGGCCCTCATGGCCTTGATCTGCTCCACCCTGTCCTGCTGCAGAATGCCGGCGACTTGCGCACCTTGGCCCTCGTCGTCATCCTCTTGCGCGCCGGGCTGGGGTTGGAAAAGTCGCTGCTGCAGAGCGTGGGCGTCGTCGCCTTCAAGATGAGTGCCTTCCCTGCTCTTTGTGAGGGATTGGTGGTGATGGGCGTAGCGCATGCGCTGCTGGGGCTTCCCCTGGTCGAAGCCGGTATGCTGGGCTTTATCCTGGCAGCCGTGACCCCCGCCGTGATCGTCCCGGCGATGCTGGACCTGAAGGAGCGAGGATTGGGAATGCAGCATGGCGTGCCGGTCATTGTCCTGGCGGGCGCTTCGATAGATGACGTCTTCGCCATCACACTCTTCAGCGTCTTCGTGGGTCTGGCGACGCAGGCCGAACAGCCGCTGCTCGGTCAGCTCTTGCGGATTCCGGTGCAGATCGTGGGCGGGGCCGCCATTGGAGGCCTCATCGGGTGGGGGCTGGCGGTCATCTTGCGCCGGGTGGCCCTCACGCGACTCGAGGCGTTGGGACTGGTGATGGCAGGAGCTCTGGGTGCACTTCTCGTAGGTGAGACGCTCAACGTCGCGGGGCTGCTGGGGGTGATGACCGTGGGTTTCGTGCTGCTGGAGCGGGTTGAGCAGCAGGCGGTGGTTATGGAGCAAGCGCTGGGACGGGTCTGGTTCTTTGCCCAAATCTTCCTCTTCGTCCTCATCGGCGCAGAAGTGAATGTGGCCGTCGCCTGGCAAGCCGGACTCCTGGGCGTCGCGGTCATCGGGATAGGGTTGTTGGGACGCACGCTGGGCGTGCTCCTGGCGCTCCACGGCTCGGAGCTCACGTTCAAGGAACGCCTCTTCGCGGCTATTGCCTATCTACCCAAAGCCACCGTCCAGGCAGCCATCGGCGGGATTCCCTTGACGTTGGGCCTGGCCTCCGGCGATATTATCCTGGCGATCGCGGTGTTGTCGGTCGTGATCACGGCCCCTCTGGGAGCCGTCGCTATCCGCGCCACGGCTCCCCAATTGTTGACACCGGCAAATCCGCCCGAGGAGAGACCGGTCAAATCTGGAGTTGGCGGAGGGAGTTGAATCACGATGAAGACCCCACACATCCTTGAAGTCGAACTCTACGGCGATACCGGCATCCTGCCGGGGGCGGCGGAGTTTGCCGCCGCGTATGAACCGTACCGGCGCGGTCCGACCCTCACGAATTTTGTCTTTCCCGACGGGGACGCGCTCGAAAGCGCGTTGGCCGACCTCGCTGCGCCGCTCTTCACCGCTCCTTGGCCCGGCAAGCTCCTCCCCGGCGCGTGCCTCTCCCTGCGCGGACGCGAGGTCTGCTTGCCGACCGACCCGCAGGCGTATCGCGCCGCCGGGATCGAACTCCGCTCTCCGCCGGACGTGTGGGGCTTCGAGGCGCTGCGCGTTCTGCTGCCGGACTATCGCGCCCTGCTGCTCGCCACAGAAGTCGAGCGTCGCGCCCACCTCCCCGCCGATCTGCCCGCAATCCTGCACCTGGATGAATGGCGCCATCCCGACCTGGCCGACGACGAGCTGCCGAGCCACACGGAGACCTTCCGCCAACTGGCCGCCATCCTCTGCACCGGCGACCCGGCGCACTACGCGCCCACCGTCCCGCCGAACACGCACTGGCGGCACTGGCCCCACGGCGGCGACGGCGCCTTCTTTGGCAATGCCACTGCTTTGGAGGGATAGATGTCTAAAATCACCGATGCTCCGCACAGCTACCGCAATCTCGACAACCGTTGGACGCCGGAGGATTTCGCCCG
>DAOTUH010000183.1:0-6560 GCA_034437255.1 Anaerolineae bacterium
TAAGATTTGTCTCCTGTATCGCTATCGGTGGACCATCGAAATTGTGTTTCGGTGGTTGCGCCAACTCCTGGAGTTGGATCATTTTATGTCTGAGCATCCCGTCGGGATCGTACGCCAGATTGTGATGGCTCTAATTGTGTGGGGCTTACTCGTGCTTGCCAATCAGGATGTAGGCCCCTTACAACCCAAACACCTATGGCGTCATCTCCAGGCAATGCTCCATCAACTTCTCTTGGAGATAGGTTGGCGACTCGGCGCACAGGCTGCTGGCGCATCACCTACTTGAAATAACTTCACACCATTGACCGCACTCTTAAACATAGCAAATGCGCAGTATCAATGTAGAAAAAAAACTGGCAGTACAATATCACGGCAGGCAGGAGCACGGGGGCTGCCGTCGAATTGTTACACTGAGCACCGGAGGACCGCTGCGTACTACAGGCGATAATCCATTTTCCGACGAGAGCGTTCCATGATCAAGATGATTGCAGAATCCAAATGCAGACGTTCTCTAAACCAAACTCTGTCAGATGCCCCAGTTATCTAGTGGAGAAGCCTTTCGGTAAGCACGCTCGACATCGGCCTGTGCAATTGCCAGATACCTGCGTACCATGTCTAAAGTAGAATGACCCAGCAAACGCTGCAATGTGTAAATGTCCCCACCATTACGGAGATACTGAATTGCGAAGGTATGCCGAAAGCGATGAGGTTTTGCGTCGAGAACATGTGCACGTTCGCCTATTCGTTGGATTGTCTGATGAAGCAGACGCCGTCTAATGGGCTTCCGCTTATTCGTGGACACAACAAACAAAGGATAAGATGGCCCAGCGTCTGGACGCCTAACTAAATAGTGCCACAAAGCCTTAATCGTAGTGTCACCTATGGGCAAAATTCTTTCCTTGGAACCCTTCCCGTAGACCTTGAGACGTCGATTCTCTAAATCTAAGTCGCGTATTGTGGCATTGCATAACTCTGAAGCACGAATACCCGTGTCAGCTAGAAGCCGGACAATCGCTTCGTCTCGATCGCCAGTAGGACGTGAGTTTCGGCTTTTCCTCTCTCCATTTGCTCGATGATGAAGATAAGGCACCGTGTACTGGCAAGCTTCTAACATATGACCGATCTCCTCTTTCGTAAACGGCACAATAACGCGCTTTTCGGGCTTCGGACGAGGCACCTCTCGGATGATATGACGTGACACAATTCCCTCGCTCACAGCCCATGTCCAGAGGGATGATAAAGCAGTGTGGATGTTTAGGAGTGTCTTCTTCGAGAGAGGCTTGACCGGTCGAGGCGCAAAACCACTGTTGTTGACTTGAGGAGTGGTTCCTAAATGTGCAAGGAACTCACTTACCTTGGCGGGCTCGATTTCCTCCAACAAAGGATCATCATTGAGGTACTCTCGAAATCTCCGAAAACTGTTCATATAGTCAGAGATTGTATGCTTACTTAAGCGTTCACCACGCTTGAAGATCAGATAGCCCTGAATAGCTTGCGATAAGGTAATTGACGTTTGCTGTACCATGTTACCTCCGGTTCATTAGATTGGCTGGTCCCCAGGAATGATAACTTAGTCCCCAGGCTGGATAATGAGAAGTGGGCTTTTTTTGAACCGAAGAGGTAAAGCAAATCTGTGGTCTGCGGCTCAGTTGATTCTGAGCCGGAAAACACACGGTACGCTTCCTGAGCGTACCGTGTGTTCTGAGGTCGGGGCGCGCGGATTTGAACCGCGGACCTCACGGACCCGAACCGTGCGCGCTCGCCAGGCTGCGCCACGCCCCGAATGTTTATATCATACCACAGCCGGTCGTTCTGACAAGCGAAGTTGATAGAAATCGGATGTCTCAGAGACATCCGATTTCTGGCACTCTTCGACTTTGATAAGATTCAATGTGTCGCGCAGGCGATGCAGGGATCGAAGGCACGCACGACGCGGCCCACGGCCCGCTCCAACTCCATGTCCATCCGCTCCGGTGAGATGTACCGCTCGGCAGCGACGCGCAGCGCGCGCTCGATAGCCAACATGTTGTGCACCGTGGGGATGATGAACTTCGCCTCGGCGACGACGCCGTCCTTGATGCTGTAGTGGTGGATCAGCGGGCCTCTTGGCGCCTCCACAAGGCCGTAGCCCTCGCCGTCCCGCGGCGTGTAGGCCACGGCAGGATCCCCCTCGTCCAACGGCTCCGAGAGGATCTCGATGGCGCGTTCAATAGCGTGGACCAGTTCGATGCCCCGCGCCAGGTCAAAGAGCAGGATGGCGTGGGCCGGTTGACCAAAGGCCTCTTTGAAGCGCGTGAGATACTTGTCGGCCAGCGGCGTTCCCATCTCCGTCAGCATGTTGATGCGCGCAAGGCTGTTGGCCCGCATGACCTGGCCCTGGTAGCTGGTCTGATCCGCGTAGCTGTAGTCCGTGGACTGGTAGGTCAGGTGCTCGCGGAAGTCCGACGCGGGGAACTGCGCGCAGTACGAAGCGTCCGCATCCATCACGTACATCTGATCGCCGTAGTAGTTGGGGCAGCATCCGACGAAGGACGAGATGTACGCGGCGGGCTCGTCGTCGCCCCACGTGCCCAGCCGCTCACCCAGCTCCAGCGAGACCTCCCAGTAGTAGTCGAAGAGATCACGCGCGATGGGCAGCGCCGCTTCCAGCTGCTCGCCCATGGCGTCGGCGGCCTCCTGGCTGATCCCGCCGGTCACGCCTCCGACGACGGCTTTGACCGGATGGATGAACTGCCCGCCCGCCAGTGTGATCAGGTCGGTGCCGGCCTTGCGCACCTGTAGCGCCCGCGTCGCAATGCCCGTCAGCTCGTCCTCGGGGCCATCTTCCTTGGCCAGTTGGAAGAGACTGGTGACCTCCAACCGGTCGGGCATGGTGAAGATAAAGAGCGACGTGGCCTGGTTCTGGAGCAGCTGCCCCAACAAGAGCAGTTCCCGAATCGTGAGCGCCAGCGGCGGCGGCTCGACGCCAAACGCGTCCTCGACAGCCTTTACCGACGCGACGTGATGCGCCGTAGAGCAAACGCCGCAGATGCGCGGCGTGATAACGTGCATCTGTTCCGCAGGCACGCCCTGGACCAGATATTCAAAACCGCGCAACTCGGTGGCCTGGAAGTGCGTGGTGACGATCTCGCCACCCTGCACCTCAATGACGACCCGAGCATGTCCTTCGATACGACTGAGGGGAAATGTAAGCGTTGTCATGATTACAGCACCTTCTCTTTCGGGCGTGGTTCGCGGTCTTCGTTGGCATAATCGGAAAACTGGAAGAGGAATAGAGCCAGCTGCGCCGAGCGCAGCGCTTCAGAGATCTCCTCTTCGAGAATATCCGTCATGCTGGCAAAGACGCGCTGAATGCTCTTGAACCAGAACTTGGATTCGCGCTCGATAAAGACGTCCGATGGGCCACGGCAACCGACACAGGGATGGCCCGCGCGCGGGCAAGGCGCCCGGCAGCCGCCGCGCGTCGAGGAGCCGACGCAGAGATAGCCCTGGTTGATGAGGCAGATATCGGGCAGCACCTCGCCCCGCTGGAAGCCCACCAGGTGCTCGGGCCGCATGTCACGCAGTTTTTTCCGCCCGCACTCCTGACAGACGATCTTGGACGCTTCAAAGTCCTCGGGGTCCGACAGCGCGGCCATGAAGAGCTCCGGCGTCGGCGGGCAGCCGGGTACATAGAGATCCACCTCCACAAACGCATCGACGGGATGTGAACGCGGCAGCAGGTGGGGGACGTGGCGACGTGTCTTGTTGGCCAGGAAGAGCTCCCGCACGTCCTCCCGGTCACCGAGATTGGCGACGCCGCCCGAGATGGCGCACGTGCCCACGGGAACGACCTGCTTCGCACTTTTAACCGCGCGCCGCAGCTTATAGAGATCATCGTCCGAGCGCACGCCGCCGCTGATGAGCAGCACGTCCACTTCCGGCACATCGTAGGTCGAGGTGACCAGGGGCATATACGCCAGCTGGTACTCGTTCACCCAGGCATCGGCGTTGAGCAGCGACACTTCGCATCCGGCGCATCCTGATAATTGCAACACCGCAAATCGTTTCATACCAACCTCCCCACTTAATGACTGAGGTGGTGTTCGAGCCAAGTAGTGCGTGAAACGTGTTGCGTGAGGGCGTTTCACCTTTTGATCTCGAACATGCTTCAATCGGAAAAACACCGCCATTTCATGATTTCAACGCGTCCACGTAGTCCTTGGCCTTCTTCAATCCCCAGCCCGTGGCTCTGCGCACCCGCTTAACCGCCTGGGCCTTGTGTCCCGCTGCCAACAGGTCACGAATCTCGTCGATGTCCAGCTGTTCGGCCTTGGCGGCGATTGCGGCTTTTTCGATGCTATCCACGTAGTCCTTGGCTTGTTTCAATCCCCAGCCCATCGCCTCCCGCACAAGTTTCACCGCGCCGATCCGCCGTCCTTTCGTCAACAGGCTCCGTACCTGCTCATCAAGTTCTAGGTGTTCCATCCTGTTTCTCCCTTGCATGCCCGGCAAATATTTTGTCTCCGTGCCTACTCAGGCTCTAGCCGGATCTAACGATCCGGCGAGTCAACCCATCCATACACAAAACGCTGTTGCCCAAAAAACCTTTCGTTGTGGTGGCGTCAACGGCGATCTAACGATCCCCTTCAAGCAAGCTGAGCAGTAACTTGTCCCCTTACAACCGGAAGCGCAGAATGTCACCTTCCCAGACCTCCTGGAGCGCTTCTTTGGGAGAGAGCGGCTCATCACACAAACGATAATACACGTAGCAAAAGAGATCACGAAAAATGGCCATAATCACAGGACCAAGAAAAAGCCCAACGAGGCCCACAATCTCACTACCGATGATCAAGACGATCATGATCACGACCGCGTGCAATTTGATGCTCTCGCCCAGGACCTGGGGCGTCAGGAAGATATTTTCGACTTGTTGCACGCCAAAAGCAAAGAGCGCCACCCAGAGAGCTAGAGTGGGATTTTGCGCCAGTGCCACCAGAATGGCCGGAATGGCGCCCAACGTCGGGCCGATGCTGGGGATCAACTCAAAAATTCCGGCGATCAACCCCAGAAAGAGCGCAAATCGCACCCCCATCACGGTGAAGAAGATGGACGACACGACGCCGATGACCAGGCCCAGAAAGAGACGCCCGCGCAGGTAGGACCCCATGGCGACGTCAAATAATCGGACCACGGCCAGGACATCCTGACGTATTGAGGAAGGAAGGAAGGCAACGATATGATGCGAGATATGGCGACTATCCCGCAGCAGATAGAAGGTCCAGAACGGGATCACGACGATGGCAAGCACCAGGCTGACGGTGTAGGAGATAGCGACGGCCGTGCCCTCCACCGCCTGTTGGACAATATCGCCGAGCCGGGACGAGAACTGTCCCAGCGTCTCCTCAATCCGCGTCTGAATCCGGGGATCGAGGAGACGATACTGCTCAACCAAATCCTCGAAGAAACGGGTGACAAACTGCCAGACGATCTCACGTTCTTCCCAGAGCGCCCGGCCCTGCTCAATAAGCATAGGCACGCCCACCGCGAAAAATCCCACCAGGGCCGCGATCACCAGAATGTAGGTGATGAGCACGGCCACCGGGCGCGCAAGCCGGTGGATGAACTTCGCGTGGAGACGGTCGGCCAGGCTATCAAGCCCCTTCTCAAAGAATCCCACTATGGGCGCCAGCAGATAGGCGATGACCAGGCCGGCCAGGTACGGTCCCAGGACGCCTTTCGCAGCCCAAAGAATGGCCACGACAACGATGGCCCCGACGAGCAGCAGGACGATACGCTTACGGCGTTTATCCGGTATCTTTAACCATTGATCTAAAAGAGTCATCGTAGTTCCAACCTCGTTGTTCAATCTGCATTTTTGGCTGCCCCTTTTTTCAGGGCAGCCAAAGAAAAACATGATGTATATATTGTGGTTGTGCAAACACAACCACAATATATAGTATCCCTTTCTCTACTGAAAAAAGGTCCAAAACTCGGAGTTTTAGTTGATACCCCCCTATATCTAGTGATTTTGGTTGCGAAGAATCTACATATAGTGTCAAGTTCTGGAAAACTCCGAGTTTTAATAGTCATTTCAGTGCAGCCATTTTTGGTTGTTCGGAAAGTTTCCTTACGATAGCATCATCTCACGCCGTCAGTACTGTCGCTTCCTCCAGCGCTGCATTGATCCGGGCGATACGATCTGCCACCGGCTCTCCGCGCCGCCACCAGCCCAGGAACTCGACGTTGCCCGCCGGTCCCACCAGCGGCGACGCCATAAGCCCCTGCAGCCCCAGGCCGAGGTCGGCCATAAAGCAGGTCACGGTCTCCAGCACCTCGCGGTGCACGGCCGGGTCGCGCACGACGCCGCCCTTGCCCACTTGCGTGCGCCCCGCCTCGAACTGGGGCTTGATGAGCGAGACAATGTCCCCATCCGGCGTCAGCCAGTTGATCGCCGCCTGGTAGATCAGCCGCAGCGAGATAAAGGAGACGTCCGAGACGACGAGACCGACCGGTTCCGGCAACGACTCCAGATAGCGGGCGTTGGTGCGCTCCATGACCAGAACGCGGGGATCCTGGCG
>DAOTUH010000184.1:0-15404 GCA_034437255.1 Anaerolineae bacterium
TGTAGAATGCTTCGACTACAGGCAGATCCTGAGGGAGCAAATAGAACTTAGCCTCGCCGTGAAACTGCGGGGGAGATACGGCCTTGACCTCGCCCTGATCATAGACGTCGGTCGGTACGATCTGTGGGATGGCGACCAGACCAAGGTCCTGTGCTTTACGCAGCAGGCTGATGCAGTCGCTTACGATAGCATAGAAAGTCACCTGTCGTCCCATCCGTTTCGCCTCCTACCGGACCACGTGCCTGGTCTTTCCGCCCAATCCGTTACCTTCGCTAATTCGCCGCCTGGATCATCTCCGCCAACGTCACGTCGGGGTGATGATACCGCCGCTTGCCCGACGTTCCGCTGCCGAACTGGATGGCCTCTTCCGGACACCACTGGAGGCAGGCGAAGCATTGCTCGCAGCGATGGTGCCACGCCGGTCGCCCGCCCGCCATGAGGATATTGCCGACGGGACAGACCTGGGCACAGATTCCGCAGGAGATACAGCGCTCGTCGGTGTGGAAAGCCTCGTCCATCCACTGGCGGCTCTCAACGAAGGAAACGTCGGGCAGAGATTCCTCGATGAACGTGCATGGCATCTTGCCAGCCGGAGGTAACTCGACTGCTCTGGCCCAGTGGCCCTGGGAAGTCGCTATCCGAGGCGCTCCCTGGCCCAACGGCCCGATGGCCGTGGGTCGCGCCGAACGTCGACCTGCATCAACGCGAGATCCCGTCCACGCAGGTGGACGGGCGGCCAACGCCCCTGGTAGCGTACTTAAGTGCTCTTGGGCTGTTGATCAAATCAGGTCTGACAGAACAGTAGATCCAAATGCCTCAGGCACGCCAGCCGACAAGTGCCTTTCCGACAGCAAGTACGTCAAATATCATGCTTGATACATGACATCTGACATTGCCCTTAACCGAAATTGACCCGCATAATGAACACTAGTTAAGCATACGTACATTTGTAACATCCTCCGGGGTGAGGCGCGAGTGAACTATAGGGATGAGAAACAAGTCCTGGTCCGAGCGGCCTGGATGTACTATAAGGAAGAGCTGACCCAAAAAGAGATCGGTGACCGACTCGGTCTCTCGCGCGTAACCATCAACCGTTTACTCCAACGAGCGCGAAATATTGGCATTGTGCAGTTTCACATCGATGCTTCTAATGTAGAGCACCTTGAACTGGAGAGCGCCTTGCGCCAGCGGTTCCAGTTGCGTGATGCCGTCGTGACGGTGGCGGTAGAACCGGAGGAAACTGACGCCCGCTACGCCGTGCTTGCGCGTACCACAGCTGATTGGCTCACAGCCCACCTCAAGGACAGTATGCGGGTGGGATTGGGGATGGGGAGAACGCTCTCTCATCTGCCCGACTATTTTGCGCCTCCTAAGCCCATCAAGTGTGTCTTTACGGAGGTAGTAGGGGGCGCAGCCGCTCACTCTGGTAAATTCGCCGCCTACAACATTACATCGAAGATGGCTGAACTGGCCGGCGGGCGACCCGAATACTTTTACGCCCCGATGCTTGCATCCAGTCCGTCCAGTTACCATTCCATTGTTCAGGAGCCGACGGTCATCCGGGCTCTGGAATGTGCGCGCAATAGTGATATAATCTTACAGAGTGTTGGTCCCGTCGACAAAACGGCACTCTTATACATTCACGGGCATCTCAATGAAGAAGAATTGGAGCTTCTACATGAACAGGGCGCTGTCGGCGACATGCTAGGCCGCTACTTTGACACTCAGGGCAGACCGGTCACCAACTCTGTCAGCGACCGCGTCATTGGCTTGAGCTTGACGGACGTGGCCCAGATTCCGCTCAGTGTGGTCATGGCTGGAGGTCCCGAAAAAGTGCCGGTACTAGTTGCCGCCCTGCGAGGAAAACTTTTCAATGTCTTGATCACCGACGCGTGGACGGCCAGGCAAATCCTAAACGAGGCACCGAATGCTATCTGATTACTTACGTCGCGACTGTATACGAATCCGCGTGACAGTGGATGACTGGGAAGAAGCCGTCCGCGTTGCAGGTGACTTGCTGGTGGACGCGGAAGTGTGTGAACCCCGCTACGTCAAGGCCATGGTCGACGTGGTCCATGAGATGGGGCCATATATGGTGCTGGCTCCAGGTCTGGCCCTCGTTCATGCACGTCCGAAAGATGGCGTGATCAATATGGGCATAAGCCTGGTCACGCTAGATCCACCTGTGGAGTTTGGGTCCAAACGCAACGACCCCGTCTCTCTCGTTATTGCGTTCGGTGCTGTTGACAAAGAGAAACATTTGGGCATGTTACAAGCACTGGCAGAGTTTTTGGAGAAACCTACCCGTCTCCGGCAACTGCTGGATGCAGCCTCGGTAGAGGATGTGATGACATTGATGGAAAAAACCCCAAAATCAGGTAACTTGACCCAATCAAGCTGAAAGTGGATAGGAGAAGGATCCAACACGAGTAAAGAAATTAGCTTTCAGCCATCAGGAGGTTTGTTGTGGCAAAACCAAAAGTTATGATTGTCTGTGGATTTGGGCTGGGTTCCAGCATGGTACTGCGTTTGAAGTTAGAGAGCATTCTGAGGAAACGCAACCTGCGGGCCAAGACCTTCTGCGCAGATGCGACTACGGCCCGAGGACAAGACTTCGACGTTGTCTTCACATCAAAGGAGCTCCTTGACAACTTCGAGGGCATTGACCAACCCATTGTGATCATCAATAACTTCATGAGCGAATCTGAGATTGAAGAGAAAGGCATTCCCGCAATCAAATCGTTGATCGAAGAAGAGGACTAAAGCGGATCATGGTTGTAACGAAGCGCGCCTATCCCTACGGAGCTTCCTACTCTCCGCTGATCTATCCCGAGGAAGAATGGGAGCACGACCTTCACCGCATGCAGGCGGCGAACATGAACCTCGTCCGCATCGGCGACGTGCATGGCTCCTGGGATCGCATCGAACCGCAGCAAGGGCATCTTCGCCTGAATCTGCTGGCGCGCTTCTATCGGACCGCGGCCAACTACAGCATCCGCGTGCTGCTGAGCAACGGCACGGCCTGTCCACCGCTCTGGCTGGCGCACAAGTACCCGGACGTGCGGATTCTCTCCAATCGCGGCGAGCGTTATCCGCTGGCGGCGTCGTATCACTGGGCCTGCATCCACCATCCCGGTTTTCTGGCCGAGGCGCAACGATACACGGCGGCGCTGGCCGAGTTCGCCGCCGCACAGCCCAACCACTTCGGCTGGCAGATCTCCAACGAGCTCGGCTTTCCCTTCATGCCCGCCCGTGGACGCGACACGCTGGATTTGTACTGTTACTGCGAACACTGCAAGGCCCGCTTCCGCCAGTGGGTGCAGGCCAAGTACGAGACGCTGGAGGCGCTGACACACGCCTGGACGTGGAGCACCACGGCCTTCTGGTACAACGCGTGGGACGAGGTCGAACCGCCGGAGGCACTGCCCGTCGCCTGGTCAGGCGTCACCCGCTGGCTCGACTGGCGCCTTTTCTGGCAGGACGCCTTCGCCGACTTCGCCGCCTGGCAGCACCAGTTGCTTCACCGCATCGATCCCGATCATCCGACCTCGGTCAACACCTTCAATTTCAAGGGCCATGACCGCTTCGGCACGTTTACGGGGCTTGATCAGTGGAAGATCGCACAGCGCGTGGATCATGTGGGATATGATCTCTATCCAGGAAGTGGTGACAAGCTGAAGACACGGCCGGAGCACACGTCTATTTTCCTCGACCACGGGCGCAGCGTCAGCCGGTCGGCCGGCTCGGACTTCTGGCTACACGAAATGGAGAGTGGGCCCATCAACGGCTGGGTACTGGGACCAGACCACAACACCGGACCGGACGACATTCTACGCAACGGCCTGGAAGCGCTGGGGCACGATGTGAAACTGGGCATTTTTATGCCGTGGCGCGAGTGGGAATACCAACCCATCCGCTGGGGCGCGCTGGTCGATCTGGACGGAAAGCCAACCCCGCGCTACGAAGCAGCCTTGGAATTGGGACACTTCCTGCAATCACACGCCGATTTTCTACTCAATGCTCACGTCCCGCGCGGCGAAGTTGCCATTCTCACTTCTAAGCCCAACGCCATCTTCTTTCGGGGCCTCCATCAGGAGCGCCCGCTCTTCCAGGCGCAACGTGGCGCCTATCGCGCCTTCTGGGAACTGGGCTACCGCGTGGATTTTGTCACGCCCGCGCAGATACGGGCAGGTGAGGCCAAGGGCTATAAGGCTGTCGCGCTGCCCCTGATCGGCCTGCTGAATGCGGATGTGGCCCAGGCCCTGCGCGCCTACGTCGAGAGCGGCGGCATGCTCGTCGGTTTCGCACGCTGTGCCACGCTGGATCGGCGGGGCTGGTATCATCACCCACTGCCCATCCCCGCGCTGCAAGCGGCCTTCGGGCTGATCTCAATCACGGCGGATGACCGCGCCGACGAGTGCGTGACTTTCGATGGTCAGACGTATGACGGTCATAAAAAGCGGGACTTGGTAGAGGCAGCCCAGGGCACGGACGTACTGAGTACCTTCCCCGACGGAAAGCCGGCAGTGACACTGGCCCAGCATGGCCTTGGACACGGTCTCTATATCGCAACACAAGCCGACGTCGGCTACGTCGAGACAGGGCGACCGTTACTGCGACCGGTGCTGGAAAGCGTCCTACGACGTTTGCGCATTGCACCGGAGATGCGCCTCAGCTATCCCGGCGAGGGGCGAAAACTCGACTCGCACCTGCTCCGAAAGGGAAATCAGGACCTGATCCTTGTCGCCAACTACTTGCCAGATCACGTCAACGCAACGCTGTGGCTGACGGCTCGGGGGCCTGCAGTTGACGTGCAGCAGCTCTGGCCAACACAAACTGAACTTTCCGGTGATTTGAAAGAGGACACACTCAGCATTGATCTCACATTCGAACCGAGAAAAGGAGGTGTGTTCGAGATCATCTGGCAGTCGTAGCGAAAGTCACAGACGAAACAGTTGTCAACCCACTTTTCTCAAACACAGAGTAGGAGGTTTACCATGAATGTCGGTGTCATTTTTGCGATTGTTCCGCGAATTCTACCCACCTTTATGCTCGGTATTGTGGCGCTCATCGGCCTCTTGATCCAACGGAAAGGGTTTGATGAGGTCATTGAGGGCACGATCAAAACCATGGCCGGCGTCATCATTCTGTTCACGGCCGTCGACCTGCTGGTCGGCACCATATCACCGATTTCGACCATGTTCGGTCAGGTGTATGCAATTGAAGGCGAAGCCACCGTAGACTTCACCCAGTTTCTCGGTGAGTACGGCGTCCAGATCGTGCTGGTGCTGGTCTTTGGTTTCTTGGTCAATGTGCTCCTGGCCCGCGTTACACCGTTGAAATACGTCTTCCTGACCGGGCACATTCTCTTCTGGAACGCTTTCATGGTCACCGCGGCGCTCGCCGACGGCGGCGCGATCACGGGCGTCCCGTTGGTCATCCTGGGCAGTATCGTCATGGGCATCATCTCCACCATACTACCCGCCCTTATCATGCCCTACGTGGAGAAGCTGACCGGATCGCGGGAATTCTCCATCGGTCATACAACTACGGTTCTCGCTATCATCGGTGCGTGGGTGGGCAAGCTCGTGGGCAATCCCGCCAACTCCACCGAAGATCTAGAAATCCCCAAGCGCTGGGCTTTCATCAAGGAGATGATGATCGCCACATCCCTGATCATGCTGCTGGTCTACGTGGTCATGGGCATCCTCGCCGGGCCGACCTGGGCCGCCGGTCAGTTCGCGGGCGGTTCGGTCATCGTCTGGATTTTCTGGATGATTTACCAAGCCATCAGCTTCGGCGCTGGGCTGGTCATCTTGCTCACCGGCGTCCGCATGACGCTGGGTGAGATTGTGCCCGCGTTCCACGGTATCGCCAACAAGATCGTCCCAGACGCTATCCCCGCACTGGATTGCCCCATGATCTTCCCTTACGCCCCCAACGCTCTGGCCATCGGCTTCCCCATTGCCATGGCGGCCTCGCTGGTCACGCTGGTCATCTTCGGCCTCGCAGGCTTTCAGTACGTGCTGTTACCACTGGTGGTCGCCGCTTTCTTCGACGTAGGACCGGCCGCTATCCTGGCCAACGAGACCGGCGGCATCCGAGGCACCGTCGTCGCCTCCATCGTCGGCGGCATTCTGCTCATCGTCTTCCAGGCCCTCTCCCTCTTCTTCGTCCAGAACACCGCAGCCGGCTTCATCAACGCCTTCGGTGGCAACGACTTCTCCATCATCGCCATCGTCGTCGGCGGGTTGGCCCGTCTTTTCGGGTTTTAGTTAAGAGAAAGGCTTTGTTATCACTGATCCCCTATGTCTGTGTTGCGGGCATAGGGGATCAAGGTCTATCTGGCTCTGCGCAATTCAACGGGAGTTTGTTCCTTATGCGACCTGTAGGCATCCCTGTAGGCATCCACCTATCATATTGGCAGACCGCCTGGGAGGACGACCTGGTGCCGCTCATCAAGCGGGCCAAAGACGCCGGCTATGATGGCGCGGAATTCCCGTTGCTCCAACCCAAGTCACTGGATTACGAACACCTCCGAGCAGAATTGGATGACAATGGGCTATGCGCTACCTGCGGCACAGGCCTGAGCCCCCAGACTGATATCACTCATCCAGATTTAGCCGTACGTGCAGCAGGCATTGCCCATCTCCGCGCCTGTCTCGAAGGTGCTGCGCGTTTGGGCAGTCCTGTGCTCGGCGGTGTGACCTACGCGCCCTGGGGCGTTTTTCCAGAGAACGAGCACGCCGTGCACCGCCAACGATGCATCGACACCCTTCGAGAAGTCGGCAGAATCGCAGAAGATGTCGGCGTGACACTCTGTCTCGAGATCCTCAACCGCTTCGAGGGCTATCTGCTCAACACCGTGGCGCAAGGCATCCGCTTACTAGACGAAATCGGCAGCCCCGCCATCAAACTGCATCTCGACACCTTTCATCTCAACATCGAGGAGGCCGACATAGGGGCCGCCATTGAGACGGCTAACTCTTATCTCGGCCACTTCCACTGCTCTGCGAACCACCGTGGCTGCCCCGGCACGGGCCATATCCCCTGGGAAGCGGTACGTAAAGCGCTGGATACCATCAATTATCAGGGGTGGCTCGTCGTCGAGGCGTACGTGCGCCCCGAGGGCGAGGTCGGGCGCGGCGTCTTCGCCTGGCGCCCACTCTCCGACACATTGGATTCCGACGCTCGAGCAGCGGCGACCTTCCTTCGCCAGGAGGTCGCCTGTGCTTGATGTGCAAAAAGCTCAAGCCCTCTTCTCCCTATTGCGAGCCCGTTTTGCGGACAAGGCATCACGCTTGAATGGGTTGGATAGCGCGATCGGCGACGGAGATCATGGGACGACCATGGCGCGAGCGTTTCAGGCCGCCGAAAAGCGCGCGTTGTCCGAGGAGTTCGCAGATCTAGGCGCGCTCTTTGATGCAGCCGCGGCAACCATCGCCGAATCGACCGGCGGAGCCACCGGACCGCTAATTTCTGCGCTTATCGCCCAGGGCGGAACGGTTTTCGCCGACGCGACCGAGGTTGAAATGCCAGCAATCGTGCGCTACTTCGATCAGAGCGTCGACGCCGTGCAGGCTGTGGGACAGGCCGAGCCAGGCGACAAGACACTGCTGGATGCACTGATCCCCGCCGTGGACGCGCTCATCGCATATACCGGCGCAGAACCAACCGAGGCATTCAATGCAGCGGTTGGCGCGGCTCGCAACGGCGCTGCAAGCACGGCGAAGATGGTAGCCGTCCATGGTCGAGCGCGGTTCCTTGGAGAGCGGGCGCGGGGGCACGAGGACCCCGGCGCCAACTCCATAGTCGTTCTGTTCAAAGCGTATCGAGATTTTGCTGCCGGTGAGCGGGTTCCGCCCCCGGATTTCAACGCAGAAAGCGAGTTTCATACCTCACCTCCGCCGGGAAAACTTCTCAACGATCCCACTCACATGATCGAGGAAGAGTTGGAGGGCCTGGCGCTGGCACATCCGCGCTACCTCCGCCAAACTGAACATCCAGGTGTGCTGGCGCGGGCGCGTCCTAAGAAAACGGGCAAAGTTGGCCTGGCCATCGGGCACGGCGGCGGTCATACGCCATCCATGGCAGGCTTCATCGGCAAAGGCTTACTTGACAGCGACGCTTACGGTCCGCTTTTCACCTGTGCGTCCGGCGTGCGCATCACCCAAGCCATTGAGACAGCGGATCGCGGCGCCGGCGTTGTGCTACTCGTCTCCAATCACACCGGTGACGTGCTCAACGCGCGGTTGGCTGTACATAGAGCGGAGCAGCTAGGCATTCGCACCCGCATGACGCTGTTGACCGACGACGTGGCGACGGCGCCCCGCAAACGCTACCAGGAGCGACGGGGGCTGGGCGGGCTGCTCTTTGCACTCAAGGTCGGCGGGGCGGCCGCCGAAGCCGGCGAATCCCTCGGCGAGGTTGTGCGACTGATCAAGCGCGTCAATGAGCGGACCGCGACGTTAGCTGTCGCCGTGCGTTCGGGCACGCATCCCAGTACTGGAGAACCGCTCCTCGACCTGACATCCGGCAAGATCGAGATTGGCACGGGCGTGCACGGCGAGAGCGGCGTGTACAGCGGCCCCCATCTACCGGCCGACGAAATCGCCGAGCGCATCGTCGCGCGCCTGGTCGAGGATCTGGAGAGATTCATCTTCGATGGACAGGTCTGGGCCTTTGTCAACGGCTCAGGCGGCACGTCCATGATGGAACTGCACATCGTCTATCGCGGCGTGGTCCACGCCTTAGAGCGACGTGGGCTTTGCGTCGCCGATGGCGTCGTCAATTCGTACTTCACCACGCAGGAGATGGGTGGCTTCTCACTCTCCCTCTGCGCGCTAAGTGATACGTTGGTAGATTGGTGGGCGGCGCCAGCATACAGCGCCTATTTCCGTCAGCCATAACAATGCATTGATTGGAGACACATATCATGGGAACAAAACGCAGATTGAAGATCGGACTGGCGGGCCTGATGTGCACGCCCTTTCGCGGCGACAAAGAATCGCAATACGCCGCCAGCAGTGAGGCGCTGAACGCGCTGGCTAAAGAGCTGGACTTCAAGTTGCACGTCGTCGAACAGGGGATGTACACACAAGAGCAAGCAAAGAATGCTGCAGCGGAACTGGCAGCCTGGGGCGCTGATTTCGTGCTATTACAGACGAGTTCCTTCGGGCCTGGCGCGTTTATCTATGAGTTCACGGCCCTAGATGCGCGATTGGGTATCTGGGCTGTACCTGAGGGACCGCCAACCGAAGAGGGTGGACTGCCGCTCAACAGTTTCGTCGCGGCCAACATGTACAACAGCATCATTGGCTCTTACCTGCTGGACTACAATCGTCCAGTGAAGTGGTTCTACGGGCAGCCCGGTGATCCTCTCTTTGACGAACGGCTGACGACCACCGTCCGGGCGCTGACGGCGCTGGTCAATCTGCGCGGCTCCCGTGTGGGATTGATCGGCGGCGTGGCCCCTGGATTCGATAATCTGATCGTCGATCCCCGCCATCTGCGGGCGCGGCTGGGCGTTGAGATCGTGCCCGTGGAACTCGACGCGGTGCTACAACGAGCACGAGCGCAGAAAAGCGGCCCGGTCACGAACGCGCAGGTGGAGATCCGTGCCGGTGCCGATGCATTCGAATCGGGCCAGGAGAAAGCGCTGGAGCGAGCAGCGCGCACCTATCTCTCCTATCAAGCCATCGCCGAGGAGATGAATCTAGATGCGTTGGCGGTCAGCTGTTGGCCGCGCTTCCAGGTAGAATATCACCTCGCCATCTGCAGCGTGGTGGGCCAGCTTAACGCCAATGGGCAGATAACAGCCTGTGAGGGCGACGTGCCATCGGCTGTCAGCATGCTGGCGCTGCACTACATGAGCGACGACGTTGTGACCCTGATGGACCTCTCCGGCATTGATCCGGCCCACGACCGCATCCTCTTCTGGCACTGCGGCCCGACATCGCCTTCCCTGGCCGACGAGCGTGGAAATCGCATGGGATCACTCTGGCTCTTTGATGATTACGAAGGGCCCGCCATGGGACTCCGTAATAATCTGGTACTGCGACCAGGCGAGGTCACCGTGACGGGGTTCACGCCCGATTTCACCCGCATGCTGGTGCTCAACGGACGCATCGCCGACGAGGCGCCGCCCTACGTGGGCAGTCGAGGCTGGCTGACCGACCTGCGCATCAACGGTGAGGCGGTCACAGTGCCAGATCTTGTCGAGACACTGATGCACTCGCACTTCCAGCACCACTACCCGCTGGTGTACGGGGAATTCACCTCCGCGAGCCTGGAGCTAGCCGCCTGGCTCAATATGGATCCCATCGCCGTTCATCCCTACACACCCTATCTTAAACGATGACCCAATCCAACAAGACCAACCTCAAAAACGCCCGCTGTCTTCTGGTGGATATGGACGGCACAATCTTTGTCAGCAATCAGCTGCTCCCCGGTGCAAAACGTTTTCTCCAATTGCTCCGGAGGCGCGGCGTGACCTATCTCTTTCTGACCAACAACTCGTCCAGCCACCGGGGACGATACGCGACCAAACTCCGGCACCTGGGTCTCGACGTGGACAAAGAGGAGATTTTCACGTCGGGCGAAGCCACGGCGCGCTATCTCAAAAAGCGCAAGCCGGGCGCGCGCATCTATTTAGTCGGCACGCCGGCACTGGAGGAGGAGTTCGCCTATCACGGCTTCAATTTAGTGCAGAACGATCCTGACTACGTGGTGTTGGGCTTCGACACCACGCTGACCTACGCAAAGCTCCGGCGTCTCTGCAACTTCGTCCGCGAGGGGCAATCGTACATCGCCACTCATCCCGACATCAACTGCCCAACCGAGGACGGCTTCAAGCCCGACATCGGCGCCATGATGGCCCTGGTGGAAGCCTCGACGGGGCGGATGCCGGACGTCATCGTGGGCAAGCCCAATCCGCCCCTCATTGAGGCCGTGGAGGCGAAGACCGGCGTGCCCATCGAGCAGATGTGCATGGTCGGCGACCGGCTCTACACCGACATCGCCCTGGGCCAGGCCGGCGTGACGACAATTCTGGTGCTGACAGGCGAGACGCAGCGCACGGATCTGCCCGGCGCGCCGTATCAGCCGGATTATGTGGTGGAGAATCTGGTCGAGCTCACCGCAATCCTTGAAGGACTGTGGTCTCCCGGAGACGACGAGTCCTCTTTATGAGCCCTCGGTAACTGAGGACGGTAAGCGTATATATCCCACGACCAACAACTTGCAGAGCCGCTTTAGCCATGTTATAATCACATCTGGCTGAGTGAAAAAGTGCAATCCTCAATAATCATGATAAGTCTAAAAGCAAAGGGCTTCACTATTGTGGATGACTTCTCTGCACGCTTTTAGACCCGACAAAGTCATTCCATTATCATCTCAGGTATCACGTTTTTGATCATGCCTCATCGTAGGGGGGAAGGTATGCGTTGTCCTTATTGTAGTTCCATGGAAACCCGAGTCGTCGACACCCGCCACGATTCCAGCGGAAATATTCGACGCCGACGTGAATGCAAATCTTGCGAGCGCCGCTTTTCGACAATTGAACGTCCCATCCTAACCAGCCCGGTCGTGGTAAAACGTGACGACCGTCGGGAGGAGTTCGATCGCGAAAAGATTCTCTCTGGGCTGAGAATTGCCTGCGCACGCCGTCCCATCCCGGCCGCGGAGCTGGAGAATATTGTCGACCGGGTTGAGTACCAGCTGCGGCAAAGTGGGCGTACCGAGGTCACCAGCAACGTCATCGGCGATTTGGTTATTGACGAACTGCGGAAAATCGACGAGGTCGCGTACATCCGCTACGCTATCGTCTACCTGGGGCTTGGCGATTTAGAAGCGATCCGCGAGGAGATCGACACGCTCCGCGCTCAACGCAACCGCTCCTAAAAAACTCCCCGCATAGAAAACACCGGAGCGTGTCAAATGCTCCGGTGTTTTTTTGATTCTCGCCACCCTATTCGATTTTGATAATCTCAAACTCCAGAGTGCCAACAGGCGCCTTCACGCTTACGGTATCGCCCACCTTGTGCCCCAACAACGCTCGCCCCAGGGGCGATTCATAAGAGATCTTACCTGTGCCAGGATTGGCCTCAGTAGAACCAACAACGTGATAGGTCTCCGGTTCGAAACCGTCCTCTTTCACGGTAACGTGAGCGCCCAATACCACTTCGTCACCCAAACCGTTAGAAGCAGCAATAACTTTAGCATTTCGAATTTTCCGCTGGAGCTCACGAATCTTGCCCTCTAGAAATCCCTGTTCTTCCTTCGCTTGAATATAATCGGCGTTCTCAGAAAGATCCCCCTGCTTGATGGCAAAGCGCAGACGTTCCGCAAGCGCCGGACGTTTTTCGTTGACGAGCTCGTCCAACTCCGCCTTCATTTGCTTAAGGCCGTCCCGCGTGACATAAACTGGCTTGCCATTATTCATTTTTACAACCTCCAAATAACTCTAACACATGTTCATTCTTCTAGCTTACCATGAAGCAGAAAGGTGGCAACCTAATGTGCTAGAGGGCAATCGCATCAAAAATCTGGCATTCTCCATGTGATGATAATTGCACAGATAGATTGTAGAATCCAGACTGTAAAGGCTTCGTCGCCGCCGAATACACGACTGCCATGGCCCAGGGGGCCAACGGCCCACAGGAAGTCGCTTTCCGAGGCGCTGGCACGCCGAGCGTCGACCTACGTCGACGCGTTTTCCCGTCCGCGCAGGTGGACGGTCAGCCGGAGGGCTTCGGTAAAGGATTGCCCATGGCCACTGGGCCATCGGGCCAGGGCAGCACTCGTACGATGGGTTTCAGGATCTACACGCAACTGCCCTGAAAAAGCACTTGACAAAGTACGTAGAAGGCATAAGATGGGGTAGCATCGTCTTCTCTTTCATCAACAAATAAGATACAAAAAAGAAGGGCAACATGGAGAACAGCGAATTCTGGATTCGATTTCGTGGTGTACGCGGTGGATATGCCATGCCGGGTCCTACCACCATCAAATACGGCGGTAACACTACCTGCTTAGAAGTCCATGCAGGCCCACATCTACTCATCATTGATGGAGGAAGCGGTGTTATCGGGCTGGGCCAAGACATCATGGCTGCCCACCGAGAGACCGAACATTCCGTCAACCTGCCTCTTCTGCTCACCCACGTGCACAATGACCATATCCAGGGTCTGCCGCTCTTCAGGCCGGCCATGAGCGACAAATGTCAGTTGTACATTTTCGGCCCTGAGCCCAGCAATGGGTTGAGCCTGGAGGAAACGCTCCACCGCATTATGCGTCCCCCACTCTCTCCCATCAGCCAACAAGACGTGTTAAGCCGGCGCTACTACACTCACATCACACATGGTGCCCGAATTCTCCTCACCGCCCCCGGTAAAGCTCCAAAGCACGTAGAAGCGCACAAGATAGAACAACATATCTCCAAAGATAACGTCGTCATCGACGTGCATCACAGCTACGCACATCCTCAACAGGGCGTTCTGGTCTTTCGTATATCTTATCATGAGCGCAATTTTGTCTTTGCGACCGATGTCGAAGGCTACATCGACCATGATCAACGGCTGATCCGCTTCGCCCGGAATACTGACCTCCTTATCCACGATGCTGAGTACGACGAGCACGAATACGCACAAGGCTCCGTCGTCAAACAGGGATGGGGGCACAGCACCTGGCGTATGGCGACGACCGTGGCCGAAGCGGCACAGGTCGGCCGGCTCATTCTGACACACCACAGCCCCTTTCATGACGACGAGTACCTGGCGAGCATGGAAAAGAAAGCCCAGACCGTTTTTCCCAACACTCAAATAGCGCAGGAGGGAAAAATCATCGACGTATCCCCCCAGTGATCCAACCTGAATTTTCATCGACCGACCGCACATCCACGATTCTAGAAGGAGACCTATATGCAAGAGACCACGTACACCATCGCCGTCCTCGGCGGCACGGGCAACGAAGGTCCCGGGTTGGCCATGCGCTGGGCCATAGCTGGACACACGGTTATCATCGGATCGCGCAAGGAAGCCAAAGCACAGCGTATTGCCCGGGAGCTCAACGAAAAACTGGGAGGCGACCGCATCACCGGCCTGGAGAACCCCGACGCGGCGCGCACCTGTGAGCTGGCCGTGCTCACCGTCCCTTATCACGCGCAGAACGCGCTGCTGGAGACGCTTAAAGACGAGCTCCGAGGAAAGATCCTGATCAACGTGACGGTGGCGATGAATCCGCCGAAGATCACCCAAGCCTACATTCCCCCCGAAGGCTCCGCCTGTGAGCAGGCCCAGGAGATTCTGGGCGACGACGTCACCGTGGTCGCCGCGTTCCAGAACGTCGGCGCGCACAACCTGGAACCGCTGGATCATCCGGTGGAGTGCGACGTGCTCGTCTGCGGTGACGACGCGGACGCCAAAGCCATCGCCATCCAGCTGGCCGAGGACATCGGCACACACGGCATCGACGCCGGACCTCTGGCCAACGCCAAAGTCGTCGAAGGACTGACCTCCGTGCTCATCGGCATCAACAAGCGCTACAAAGTACCCGGATCGGGCATTCGGATTACGGGGCTGCCAGAATGAACTATTCGGCATTGAGCAAAAACAGGTCAAGGCTCCGAGTGAACTTGTTATCGCCCTGATATGCTGCCAAATAGGCCCAACACCATGAAGTCGTAAGCAAGTGTTAACGTTTTCACGCATTCAAGCGTTAATTGTCGAACGTATATGACCTTTCATCATCGAATACACAAAAACGCTAACTCACCTATTGAGTGGCTGAGCAACCTCTGTGTTATCTGGAGCCAAGGCCAACGCTCCTTACACAGAGGTTTTGTTTTTCCCAAGACTGTCAAGAAGAATATCTCAAAGGAGGTGAGCCAAGAAACAAACTCCATGTCAGCGGGATAGATAGCCCACTTCTTTACCTAAAACTTTAAGGAGAGTAACAATGCGAAAGCAAATCCTGACATTTGTTGTTCTGGTAGCTCTTCTCTCAGGACTCTTTCTCCACCCACGATCAATCCCACGATTGGCTCCAGAACCCGTCCTTGCCGACGAGGCCAACATCACCCTAGACGGTCTTCTCGATACCGATTACGTAAAAATCGCCAGTGATCCTTCCGGAGATCTGGGAGCACCCAGCGGCAGGGAGGAGACTCACTGGACGGACTTGACCGATCTCTACGTGGCCGCCGACGCGAGCACACTCTACGTTTACGCCACCCTGCCCTCTTACACCAGCACCGTCTCTTCCGGGCAGATCGGGCTGGTGATGGATATAGACGCCGCGCCCAACAGCGGGGATAGTTCAGATCCCTGGGGCAACGCCATCACCTTCAGCTACGATCACGTGGACGGCGTGGAAACCACGGCGACCATGCTGCCGGACTACGTCAT
>DAOTUH010000185.1:0-17940 GCA_034437255.1 Anaerolineae bacterium
AGTACTATCGGACATTGTCGGTCCCATCGGCTCGTATCGACGGCATCTCTTGGGCTCGCTCCGGTGGGAACGTTTGACCAAAAGACGAAGATCAGCGACAATATACTCAGGCATGCTATCAGCTTCATCTTTCACCTCCGATGACTGATGTTTCGCTGATAGTATGCCAATTTATCTCAATTGTCCAGGGACACTACCAACGATGTGGACCAGCGAGATTTTCGAATAGAACCAGCAAAAAAGACGGATAAGGTTTGGGATTAGGTAATCGACTAGAGGTGTAATTGCCACGTTGCCTTCGTCGGTCTGCTGGCGGGCAAGCGTGGCGCACGCGGCGGCTTACTCGGTGCTCGTCGGGCGCATCGCCGCGACGGACCGGTTGATTGATGCGGTGGTCTATCGGCTCTACGGGTTGATCGAGGAGGAGATCGCGGTGGTGGAAAGAGGAAAGTGAAAACCTGCTGGGTTTTGGGCCAAGTAACCGAGCACGAGTGCGGATTGCAACCCTGGAGATGCTTTGGCGACGAAAGAGACTTGACCAATTTTCCTGATTAGAGGATAATTGTATTGAGCTGAATGTAGGAGACCCGTGATGCCTTTGAACTTTCCTGTAGTAGAAGATATTCATTTGCGCAAAGCTCCTGTTCGTGAAGTGATCTGTCAGGTCAGATTTCCAACCATCTTGCGTATTGCGAAGGAAGAACCGGCAGAGTTTCAAGAACGGATTAGGAGCCGTTTTCCCCTGCTGGAAGCTGAACGCCAGGTAGTGATTGAGACCGAGGGATTAAAACCTGGAGGACGGGCTCAATTCTCCCCCGCCGTATTTCGTTTCTACAGTCGAGATAAGGCGCGTTCGGTCAGTTTGGGAACTGATTTTTATGCCTTAAGTGTGAAGGATTACAGGCATTGGGAGGATTTTGCTACATGTCTGGCGCATGTTGCCGAATCTGCTCAAGATGTCTACGCCATACCTTATGCGACTCGCATCGGTTTAAGATATATCAATGTCTTGGACCGCGACTTTGGTGATTTTGATACATTCGATCAGGTACTCAACCTGTTGAGGAATGAGTTGACAGTGATGCTCAGGACAGACGTTATTCTGTCGCCCGATCTCTCTGTCCATCGTATCCAGACATCCACAAATGGAGATCGCTTTACATTCCTCTATGGTTTTACGCCTGAAAAGACATCAGACGCAGGTCAATTCCTGTTGGATTTTGACCACTACGCTGAAGGCGAGCTCGATTTAGAAAGTCTACTCACTCGTTGTGAGCGCTACCATCAGAACATTTATAGTGCTTTTCGGTGGTGTATTGCCGAGGATAAATTGGACTTTTTCGAACCAGTCCCTGAGGATGGTAGCACCACATTTAACCGTGGTTAGTCAAAATTGTCCCAAATGCGAACAATTTCTGGCGCTTATACGCTTGAGATTCCCCACTTTGGCGGCTATTATCGCGCAAAAAAGGGCCAGACTACCCACTTTTGGGCCGACCACGGTTAAGTGTGGTGCTACCGGTTATTTCAATGAAGTCAAAATTGGCCATTTCTATTCTTGATCTATAATTCCACGCTTTGTTGCTTCATAATGTAGCAGGGCTCGTAGTAAGCTACGAAGTGCAGCGGAGTGGCGTTGGACAGCGTAAAACGGCACTCCACGGGTTCCGTGCCTGACTACGAACCTCTTGTTACACGAAACCGGCTTGGAAATCTTACCTAGACTTGATGATCAAAAACGATAATCGATCCGGAAGGTGTCAAAATCGCCCGCACCGCGTCAAAACGGATTTGTACTGTGTCAAAACCATGGTGTGCCACGTACCGGTCCGTCCCTGAAGTCATCACGAAACACGCATCACGTACCACGTCCTCTAATTCTTCCGTGCCTCCATCATAGGCCCCTGCTTGAGCTGATGGCGTTGTTCGCGTATCTGCGCCCAGCGCGGCTCGACCTCGGCCTGCACCTCGTTGAGGTGCTTGTAGAGCCCGTCCTCCTTCATCAGCTCCTCGTGCGTGCCTATCTGCGTGATCCGGCTACCCTCCAGTACCACGATCTTGTCGGCGCTGCGGATGGTGCTCAGCCGGTGGGCGATGATCAACGTCGTGCGGCCCACCATCAGCCGCTCCAGCGCCTCCTGGATCAGCAGCTCAGTCTCCGTGTCCACCGACGAGGTGGCCTCGTCCAGGATGAGAATGGGCGCGTTCTTGAGGACGGCTCGCGCGATGGCGAGACGCTGCTTCTGCCCGCCGGAGAGCTTTACGCCGCGCTCGCCGATAATGGTGTCGTAGCCTTTGGACAGATGGGTGATGAACTCGTGTGCGTTGGCGACTTTCGCCGCCGCGATCATCTCCGCTTCCGTGGCGTCGGGGTTGCCGAAGAGGATGTTCTCCGCCGCCGTCCCGTGGAAGAGGAAGACGTCCTGCAGCACGATGCTGATCTGCTTGCGCAGGCTCTGCAGCGTCACGTCGCGGACGTCTCGCCCGTCCAGCCGGATCTGGCCCTCGTCCACGTCGTAGAAGCGGGGGATGAGGCTCGCCAGCGTTGTCTTGCCGACGCCCGTCGGCCCGACCAGCGCCACAACGTGCCCGGCGGGAATCTCCAGGTCAATGTCCTCAAGGACACGCTCGCCCTCATCGTAGGCAAAGGTGACGTCGCGAAGCACGACGTCGCCCCGCGCCCGCTCCGTCAGCGTGACGGCATCGGCGCGCTCTACCACGTCGGGCTCCTCGTCCAGCAGCTCAGCGACGCGGTCGGCGCCTGCCAGCGCCTCCTGCACGTTCTCCCAGGCTGTGCTCAGCTGGCGGACAGGCTGGTAGAACATATCGAGGTATAGGAAGAAGGCGACCAGGTCTTCAATGGGCAGCGTTTGCTGCAGGGCGAGCTGCCCGCCGAAGTAGATCAGCACAATGGTGCCCAGCGACGAGGCGAACTCGACAAAAGGATGGACTGTCGCCATCAGCCGCAGTGCGTTCAGCAGGGAATCGCGGTAGCCGGCGATGCGCCGCCAGATGCGGTTGGCCTCGATCTCCTCGCGGGTGAAGGCCTTGATCTCCTGGATGCCGGAGATGTTGTCGTTGAGCAGCGCGTTCAGATCCCCCAACTTTTCCTGGCGGATGCGGAAGGCGGGCCGCACGAACTTGGAGAAGCCCTGCATGGTCAGCACGATGAACGGGATGGGGATCATGCTGAGCAGGAGCAAGCGCGGGTTCATGGAGAAGAGGATGGCGCTGACGCCGAAGAAGGTCATCACGTTGACGATGACGTCGGGGACGGCGTGCGAGATCAGCCGCTCGAACTTATCGGAGTCGTTGATCAGCCGCGACATCAGCTGGCCCGTCTGCTTGTCCTCGTAGAAGCGCAGCGAGAGCTGCTGCAGGTGCTCGTAGATGTGCTGGCGCACGTCGGCGACGACGCCCCAGCCGGCGATGTGGGCCACGTAACTGCGCGCGAAGCGCAGTCCTCCGCGTGCCACGTAGACGCCCAGCGCGATCAACGCCAGGCGCGTGATAGTCTGCATAGCGTCCGGCCCGGAGGCCGGGTTGGTGACGACGCTCACCATCTCCCGCACCAGCCACGGCGCGACCAGCTGCGCACCAACCAGCAACAACATGCTCACCACGGTAATGATCAGCGCGCCGGTATATTTTTTCGTGTACTTGAAGACAAATCCCAACGTTTTCATCTGTGACTCCCATGATATTGGTTTTCTACCTGACCGCAGACCGGAGACGAGCGACCGGGGTGTGCGCTTCAAACGGTCTCCGGTCATCCGTCCCCGGTCATTTCGGGTCGTTGACTACTGTAAGATTGCAAGTATACTCTCATCCTATCTTATCTTCAGTCGAGGTCAAGTTATGAATTTCTCTGAAGCCGAACGACGTTTTCAATGGTTGGGGGAACAATTCGCTGCCGGCGCCCTTTCCCCGGAGCAGTATCGGGCCGAAGTCCACAAACTGCGGGTGACCGACGACGCCGGGCGGGTGTGGATGCCCCAGGAGCAGACGGGGCAGTGGCACGTCTATCAGAACGGACAGTGGGTCGCAGCCCAGCCGCCGCATCTTGCCCCGGCAGCGCCACCCCCACCGCCGATGTCTAATGTTCCGCAGCAACGACCGGCGACGCGGTCCGGATCTGTGCCGCAACCGCAGGCGGAGAAAAGCGGCGGCTGCGGTAAGATGCTGCTCTATCTTGTAGGATGGGGCGTGCTCTGGACGGTGATCGCCGTCGTCGTTTATCTCATCTGGGGACGCGAGGAGCCCATGGTGTTGGGCGGCGTCGCGTTGGCTGCCTTGTTCAGCCTGATTCTCATGCTCGCTAACCTCTCCTCCCGGTGGTCCGGGCAGATCGTCGACGTCCGTACGGAGCGGGTGCGGGTGGACGATGGTGAGGGCGACTGGCACTACGAGAACCGTCGCTACGCCTACGTTCAGCGCGACAATGGCAAGACCAAGAAGGTGCACGCGCCGCCCAAATGGCAGATGGGTGACCGGCTGGAGAAGCGTCGCGGTGAGGGCCAGATTCGCCATTATCCGCACCAGTAGAGACACCGGTGCTTGAGTATACATTATGCAAGCGCGAATTGAATCAATGGATTCATCGGATTTAACTGATTTGTATTCCTTTGATTTAATCTGTTGACTCACCTGAAATAACTAGCAGAAATCGGATTTTTCTACGACTTGATACTATATGTGGGTTTCTCATGACCAAAATTACTAGATGTGGGGTATGGTCACCTAAAAACCTGATTTCTTGGACCTTTTTTCAGGTGAGTCAATCTGTTTACTCCGTTGACATCTGTGAAGGATATGCTGTGAAATCTGAGGTCGATCCATGAACGCCAGCCCCAAGTTCTGCAGTCAGTGCGGCGCACCGCTGCGTCCCAATGTGAAGTTTTGCGCCCAGTGCGGCGCAAGGGTCGCCTCTCCCGGGCTACCTCAATCTAGTGATGGGCCTTCGCCGGACAGCGCGCCACCGTCACCGCCCCCGCAGGCCTATCAGGCTGGCCCGCCCGTGGGCAACGCGCCGCCACCGCCGGCTCAATCGCCTGTGCCGCCCTCGTATAGTGCTCCGCCGCCCCCGCCGATGTCACCGGCGCCGCCGAAGCGTAAGAAACGACGTGGCTGTCTCTGGGGCTGCCTGGCTCTCATTGTGCTGGTTCTGCTGGTGGCTGGGGCGCTTCTGCTGATTCCCGTAATCTTCCCGCCGAGGAGCGACAACATCTCGCTGGGTGCGCGGGAGTCCGTCGCGTCGGAGCGTATCCCGGCTGCAGGTGGGACGCTGGCGGTGGACGAGCCGGACAGTCCCATCGACGGGTTGACCATCTCCGTGCCGGAGGGAGCTTACGAGGGGCGCCGTAACTTCAAAATCTCCGTGCGGCCTATTGAAGAGCACAAGCTCGGCCCTTATTTCAACCCGGCGACGCCGCTCATCCACGTCGACAACGGCGGCGACTTCGCCGGCGACCCCATCACCGTGCGAATCCCCGTCCAGGTCAGCGCCGACGAGTTCGCCATGGCCTTCTATTACGATCCTCGCACCGGCGAACTGGAGGGACTGCCGCTGGTCGAGCTGTCCGAGGATCACGTCACCGTCATCACCTCGCACTTCTCCGACATGTTAGTCTCCATCATCCCCGGGGAGCTGCTGGAGGACGTCTCGGTGGTGACCGGCTTCGCGCCCGGCATCGACGACTGGCAGTTCGTCAATGACGGCTCCGCCATCGCGCCGGGCGGGCACTGCGCGGGCCAGGCCATCAGCGCCATGTGGTACTATTACGAGCAGAAGTTGGGGGCCGGCGAGCCTGCGCTTTACGGGCGCTACGACAACAACGATTATGACTATAGGACGACGGAGTTTCAGTGGGACGATTCCTGGGGCTATCGTCTTGCCTCGGTGGTGCAGGCCGATCTCGTGGACTGGGATCACTTGAGCCGCGCTTTCTTCAAGCGCCTGGGGCAGACCAGCGATCGGCTGACGTGGAACGCCCTCGCTTACGCCATGCTCCTCACGGGCGAGCCGCAGTACGCCGCCATTTACAGCAACCGTGGCGGTCACGCCATCGTCGCCTACAAGATTGAAGATGGCAAGATTTACGTTGCCGACCCCAACTATCCCGGCGCCAACAACCGCTTTTTGCACTATGAGAACGGAGCGTTCCGGCCCTACTACTCCGGCCCCAATGCTACTGCGATTGAGGAAGAAGGGGAAACCGCTTACACCGTCATTCGCTACATGGCCAAGTCGGCCATGGTGAACTGGGACGGTGTCGGCGCCGCGTATGAGAAGATGTTGGAAGGCGAGGTGGGCGACGGCATCTTCCCCGACTACACCTTTGAATATCTCAGCGGCTATGACGAGGTCACGGACAAGTACGTCTGGTCGCCCGTGCCCAAGGTGCTGGAGCTGAGCGAGGAAGACACTGTCGCGCCCGGCGAGCGGTTCCGGGGCACGGTCACGCTTCGCGTCACACTGTCGCAGGGGCATGTGGTGCTCTATGAGGGGACAAAGCGCAATCGCTTCGGCTCGGGTCCTGTGCCGTTGAAGGTGTCACTGAGGCCGGGCATGCAAGATCTTGGCGTCCAGATACTGACGTCCAGCGGAGGTGAAAGACTTTTCGTTGATTTTCAACGCGTTCACGTGCTCTACGAGCGCGAGGATCTCTCCGGCGTCTGGGAGGGCAGCTGGCAGGTTAAAGAGGCGGGCGGCGTGTTGCAGTTTATCGAGGACGTGCTGACTCGGATCATTCTCTGGACTGGGCTTGCCGAAGACGAGGCCCAGGCCCGCGAGGCAGCCGCCGCCGGCATTGAGCAAGATCCCGAGCTCTACGATCCACATTTCATGCGCCTGGAGCTCGAAGCCATCGACCCGGAGAAGGGCGATCGTTACCGCGTCCGCGTCTACTTTGACGAAAGCGAGACCTACTACGAGGACGAAGCCACCTACCGCGAGGGCGTTTTCGAGTTCGATAGCCAGAGCGAGGACGCCTCCCGCAGCACTTTCACCGGACAGCTCGTGGGGCCGGATACGCTCTCCGGCACCTTCACGACCACCGCTTGGGGCTTCTTCAAGGATGCGTTGACGGGAGAGTGGGCACTGTCGAGGGTGCGCTAGCAGAGGTGACCGAGAACGGGAGACCGGGGACCGGCTTGTCTGGGGATTAAGCCAGCCCCCGGTTTTCCATTATTTCACTATGACTCGGCTATCGGTAGATAGAGATCTAGGTCGAAAACGTCCCCTACATCTGAGATGTGGATGTGCTCTTCTAGCCACTGGTGATTCGCCGGACGGTACGCGCTCTGCTCGCGCCAGGCGACCAGCTGCTTCCACGTAGCAGGAATCTCCTCGTAAGCGTCGCCGCGCACCTCACAATGGGCGACGGCGTACAACCCGCCGGGGAACTCCACGATTTCCACGTCCTCGCCCGCCGTCTCCTCCGGCGCGACCGTGATCCAGAACTCGTAGCCGTAGTTCGGGCTGCCGGGTGAGGGATTCGGGTTGTTAAAGCCGAAGATCCGGTGCGCCTCGGTGGCGTCGAGCAGGCCCTTCGGCTCGGCCCACGCTTCCAGCCTCTGCCACGCGATGTTTTCCGGCTCCTCGCCGAAACCGTGAAAGCGTGCCACGCGCAGTGGTTCCAGGTCTACGATACGAACGTCATGCTTCTGCATACCTTTGCCTCCTTCAGACTGTAGTTTTCTCTGATCGAAGACGGGAGACCGGTGATCGGCGCTCTATCTCCTGATCTATTTACAGTGTACACGGGAATGCTGACATCTACTGTCAGTGTTTTGTGATAGAATGAAACTGACCGGAGACGGGGACTGAGAGCCTTTGTACGAAATACGTTTAATCTGCTTAATCCGTTGATCTTACGAGGAGTACGGTGCGCGCTGATCGCTTGCTTTCGCTTTTGATGCTGCTACAAACGCGCGGGGAACTCTCCGCACGAGAACTGGCCGAGGAACTGGCTGTCTCTGAGTGAACAATCTACCGCGACATCAATGCGCTCTGCGCGGCAGGCGTCCCAATCTACGCGGAGTCGGGGTGCCACGGCGGCTACGGGCTGCTCAATAGCTACCGCACCCGCCTCACCGGCCTCTCCGATGGCGAGCTGCGGGCGCTCTTCATGCTCAGTATTCCCGCGCCCTTGGCCGACCTGGGCATCAGCCAGGAGCTCAAGGTCGCGCTGCTCAAGCTCTCCGCCTCGCTGCCCGCGTCTCGGCGCGACGCCCAGGCCCGCGTCCGGCAGCGCTTCCACCTCGATTCGACGTGGTGGGAACACGACGCGGGGCCGGTGCCGCACCTCAAGACGCTGCACCAGACCGTCTGGCAAAATCGCCGCGTGGTGCTGACCTACCGACCGCCCTTCGCCGTGGAGATCGAGCAGTGCGCTGATCCCTATGGTCTCGTCGCAAAGGCGGGCGCATGGTATCTTGTCTTCGCCGTCAGCGGACGCGTCCGCGCGCACCGTGTGGCTGATTTCACCGGCGTGCAGATGACAGAAACACACTTCGAGCGTCCGCCTGACTTTGATTTGGCAGCCTTCTGGCAGGACTGGTGTGCCGCGCGCGCGGAGGATCGTGCCAGCTTCCGCGTGCGCGTCCGCGTTGAGCCGAAAGCAATCCCCCATCTCCCGTTCTATTTGGGCGAGCGCATGAAAAGCGCGCTGGCGGACGCCGATCCGCCGGACGCCGAGGGATACGTCACGTTGACGTTGCGCTTCGAGCACTTCGAGAGCGCGCGTTCGCGCCTGCTGGCGCTGGGGCGCGCCGTCGAGGTCTTGGAGCCAGAGCCGCTGCGGCTGAGCTTGCTGGACTATGCGCGACAAATTGCTAAACTCTACGAAGATGACTGATGCAGGCTTTCGAAAACGAGGAGGCGCATGTGGGTGATCCGCAAGAGATCAAGCACCTGATAGAGAAAGGCGCGGGAAGGTTCAGTACACTGTTCTATATCGGCGTTGTCATCGGTATCGTGATGGGGCCGGGATTGCTCATCGCCGCTGCGTTGCCAGCGGTTCGGAGCGCGTTAGATGCGACAAATTACAGGGCAATGCTCTTTCTAGGCATTGGCATGACCATGCTCCTCGGCGTGGCAACCGTCGAGCAGGTGGTCAAGGTGCAGAAGAACAGCGCGCTGCTGGCGACGCTGGGCGCGCAGCCGCACCGAATCGCGCAGATTCGCAAGCAAGATCTCGACGATGAGGTCACGCGCCTCTACTTTGACTCAGGTGACGAGACGTGGGCCCATGCGGAGCTGGAAGCAGACGATGCCCGGCGGCTGATCTGGCTGCTGAGCAACGCGGCGTTCGTCTTCTGCCTATATTGCGTCACGCTCATCGCCGAGGGGATGACGATCTGCTCGCGCTGTGATCAGGATACCACGCTTGACGCGCCTCTTGAGATGACTTTTGCTGAATACAGAGCAGAGGCGAAGAAAGCCTGCCGGGACTGCGGCGCGACCCTGCTCGCCTACGCCGTCCGCTGCCCGGCTTGTGGCGAGAAACAATAACGTGGTACCCTGGCGCTGACCGTAGGACGCTGGACGACCGCCGCTCAGCTACCCGAAGGCGTCGGGGCAACGCGCCTTCCGGTTCCAGATCCCTGGCGCTTTTGCTCTGGCCTTGCGCCTACAGCAACGTTCACTCCACGCGGAAGATGGCGCCCTCCGTTCGGCCCCAGACCTCCGGCGTATACATCTCGCTCGCCGTGGCGGGGAGCACGCGGTAGTCGCCGGGTACTGCTGCCCGCAGGTAGTACCGCACCTCGTAGGTGCCCGCCGAGAGGCGGCTGGCGTAGAAGACGGCCCGCTCGTCGCGCAGCTCCTGGTGCTCGAAGCCCCGCTGCCACCACCAGACGTTCCGGCTGGGCAGCTGCGTCTCCGGCTCCGCGCCTTCGATCTCCGTTTTGAGGGCGGAATCCACTGGCTCCATGCCCGCCGGGTACCAATCCTCCAGCACCAGGTAGGTGCGCACGCGGGGCAGGATCAGCGTGAGGCGCACCTCCACCAGGTCGCCCGGCTGCGCCGAGGTGATGGGACGGCACTCCGGGAGCTCCGCGTCCCGCTTGGTGCGTTGCGGTGCCCCCTCCACGGCGCAGTAGCGGCGCTGGACGATCATCCCCCGGCTCTCGGCTTGCACCTCCTCCACCGGATGGTAGAGCGCCAGGTCGGCGGTGTAGTAGAGGGCGCCGTCCCCTGCGCCCCGGCTGACCTCCAGGGCGTTGGGCTGCTCCCGCAGCATGGAGGCCGCCGGCACGGTGAGGACCGTGGTCTTGCGCAGCGTCTCCGGCGTGACCCGGCCCTCGCCCAGCGGCTCCCCGTTGAAGGCGACGCCCCAGTCGTAGTCGGCGTCCAGCTCGCCCGTCGCCAGCATGACCTCCGTCAGTGCCATGACGGACCAGGCGCTCTCCTGGGTGGTGCGCCAGCCGTCGGCCTCCCGCCCGATCATAAGCCAGCGCGTGGCCTGGGGGACGAGGGGATCGTCGGGCGCGAGACGCGCGAAGGCGGTGAGGGCCAGCGCCGTGGCGCGCGGCGTGGTGACCCAGTAGCGGGGCAGACTGACCTCCCAGCGGGCGCCCGTGGCGGTGATCTCGGCCTCGGCGCGGAGCTCCTCCAGCAGCGTCCGCACGCGGGAATCGTCGGGATCCTGCAGGCCCAGGGCCAGCGCCAGGTAGGCGCGCCCCGTCACCTCCAGCTCGTCCCGGGCGGCGAAGAGTTCCGCGTCCGCCTCTTCGGGGAAGGGCTCCCCGGCCTCCGCCAGCACGTAGAGGGTGAAAGCTTGGGGCAGCGTTCCCGCCTCCTGCTTGAGGTCGCGGGGCAGGGCGCCGTTCAGATAGCGGAGGGCGCGCGCCAGGGCCCGCTCCTCGATGGGGAAGCCGGCCCGCTCCGCCTGCACCAGCCCGAGGGCAGCGTAGGCGCTCACCTGGAGATCGGTCCGGTTGCCGAACCAGCCCCAGCCGCCGGTGTTCTGCTGGCGGGCGTAGATCTCCTCTAGCGCCTCTTCGAGCACCTGCTCCAGGTTCGCCCGCAGTTCGGCGTTCTCCAGACCCAGCTCCTGCAGCGCGCGGTAGGTGACGGCGTTGGGCAGGAAGCGGCTCACCAGCTGTTCCGTGCAGCCGTGCTCGAAGTTCTCCAGAAAGTCGAGCGCCTCGGTCATGCCGGCGGCGAGGCTGGGGGTCAGCCGCACCGTCAGCGAGCTCTCCGGCCCTACCTCCGACGGCAGCAGGATGGCCTCCAGGCGACTGTCCTCCTCCAGCAGCACGCCGGAGGTAGCCATGACGTCGGGCGTCTCGTAGCGGTAGATGGGCAGGGCGTGATCCGCCGCGCGGCCCACGGTGGGCCGGGTGGCGTCGCGGTGACCGCCGCCTGCGGCGGAGAAGGTGAGAAGCGCCCACTCCGCGCCGGAGCGGGGCACGGCGGCGCGCCACGTCACGCGCACCCGGCCCTGCGCCGGGATCTGCACCTGCTGGGTCGCCTCTGCGTCCAGGCGCACGCCCAGCGCTTCCAGGTTCACCTCCGCCTCCAGCGGGGTGGCGGTGTTGTTGTGGACGACGGCTGCCAGCTCCACCTGATCTCCCGCGACCAGGAAGCGCGGCGTGACGGGCCGCACCAGCAGGGGCCGGGTGACCATGAATTCGGTCGTTGTCTGTCCCACCTGCGTCTCCTCCGTCACCGCGCGGGCTTCTGCTACCCAGGTGGTGAGCGAGTCGGGCAGATCGAAGGTCACGCGGGTCTCGCCCGTGGGGCCGGTGCGCAGCTGCGCCTCCCAGTAAGCCGTGTCGGGGAAGTCCTCCCGCACGTCGGCAGCGTAGATCGCCCGGCCTTCCTCCCCACCGCCCATGCCGCCGACCATCTGCTCCGCGATCAGGCGTTCGGCCTCTTCCGCCAGCCGTTCTAAATCGCGGGTCAGCCGATTAATGAGCACGAGGGAGCTGTCGCCGGTGAGGACGCGCAGGGGGCGTTTGCCGTAGAAGGCCTCCAGCAGCGTCGGCGCGTTGGGATCGGCGAGGGCCAGCACGGCCTTGTCCACCACCGCCAGCGTCACCTCGGCGTCCATGGGCTGCCCGGCGGCGTCCAACGTGCGCACGGTGAGGGCTGCCTGCTCGCCGGGGCCGTACTGCTCGCGGTCGGGGAGCACCTCGACGGTGAGGCGCTGCGACGTCGGCTCGACCTCCAGCTCCACCATGCCGATGCGCACGTCGGGACCGCCCGTCGCGTCGGCGCCCCTGACGGCGACGAAGGAGACGACGACGTTGGGCACGTACTCCTCGCGGATGGGTACCTCGATGACGGGATTGGCCTCTTCGACGGTCAGGCGCTGCACCTCCAGGATGCCCGCCCGCTCCACGGTGAGCAGCAGCTCGAAGGGGCCATCGAAGGGCGTGGGTAGCAGGATCTCCGCCGTCTCGCCGGGCCGATAGCGCTGCGCGTCGGCGACGGGGGTCACGTGCCCCTCCGCCATCTTCCAGGCGGCGGCCTGCGGGCCGCTCACCCAGAGCGAGGTCTCGCCACGGATGACGTTGTTGGCGTCATCGCGGCTTTCCGCCTTGACGACGTAGGATCCGCTGCGCGGCGGCGTGAGTCGGGCCACGGTCTTTCCTCCGGCGTCGGTGGCGACGGTCAGCGTGCTGACCTCCGTGTCCTCAAAAGTCCACGTGGGCGAGCCGAAGGGCCGGTCGGGGGGCACGTGCCGCCAGGCCCGTGAGGCCAGCGTCAGCGTGATCTCCTGCCCGGCGACGGGCGTCGCGTCCCAGTCCAAGGCGAGCACGTCCACCAACGCCTCCTCGCCCGCCTGGGCCACCCACCGGCGGGGCTTCAGCCCCAGGTAGAAGCGCCCGGCGTGAACGGTGACCCGCCCCCTGCTGGTGACGGGGAAGCCGCTCTCGTCGGTGACGGTCGTCTCCACCGTCCAGCGCTGGGAGCCGGGACGTTCCTCGTCGCCCAGCGGCGCCAGATCCGCGGGCAGCTCCAGCAGGAAGCGTCCTTGATCGTCGGTGCGGGCGCGGCCCTCGGCGACGACTTCCGGATCGCGCTGCCAGCCCCAGCGAATCTGCTGCGCCGTCCACCGCCACCAACCGGCGACGTCGGGGGCGAAGGTGTAGGGCTCCGCGCGCACCGTCCACTGCACCTCGGCGTCGCTCACGGGGCCGCCGGCGTAATAGTTGCTCTCGATCAGGGTGCGCAGCGTCTCACCGTCGAGCACGTCGTCGCTCTCAGGCGTGACGGATACCTCGAACTCGGGCTTGCGGTAGGCCGCCACGGTGAGATCGAGGGTCCACTCTATCTCGCTGCGGTCGCCGGGCACGGTGGCTCCCAGGCGGTAGCCGCCCAGCGGCACGTCCTCGGCCAGATCGAAGGCGGCGGTGAAGCTGCCCTCCGGCGAGACGGCGGTCTCCACCTGATCCACCCGCTCATATTGGGGATCGTAGAGGGTGAGCGTGACGGTGAGCGGAGCGGAGGGCAGCGCGTAGCGGACGTCCTGTTCCTCGCGGAGCACGCCCGCCACGTGGATCAGCTGACCGGGGCGGTAGATGGGGCGGTCGGTGTGGAGGTGGACGCGGTACTCCGCAGGCTTTCCGTAGTAGCGGGTGTCGATGTCGAACTGCCTGGGGTGGGTGTCCTCCTGCCAGCGGCTGAAAGCGACGCCGAACCCCGGCTCGCCGGGTGTCCCCACCACGGCCATGGAACTCTGCCAGTAGGCCTCATGCGGCGGCAGCGGCAGGCGGGCGACGCCGTCGGCGTCGGTGACGGCGTCGCCTTCCAATCCGCGATGCTCGCTGATCAGCCGCACCTCGGCGTCGGCGACGGGCGCGCCCGTGCGCAGGTCGGTGACCCAGAAGAGGGCCTCGTCCTCCGCCAGCTTGAAGGTGACGTGGCGGTCCACCACCGCGAAGCGCAGGCGATTATTCCACTGATATTCCCGCGGTCCAGGGTAGCTCCAGCGGAGCTGGTAGAGGCCTGTGGGCAGCGGCTCCCCTTCGGCCAGATCCACCGGCACGACGGTCACTTCGTCCTGAACCTCAGGCAGGGAGACGGCCCAGTCGCGCAGGCGCTCGACGAGCGCCTCCCGGGAACCGATGAAATACCGCTCTGTCTGGCTGTAGAGGGTGAGCTCGACCTGATCGACGTTGGTGGCAGCGAAGTAGAGGCGCGCTGCCTCCGCCGCGTCCAGGGTGAGGCTGCGGGAGGAGAAGGCCGGGACGAAGGCCGGCGGTCGCGGTTCGGAGGTGTAACAGACCGGGGCCATCTCTGGAACGGGGGTGCCGTAGGCGTCGGTGAGACCGGGCTTGAGGTACAGGCAGTACTCCGTGCGGGGTTCCAGATCCCAGTTCACGATCAACGTGCTTTCGCGATCATTCCACCAGGTGTTGAAGGGGATCTCCTCTCCGTCTTCGGTGAGGCGCAGATGGGCCTCGATCTCCGCCGGATCGAGCAGGCCTTCGACGTGCACGTGCAGGCGGTCATAATAGCCCAGTTGTTCTCCGCCTCGCGAGGTCTGCACACCGAGGATGGCGGGAGCGGGTACGGTGGTGAAGCGTCCGGCGTAAGCGTCTGCGAGGGGTGTGCCGCTCACCGCACGCGCGCCTTCGCCAACGCGGACGTTATAGAGCGTGCCCAGTTCCAGCAGCTGCGTCGGGGTGAAGATCAGCTGTGCGCCGTTATCGGCCCAGGCAAACGTCCCGGCAACGGGCGTCTCATCATCCGAGGCGGTGAGACCGAAGGCCGCCTCCGTCGCCGCCCGCTCCATGGGCGTGTTGAAGCGCAGGCGGACGTCGGTCTCCAGGGGGACGTCGGTGCACCCGTGGCGCAGCTCCTGTCCGACGACGCGGGGCGGGGCGGTGCTGAAGGACCAGGTCACGGGGGCGTCGAGCCGGGCTCCGGCGACGCTCTCCACGCCGGCGGGCACGGTGACGGTGTAGGTCTCTCCCGCGTTCCAACCGGGCTGTGGATCGAAGCGGTAGAGGCTGGTGTTGAGCCACATCCCCGCGCCTTCCACCTCCGGTTCGACGGTGAGGGGCAGGGGAGAGCAGCCCTCATCGCCGTCGGCGACCCAGCCGGTGCAGTTGAGGGGCGCCAGGGGATAGTTGAAGCTGACGATGAGGGGCGTGTCGCTCCGCAGGGCGCGGTCGCCCGCGGCCGGCGCAGTGTGGGTCACGGTGAGGGGGGAGAGAGTGGAGAAGGCGAAGGCCAGATCGCGGTTGAGAGGGAGGCCGTTATCGGCCTGGGCCGTGGCGTCCAGGGCCACCCGGTAGCGCGTGGCGGAGGCCAGCGCCTTGGGGCGGAAGGTGACAGTCTGGTCGTCCTCCCACTCGAAGGTGCCGGTGACCACGGGCGTCACGTGCAGCGCCTGCTCCACGCTGGCCCGGTCCATGGGACGGCTGAAACGCAGGGTGACGGCGGCGTCGGCGGGCACTTCCTCGCCGGGCCGGGGGAAGCTCTCGGCCAACGCGGGGGGCAGCTCGGCGGCCTGGGCCGGCTCCCCGGGCGCCTCTGGCGACTCGAATCCCAGGTCGGGCCACAGCGCCTGGCCTGCCAGGAAGAGCACCACCAGCGTCGCCGCCGCGACGGCGACCCAGCCCCAGAGGGGCAGACGTCCCCGCCGGGGCGCCGAGGCCGGGTGCCGGGCGCGCAGCCGGCGCGCCAGCCGCTCGATAAAGGTCGGACTGGGTTCCACCTCCGTCGCCGCCCGCTGCAACGCCGTCTCCACAGGGTCCGGCTGTCGTTCCTCCGTCTCATTCTTGCGCTGGCGCGCCTCTTCGCCCTCTCGATTCCGTGCCTGTTCGTCTTTCATCGCACACACCTCTCTCGCAAATCGCTCAGTCCTCGGGAGATGAGCATCTTGACCGCGTCTCGGCTGCGCCGCATGACGGCGGCGATCTCGTCGAACTCCAGCCCGCCCCAGTAGCGCAGGCGCAGCGCCTCCACCCGGTCGGGGCTGAGGCCCGGTAGCGAGCGCAGCACACAATCGAAGACCAGACTCAGATGGGCGGCCCGCTCGGGATTGCCGGCCTTCGGATCGGCGCGCCGGTCCAACGTCTCCACGCTGGTCGTGGGATGGGTGTAGCGCGCGCGGTAGTAGTCGGCGCACTTCCGCCGCGCGATGCCGAAGAGCCAGGCGGCGAAGGCCCCGCGCCCTCGATAGCGCCCTAGGCCGTCCAGCGCCGCCTCGAAGGTCTGTGCCGTCAGGTCCTCGGCCTCCAGCGCCTGGTCGACGCGGGCGTAGCAGTAGCGGTAGACGGGCGTGACGTAGCGGCGGTAGAGCACGTCGAAGGCGTCCGGGTCGGTGAGCGCCTCCTCAACCAAACGTTCGTCCTCCAAATCGCGGTAGGATTGGGTCAAGAGTCTCCCCCTGTAATATGGTCAACAGTCGAAAGTCAGAGGTCGAAAGTCGTTTCCGACGGTGGGCCGGAGCAACGTGTCAACCTCTTTGCACCCTATCTGTCGGAGAAAGGTGAAAATCGTAACAGGCAAATTCGGCTGTTGCCTATTTCAGCAGAGCCGGCGGTGTTTGAGCACGTCATCCAAGCACGAAAATTCCGTCAACGGATTGAACGGATTCATCGGATTTTAGAGGATCGCAGTACCAACAGAAAAATAGGTTCGCAGTCACGCGCTGCCGCGCGATTCGACGGCGCTGAAGAGCCCAACTACAAACCAGTATACATTGCGCTCAGCTCGTGTCGAATATCTTCATCCTCAATCTACGTCAGCGTAATAGCCCGCTTCCACGTAGACCCAGGTGCCATCCTTCCACGCGTGAAACCAGACCATCCTCTCGTTCCCACCTGGATTGAACAAGGCATACCCACAACACCAGTCGTGGGCCACCACGTCGTAGCGCCGGGGCAACACCTCCCCAGCATAGAAGATGCCGACCTGGTCACCCTGTCTGAAGAGATAGAAGGGGCGGCCCTGCAGCAGCCGCCAGTGGAAGATGGCGTCGTAGCCCAGCTGCTCGTTCAGGCTCTCACCGTCCACGATCACCTGCTCGTCGATCTCCAGCACCCACTTTCCCTCCCACGAGCGCAGCGTGTTGACCCGGTATTCCGCCCGGTGCAGGTTCGAGGTATACGTGTAGACGGCTGCAGTTCCCCGCCACACGGTAAATTGCCGTGACGTCTTCAGAGGGTCGTGTTTCACGGTGATCAAATCATCCCCGACGAAGACGGGAGACGTGTATGCGTGCTCCAATTGTTCCCGACTTGCCCACCGCTCTAGGGACCCCGAACGCAGGAAAACACTTCCTTGTGCGCTACTCAGCAGCAGAGCAAAATCAGTCCCAGATACATTCACACTGAGCGGGTGCACGTGGGTCAGGTCGGAGGCGAGCCGCTCCTCCCCCTGGTAGAGAGCGTAAGAGAACCGCGGATCTGGCGGAAAACAGGAGCTCCGCTCGTCCTGCTCCACCAGCCGGTACCCGTGAGGCGCCAGCACCCGGTTGGTCTCCGTTATTCGTTCCCGTGCGGCCTGTACTCGCCACGGGCGGCGCCTGTCGAAGAGTGGGGCCAGGTCTTCCGGCGGACAGGCCATCCATCCCTGCTCCTCATAGGCCTCGACCAGATCGTACATCGCGTCTTTGCTCCAGGTCGGTGCCGTGGTCGAAGCGATGACGTATTCCTCTACGGTCAAGGGGGGACGTGTGGACGAGATCGTCACCATGGTGTAGGTTGGCGTTCCGGTAACCGCCGGCGCAGGGGCGGCGGTGGGGGTTATGGTCGGTTCCGAGAGCTTGGATGCGGTCGAGGTTGGCTCTCCCGCCGGTTTGTCTCCTTGCGCTGGCATGGCGACCTGCCGGTTGCACCCGATGACCAAGACCGAGAGAGCAATGAGCAGACCCAGCAAGCCGAACCTGGCGGGCGCTCGGAATTCCTGCGTCATGGTGCCTCCTTGTATAAAATAGAGTATCGTTTACCTACGACTTTCATATTACCAGACGC
>DAOTUH010000186.1:0-7018 GCA_034437255.1 Anaerolineae bacterium
TGCCGACACCAACTCAACCCTCCGAAGCGCCACCGGAAGACAACGAACCTCCGGGACAAGACAACGATCCGCCCGGGCAAGACAACGAGCCTCCTGGGCAAGATAACGAGCCGCCTGGTCAGGATAACGATCCTCCCGGCCAAGACAACGAGCCGCCGGGACAAGACAATGATCCTCCTGGGCAAGACAACGATCCTCCCGGGCAAGATAACAATCCTCCTGGGCAGGACAACGAGCCTCCCGGGCAGGACAACGAGCCGCCTGGGCAGGACAATGAGCCTCCCGGCCAAGACAACGAGCCTCCTGGGCAGGACAACGAGCCTCCTGGGCAGGACAAGGGCAAGCCGTAAGAAAGTCGTTCCTTTAGAGTCTGTTAAGCATTTAACTTCCCGATTGCACAACCGAAACAATATGGGAGGAGCCCCACAAACACGTTTGAGGCTCGCAAATTTCGATCACGAAAGTACCAACAAGGTGTATCGCGTTGCAGGTGCGCGGGAAGTTATTCTTTTACGAGCCCTTAGAGTTCTGGCCTGCTGCTCGCAGATCAGAGCCATACCTGTTAAGGCCCACCATCAGCCATGATTCCGGCGCTATGCATCACGACGTTGACCTCTGCACTCATCGCTATCTGGGCAAAATCATCGGCTCGATTGCGCCTTGTCTACGCGTTCAAACCGCTGACCACCATCCTCATCCTGCTGCTCGCCCTGCAAGCTCCGGCGGTCTCATTACGCTACAAAATCCTCATCTTGCTGGGCCTACTCTTCTCACTCGGCGGTGATGTTTTCCTGATGCTACCTCAAAATCGGTTCCTTTCCGGTCTTATCAGCTTCCTGCTGGCCCATCTCAGTTACATCGCCGCGTTTTCCACCCCGCAGGGCGTGCGCTTTTCGAGCTGGTGGATCGCGCCAGGCACCGTCTATGCCCTTGTTCTACTCTGGCTTCTCAGAGGGAAACTGGGCAGCCTGCGAAGGCCGGTTCTGGCCTACATCCTCGTCATCCTGACCATGGCAGGACAGGCGCTGGAACGTTACGCTGCCGTCGGAACGGAAGCCGCGCTCTACGCCGGCGTTGGCGCCGTACTCTTCGTCCTCTCCGACTCGGCCCTGGCTCTCAACAAATTTCGAGGCCGATACAAGCCTGCCGACGCCGCCGTGTTGGGCACCTATTACGCTGCCCAATGGCTGATCGCCCTCTCCGTCTAACGCCATTTGCTTATACCTCAGTTTCTGATAGACTGAGTGCATCAAACTGAGCTTGATTCATGCAAGGAGATGACGATGCCATTTCGTGTTGGATCTCTAGAACTCGTCGTCGTGCTGATTATCGCTATGTTGAGCCTAAGTCCATTTGCCTTGCTCATCTACCTTCTGATTTCCAGGTCAGGTCAGAATAGAAATTCTGAGAAGGATCAAAGACCGAGTCAGTGAGCTACAATAGTGAAAAACAACTATTAGGAGATGATGATGCCATTTCGTGTAGGACCCGTAGAGCTCATTATCGTCCTGGCGATTGCCCTGCTGATCTTTGGGCCGGGCCGCATCGCCAAATTAGGCGGCGAGCTGGGGAAGAGCATCAGTGCCTTCCAGGAAGGCCTCAAAGACGACAAAGAATCCGAGGAGACTTCTTCGGAGGAAGATAACAACGACGCATAGCCGCCCCCTATACTCCGAGACAGGGGAGAGCCAGGGAGAAGGAAATTTGACTTCTCACGGATTTCACGTATAGTGGTGCCCATGAGAACAAACAGCGTCTTTTGGACCAAGCACCATCATGCAAAACCCCACCCACCCGATTCGGGAGGTCGGTTTTGCACGGCTAACTAGCAAGACGCGACGAGACACGACAAGCAGCCCCCCGGATCGACGGGGGGCTTTTTCTATGTCCTAAGCAAACACGCAATCCAATGGAGGATACCTGCATGAACCAGCATGATGACATTCGACTCTCGCTGCCCAGCAAGGGTCGCCTTTCTGAGAGAGCCATCGATTTCCTGGCAGCCTGCGGCTTCGATATCTACAAGCCCAACCCGCGCCAGTACGCTGCCAGCATCCCCACACTGCCCGGCGTGACGGTACTCTTCCAGCGCGTGGGCGACATTGTCGTCGGCGTGCGCGACGGCACGGTGGATTTCGGCATCACCGGCATGGACGTGACGGCCGAGCACCGAGGCACCGGCGACGAAATCCTGGTGCTGCACGATAAACTCGGCTTCGGCTCGTGTCATCTCGCCGTCGCCGTGCCCGAGGCGTGGGAGACCGTGACGACCATGGACGACCTTGCCGCCTACACCAGCCGGCTGGACCGTCCGCTGCGCGTGGCGACCAAGTTCCCCAACGTCACCCGCGCCTTCCTGACAGAGCAGGGCATCGCGCCCTTCACCGTCATCGAGGCCGAGGGCACGCTGGAGGTCGCGCCCGCCATCGGTTACGCCGACTGCATCGTCGATCTCGTCTCCTCGGGCCAGACGCTGCGCGACAATCGCCTGCGTGAGCTGGCCGACGGGACAATTCTGCGCTCCCAGGCCGCACTCATCGCCAACCACGCTGCGCTCCAGACGCGGCCCGAGGTGTTGGACGTCGCGCGGACGCTGCTGGAGTTCACCGAGGCGTACTTGCGCGCTCAGAGTCACGTGTTGGTCACAGCGAACATGCGCGGTGACTCGCCCGACGCCATCGCCGCGGACATGGCTGAGCGCCCCACCCTACGCGGGCTGCAAGGGCCGACGGTCTCCCCCGTCATCGCCCACGGCACCACGCAAAACGGCTGGTACGCCGTCCAGATCGCGGCTCGGCGCGGCCAGCTCTTCGATATCATCCGAGATCTGCGTACCATCGGCGGCAGTGGCGTCGTCGTCACACCTATCACCTATGTCTTTGAAGAGGAGCCGGAGCCATACAAGGCCATGATGGAAGCAGTCAAGAGTTGAAAGTTGAAAGTTAAAAGTTGTGACGCATATTGGACAACCCTCAACTTGCAACTTGTAACCTGCAACTGAATAAAAGGAGTCAAACCGTGATTAAAATCTACACAAATCCCGAAGAAGCGAGTAGCATTCTAGAGCGCCGCCAGATGTTGACGGTGGATGACGTACCGGAGGCGGTGCTTTCTGGCATCGAGCGGGTCTTCGGTGAGCCGCTGACGCCCGAACGCGCCGTGGCCCGGCTGCTAGCCGACGTCCGGCGGCGCGGCGACACAGCCATCCGCGATTGGACCGAGCGTATCGACGGTATCACGAACGAGACACTGGAAGTACCCAGATCTGCCTGGAAAGACGCCTACGAGGGGCTGGATCCCGAGCTGCGGCTCGCTCTGGAACACTCGGCCACGCGCATCCGCGACTTTCACCGCCGTCAGCCCATCCCCAACTGGACGACGACCGAGATGGGCGGCACGCTGGGCCAACGCTTCACACCCATCCGCCGCGCGGGCGTCTACGTGCCCGGCGGCACGGCACCGCTCCCCTCGTCGCTGCTGATGACGGCGATTCCGGCCCAGGTCGCCGGCGTGGACGGGGTCGCCATCTGCTCACCGGCCGATCGCGAGACCGGCGAGGTGCACCCCACCATCCTGGCCGCCGCGCACATCGTGGACGTGGATCACGTCTTCGCCGTGGGAGGAGCGCTGGCTGTGGCCGCCCTGGCTTTCGGCACCGGAAGCGTCCCCGCCGTCGACAAGATCGTCGGTGCCGGCGGGCTCTTCACGACCGTGGCCAAGCGCCAGGTCTACGGCACCGTCGGCCTCGACGGGCTGGCTGGCCCCACGGAGACCATGGTCATCGCCGACGACACCGCGAACCCCGCCTGGGTCGCCGCCGACCTGCTGGCCCAGGCCGAGCACGACGTGCTGGCAACGGCGATCCTGCTCACGCCCTCGCGCCAACTCGCAGAAGCGGTCCAGGCCGAGGTCGCGGCACAGCTGCAGCAGCTGAGCCGCCGCGACGTACTGGAGCAGTCACTGGCAGGCCAGGGTGGCATCGTCCTCGTGCCCGATCTGGAGACCGCCGCGCGGCTGGCCGACGAGTTCGCCGCCGAGCACCTCTGTCTCTCCGTCACCGATCCCCAGGCACTGATGGGCAAGATTCGCAACGCGGGCGGCTTTTTCCTGGGCGAACACTCTTTCGAGGTGCTGGGCGACTACGTCGCCGGCCCCAGCCACATCATGCCCACCGGGCGTACCGCGCGCTTCGCTGCCCCGGTCAACGTGCTGGACTTCGTCAAGCTGAGCAGCGTCATCGCTCTGGACCCCGAGACCACGCGGGAACTCGCTCCCATCGCCGAGCGCATCGCCCGCGCCGAATCGCTGACGGCGCATGCGGCAGCAGCAAAGATAAGATCAACGGATTAAGCGGATTATTGTAGTTCGACAATGTTAACTTCCGCTGCACAGTGGTTACCATAGTCAGTAGACCATGGATCTATGAAAACAACGTGCTACGGCTGCCAAGTCGCTCCGGCCGGATACGTCCTGGATCTACGACCTTCGGCGACTGAAAGGTAATCCGCGTAGGCGGATTTCGCAACTATAGCCGCGAATTCATTCGCCAGGATTTGAAGTTAACATTGTCAAGGTAGTCTCTAGTGCGTGATTTAAGAAGAGATAAGGGAGAGGACATGAGCCGAAAGAAAACTGTCTACGATGATCTGACTCATGCTGTCGTTGGGGCGGCCCTGGCCGTGTACCGTGAAGTGGGGCCAGGCTTTGCGGAGAAGGCTTACCAAAGAGCGCTGATGATAGAATTAAAGCGCCAAAGTATACCTGCACAAGAGGAGGTGATCTTTGAAGTCGGCTATCAAGGCCAGCCGGTGGGAGAATTTCGCATTGATATCCTCGTTGACGATGCCGTCGTCGTGGAACTGAAAGCTCTAAATGCACTGAACGATGCCTGCCAGCGACAAGTGATCTCCTATCTCGCAGCCTCAGGGCGTGACGTGGGCGTATTGTTGAACTTCGGTGCCGTCAGTCTAGAACACAAACGCATCTTTCCACCACGCAGTGTTAAAAATAGCCAGGCCTTCCAGGAAAAGCACGACCGCTGGTATCCAGCGTGGCAAAAACGACATTCGCAGCGGGCAAAAGAATCCGCGCCACCCTATCAAACGTCCGCTAAATCCTTTGATTTTATACGCCGAGACATCGCGGCGCTGGAGCCTTACAAGCCCAACATCTACTACGAGGATCTAGCCGCCCGTCTGGGGTGTGCGCCCGAGGATCTGCTGAAGCTGGACGCCAACGAGAACGCCTTCGGACCACCCACCGAGGTGCGCAACGCCCTGGCCGAGCTGCGCTTTCCGCACTTCTATCCCGACCTGGAAAACGGGCGCCTACGCCGCGCGCTATCAGCCTGCACCGGCGTGGACGCGGATCAGCTGCTGGTCGGCGCCGGCTCCGATGAGCTGCTGGAGCTGACCTTCGATCTGCTGATCGAGCCCGGTGACGCGGTGATCAACCTGCCGCCCACGTTCAGCATGTACGCCTTCAACGGCGTCCTTGCCGGCGCGCGGCTGATCGATATCCCGCGCCACGCCGACTTCTCCCTGGACGTCGACGCTATCGAGGCCGCCGTCCTCCAGGAGCGACCGAAACTGCTCATTGTCTGCTCGCCCAACAATCCCACGGCCAACCTCGTGCCGGACGCCGAGCTTGAGCGGCTGCTGGCGCTTCCCGTCATCGTCCTGCTCGACGAGGCATACGTCGAGTTTTCCGACGCCGAAAGCCGCATCACCGAGGTGCCGGAGCGCGAGAACCTCATCGTCCTGCGCACCTTCAGCAAAATGGGAGGTCTCGCCGGGCTGCGCGTCGGGTACGGCGCCTTCCCCCAGGCGCTGATCCCGCACCTGTGGAAGATCAAGGAGCCCTTCACCGTCTCCGTGCCCGCGACGGTCGCGGCGCTGGCGGCACTAGAAAGCCAGGAGGTGCTGGACCGCAGCCGGGATCAGATCGTCAGCGAACGTGAACGGCTCCGCTCGGCGCTCCAAACCCTTCCCTACCTGACACCCTACCCCTCACAAACCAATTTCGTTCTCTGCCACGTTCACGGTCGGGACCGCCAGGTGTTACGCACGGCTTTGGAAGAAGAGGGCATTTTGCTGCGCTACTATGACAAACCCAGCCTGGAAGGTATGATCCGTATTACCGTGGGACGGCCCGAACATACAGATCGCTTAATGCGCACACTGCGCAGGCTATAGGCAGATAAGGAGACACCGATGAGAACCGCAACGATTACCCGCACGACGAAAGAGACCGACATCGAGATCACGCTGAACCTGGACGGCACCGGCGAGCACGAGATCGACACAGGCCTAGGCTTTCTCGATCACATGCTGCGCCACGTCGCCGTCCACGGCCTCTTTGATCTGACGGTGCGCGCCGAAGGCGACCTGCACATCGACCCGCACCACACCGTCGAGGACGTGGCGCTGGTGCTGGGCGCCGCCTTCGACGAGGCGCTGGGCGACCGCAAGGGAATCGCGCGCATGGGTGCGGCCTACGTGCCCATGGACGAGACGCTGGGCTTCGTCGCCGTCGATCTCTCGGGGCGGCCCTACGCCGTCACCGACGTCGCGTGGGGCACGTTCGCCGTGGGCGGCATCCCCGTCACGCTCTTCGAGCACGTCTTCGAATCCTTCGCCATCACCGCGCGGGCCAACGTCCACGCGCGCGTGCTCTACGGGCGCGACGACCACCACAAAGCCGAGGCGCTCTTCAAGGCATTGGGGCGGGCGTTGGACGCCGCAACCCAGCTCGATTCGCGGCGGGGCGAGAGGATTCCATCAACAAAAGGATCACTTTAGTTAAAAGTTGCAAGTTACACGTTAAAAGTTTTCTGTACACAAGTTAACGTTGACTCACCTGAAAAAAGGTTGTGCCTCACGCAAAGACGCAAAGGTCGGACAGGCGCCAAGATTTTTAAGTTACTTATTACTTTTCTGAATAGTAAAGCCAGCCTAGATCAATAAAATTTACCATCTTATGAATTTCCTTAGCGTTCTTGGCGCCTTTGCGTGAGGTT
>DAOTUH010000187.1:0-21473 GCA_034437255.1 Anaerolineae bacterium
GCGCGAAAGAGCGCCTCGGGCGGGCCCTTCGCCATCGTCTTCCCGACGCTGGAGGTGCCGTCTTCCGTCGACGACGCCCTCTTCACCGACCCGCAGCCACGCCTGACGGAGTAGCATCGCTACGCCCAACCCACAACCCACAACTCACAACCCACAACTCACAACGCGTAACCCAAAACGCGCAACCCAAAACGCCCAATGGAATAATAAAGCGGCCCGCTGCGTTGAAGCGGTCTGCGCGTAGCCGATCCATGCATTGCCCCCGAACTCAGCGAGTAGGTTGTGGACTACCGGTTTCAGATTGCGCGGCGGTATCTCTTTAGCCGCAAAGACGTCTCGCTCATTACCGTCATCACCGGCATCTCCGTGGTGGGCGTAACGCTGGGCGTGGCGGCGCTCATCGTGGTGCTCTCCGTGATGAACGGCTTTTACGACCTCGTGCGCGACCTCATGGTGTCCATCGACCCGCACGTGCGCATCGTGAGCGTGAGCGACGAAGGCCTCACCGAGCCAGACTCGCTGATGCGTGAAGCGATGGCGCTGCCGCAGGTGGAGCAGGCCGCGGCCTACGTGGAGGGCAAGGCGCTCCTCGTGCCCAAAGGCGACACCGAAAACAACGAGGTTGTGCTCGTCCGCGGCGTGGACACGGCGCTCCTGGCCCAGAACGAGATCGTGCAGGAAACGGGCCTGGGAAGCTTCGACGTTGCCCCGCGCGGGGGCACGCCCGGCATCGTCATCGACCGGGGGCTGGCGCAGAAGCTGGCGCTCCTGCCGGCGAGTGACGGGCGCACCGGCAGCACGGTGGGGATGCTCTCGCCCTCGGCGCTGGAGCGCACGCTCACGCAGGTGCTCGGCGGCCCGCCCATCCGCCGGTTCGAGGTGCGCGGCCTGTTTCAGGTGCAAGCCGCCATCGACCGCAGCCGCGTGTTTGTGGCGCTGGAGGAGGCGCAGCGTGTCTTCCAGATGGACGGGCGCGTGAGCGGCGTCGAACTCCGCCTGAACGACATCGAGCAGGCTGACGCTGTGCAGACCACGCTCCAGCAGCGCCTCGCCCCCGAGCGCTTTCGCGTACGTACCTGGTACGACCTCCAGAAGTCGCTCTACGACGTGATGCGGCTGGAAAAGTGGGGCGCCTCGGCCATCTTGCTGCTCATCGTGCTCGTGGCTGCCTTCAACATCATCGGCTCGCTCACCATGGTGGTCATCCAGAAGCGGAGCGACGTGGGCGTGCTGCAGGCCATGGGCGTTTCGCGCACCAATATCCGCCGCATCTTTATGCTGGAAGGCATGCTGATTGGCGCCGTGGGCACCGGGCTGGGTCTGGTAATTGGCCTCGGGCTGACGCTGATTCAGCAATACTTCAAGCTCGTACCCATGGCACAGGCCGAATCCTTCCTCATCAATGCCTATCCTGTGTCAATACGTTGGCTTGATGTAACCCTAATCGCCGGGGTGGCCTTTGGACTGTGCACGCTTGCGGCCCTGTACCCGGCCGTGCGCGCCGCGTCCATTGAGCCGGCCCGGGCCGTGCAACTCGACCAGTAACGACGCTCCGGCGCACGGCGCGGCGGCAATGTATGCTCCCTCACCGACTTCCCCCAATCCCATGATCATCGACGCATTCGACATTGCGGATCTCCCTGAGCGTCCGACCAAGCCGCGCGAGCGGGGCCTCACGCACATGCTGGACAAAGGGCTCGCCCCCCGGCAGGCCGAAGATGTGCTCGAAATGGCCGCCGAGTACATCGACCTTGTGAAGCTGGGTTGGGGCACTGCCGTCATTACGCCTCACCTCGAACGAAAGCTCGATATCTACAAATCGGCCGACCTGCCGGTGTATTTTGGCGGAACGCTGTTCGAGTTTTTCTTCCTCCGCGACGCGCTCGACACATACCAGCGTATGCTGGACGACCTGGACGTGCGCTACCTGGAGATCTCGGACGGCTCGGTGTCGATGGCGCACGAGGAAAAGCTCGCGTGTATCGAACGGTTCGCGCAGGACTTCACGGTGCTGAGCGAGGTGGGCTCGAAAGACGCGAGCAACATCATGCCGCCGTACAAGTGGGTGGAGTACATCCAGGCCGAGCTCGAAGCGGGCAGCTGGAAGGTGATCTGCGAGTCGCGCGAGAGTGGGACGGCGGGCCTCTTTCGGCCCAATGGTGAGATCCGATCTGGACTGGTGGACGAAGTGGTGGCCCGCGTAAGTCCGAAAGACATTATTTTTGAGGCGCCCAACAAGATGCAGCAGGTGTGGTTCATCAAGCACCAGGGCGCCAACGTGAACCTCGGCAACATCGCGCCGGAGGAAATCATCCCGGTGGAAACGCTGCGGCTGGGGCTGCGCGGCGACACGCTGTTCGAGTTTCGCACGCCGGGGGTCTCGGCCGCACCGCTGCCCGGCACAGCTCAGGGGGCAAGGGGCAGGGTCGGGAGATCGGCCATAGCCTCCTCTAGCTCGGGCCGGTGTCCCCACCGTGCCCGCCCGCGGCTTTCACCTCAAATGGTGAGTGTCTGGAGCGGCTGGGCGGGACCGACGGGCGTGCGCTGGATGTGCGGTGCCCGGTGCATAGCCGTCCAGCGGATCGGCTGGATCGCGCCACCGATAACTTCCAGACCGGTGATTTCACCGGGTTTCAAGCAGCTGCCCGTGTTGAAATAGGGCGCTTCGCCGCGTCGGGCGCTGACCGGATGATGTGTGTGTCCGCAGATGAGAATCTGCTTCTGAGCCTCGGCCCACTCGCGGAGCCGGCGCTCGATGCTTTCGCAAGATCCGGCGTAGTGATCCCGGTAAAGGCCCAGTGATTGCAGGCGACGCCAGATGCGGCGGATGATGAGCCGGCCCACGAAGTAGAGCCGATAGCTGGTGAAATCGGCCTGGTGACCGTGCACGGCGAAGAGCCGTCGCCCCGTTCCAGCGTGTTTCAACACGAGCCCTTCGCGGGCCAACAGACCGTCCTTCCTGACCAGATGCTGGTGAAAGCCGCCGATGTCGTGGTTGCCTAGCAGCATGTGCAGGCGTCCCTGATTATCAAAACGGTGCAGCAGGTCGAAAATGGTGCCGTAGGCTTCCCGAACGACGTGAAAACGGCGATTCTTCCAGAGCTCGTCGCCATCTCCGACCTCGATGTAAGAGAATCCCTGTTGGTAATAGTGCTGCAATACGTCAAGAAAGAGCTGTGCGTTTCGTGCAAAGCCGTCCGTCGAGGAGCGATCCCCTCGATGAGAATCGCTGAAAAAGATCAGCCGTGACTGGTCATCAAAGATCACCTCGCGGGCTGTTGCAAAGACGCGCGTCAGCTGTCTTCGCGAAAAATCATCCCAAATCTCTTCCCACTTCTGATCGATGCCTAACGGCAAGTGTTTGGCAAGGTCTATCACCGTATGTTTTCTCCCGGTTTCTCAAGTCATTACAAAGCCTGTGTCGCGTTTGGACTTTAGACAATCTAACCTTGGCGCAACGATCACCCCTACTGGTAAATACAAAATCGGCCAAAGGTAGAGAAAACAGGCATTTGTCCAACGCCCAATCACGTACCTCACACAGTATATGACCTGATTGTTAACGTTATTTTACGATTCTTTCAAGACCACTTTAACATTATGTAAACAACATACTTGATGATACCTGCATTGGCTCGATTTGTCAACCTAAAAGAAAGATAATCATTTAAGAAATGCCAGTCACCAGCCTAGGCATGGGAAGAGGGTGACAATCAGAAGAAGATTTGCTACAATGGAATCAGGAAGTTGAGGGGGGCCAGCTATTTGAGGAACATACCTATCCAGAGGAGTTATGAGATGAGAACTATTCGAGGGTCGTTCTATACTTTAAAGCCGTTTGAGCGGGGTATCAGAGAGACGTTAGGACGCTATGTAGGATTTGTCACACCTGGATTTGGGATTCAACTCCCGTTTATCAGTATCATTCGAGTGCGCGATATCCGCGAGCACACCATGGAGATCCCACCTCAACCGGTCATCACCAAGGACAACGTGGAGATCCGGGTGGACGGCGTGATGTGGGTGCGTCCGGCCGCCGATGAGGAATCGATCAAACAGACCTTCTACAATATCGACGATTGGAAACGCGCGGTAGTGCAGCTGGCGATGACCAACTTGCGCCAGGAGTTCGGCGATCTGACGCTGGACGAAAGCCTGGTGGCGCGGGAGAAAATCGCCACCAACTTGAAGCGTGTGCTTAACGCCTTCACGGCCGATTGGGGCCTGCAGGTGGGGAAGGTCGAGATCATGCTCATCGATCCCCCGGAGGATATCAAGCGAGCCATGCACAAGCAGAAGACGGCAGAGCAGGAGCGGCGCGCCATGCGGCTGCTGGCGACAGGAAAATTCGAGGCCGCCGAGCAGGAGAAGAAAGCGACAATTCAGCAAGCGGAGGGTGAACGTGAGGCGACCATTCGTCGGGCTGAAGGTGAGCGTAAAGCCGCCATCGAGGTCGCCGAGGGCAAGGCCGAGGCCATTCGCCTGGTCAACGAGGCAGCGCAGACCTATTTCAAGGGTAATGCCCAGATCCTCCGCCAGCTGGAGGTGACAGAAACGTCGCTGCGCGACAACGCCAAGATCATCCTTACCGAGGAGGGCATCAGCCCCACGTTGCTCCTGGGCAGTCTGCCCGTCGAGATTTCGCCGTCTGGCACGAAGGACAAAGGGTAGACCGCCAATCCTCGCTTTGTGGATTATTCACCGTGACGTTGTGCTGAAAGAGAGAAAGGAGCACACTATGATTGTGACTGAGGACATCCAACTGGAGACGCAAGGCTACACCGACGTGCTTGATATCACGTCCCAGGTCTCGGATCTCGTGAAAGGGTCGGGTATCAGCTTGGGCGCGGTGACGATCTTCTGTCCGGGTTCCACGGGCGGCGTCACCACCATCGAGTATGAGCAGGGCGTGATTCAGGATCTGCAGCAGATTTTGGAGGAGATCGCGCCGGTGGATCGTGATTACCGCCATCACCTGCGCTGGGGGGACGATAATGGCAGCTCGCACCTCCGCGCGGCGCTGGTCGGTCCCTCGCTGACGGTGCCTTTTGTGCAGGGCAAGCTGACCCTGGGCACCTGGCAGCAGATCGTCTTTCTGGATTTCGATACGCGTGCCCGCTCGCGCCGGTTGGTGGTGCAGATTGCGGGGGAATGAAAGGGTGCTGACGGAAACATTCACACAGATCAGGGCACGATTTCCGAATCGTGCCCTGATCACTTGAAGATATACGTGTTTGTCGCAATAACTCGCTGGACGTCAGCCCTCTTCCTCGTCCGCTACCGGTAGGACAATGGTGAACGTGCTGCCCTCACCGACTTCACTCTCCAGCGTAATGTCGCCATCGTGCAATCGGATGTAGGAACGGGCAATGAAGAGCCCCATCCCCGTGCCTTGTTGCTCCATCTCCTGACGGTTGAGCTGTTGCAGACGCTGAAACATATACCTGGCTTGTTTTTCGGAGATACCTGGGCCATGATCGATGATTTGAATGTGAACTTCGTTCGCATTAACACTGGCCTTGATGGTTACACGTCGAGGCGGGTTCTGAGAGAATTTGATCCCATTGTCAATGAGGCGTCCTAAGGCATCTTTGAAAAACGGGGGGTATAATTCGACCGGAGGCAAATCCTTGTCCACGTCTACATTCAACGTTACCTGATGCTCGGCGGCGAGAGGTTGGTAATTGGATATGGTGGAGCGGATAATTTGGTCGAGGTCATGGGCCACGTGGACAAATCTCTTATATTCTTGCTGACTGCGACCTGTGTCCAGCTGGACACCAATCAGCATGTCTTCCACCACGCCTTGTAGCCGATCAGCCCCTTTTTTGATGCCCTGCAGGAATGTGACAAGCTCGTCAGGTGACAGTTTAGTGGCGTCTTCCAGCGCAAGCTCGGTGTATCCAGAGATGTAAGTGAGGGGGGTACGCAGCTCATGGCTTAACACGTTGATGATTTTCTGTTTGAGGGTGTCAAATTCGCGCTCTGTGGCCTGTTGGATAGCCTGTGCGCGTCTCAGTCGGGAACGCACCGTGATGGCTACTTCTTCGATATCGAAGGGCTTGGTCAAGTAATCTTCGACCCCCAAAGCTTTACCACGTTTTATATCTTCGTGCTGACCGCGCGCCGTGAGAAAGATAAAAGGGATTCGAATCCATTCGGGGTTTACTCTGACTTTCTCGTAGAACGCATAGCCGTCCATCTGCGGCATCATGATATCCGATAGAATCAGATCTGGCGTCACGTGCTCCATGATGGAAAGCGCTTCCACCCCATTCGTGGCTTTGAAAACCTCGTAGCCTTGTGACTCCAGCAGATCGCAGATGGCTTGTAAAAGAAGCTTATGATCCTCTACGACGAGGATGCGTTGTTTGGTCATGGTCACGTGACTCCTTCTCGTATACTTGGTTCTCTATCCCGGGTAGACGACTCAAATCGCTGAGTTAATGTCTCTCCGAATTCTGGGTGTCAACGGACGTATGTAGGATTTTGGGGAGCGAGAGATCTATCCACAGAGTGTCTGTTTAGTCTTCTGAGGTGCGACGCCCTTTCGCCGAAGTTGACAAGCCAGGATGACTTGAACCATCGTAAGAGACCTTCCTAGCACGGTCTATTTCGATTCATAAGTGCGTTGCACCTGTTTGCTTACAGATCTAAACGGTTACTCTCCAGATTACACAGTAAAAAGGGCAAAAGATCAGCCTTGGTAAAAATGGGCCCGGCACGTTGTTTCTCCCCACCTGTACATGTGCTCGGTGTCAACTTCTCAATTGTAACACAGTTGCTAGCTCTGCCCAGTAAGGTGAGCCGCAATAGTTCCGTCGATGGGGAGTCCGATGGTGAACGTCGAGCCTTTGTCCAGTTCGCTCTCCACGCTTACCCAGCCATGATGCAGTTCCATGATCTCTTTCACGATAGCCAGCCCCAATCCGGTGCCCGAGATCTGTAGGCTCCGGGGTTTCTCTCCCCGATAAAAACGCTTGAAGATGTGAGGTAGTTCCGCAGTGGGTATGCCAAATCCGGTGTCCTTTACACGTACGATGGCCCAGTCCTGGCCTTCGCCGTGCTCGGTATCGGTGGTAAGGGTCACCTCTCCACCTGTGGGGGTGTATTGAATGGCATTCACGACGAGGTTGATAAGCACTCGTTTGATCTTTTCTGGATTCCCAAGGGCACTTGGAATGCTTTTGTGGTTGGTCCGCTTGAGTGTAATATCGTTCTGTTCGGCGACCGGGCGTTGGCTGGCAACCACGGCTTCGACGAGTTCGTTCAGTTGAATGGGACTGCGCTGCATCTCATGTTGAGCCGCATCCAGGCTAGAAAACTCGAGAATCTCCTGGATCAAATTCGCTTGGCGATTGGCTTCCGTTTCGAGCGCGTTTAAGTACGTGTCATGCTTTTCCGACGAGCTTTGACGCAGAAGTTGTAGGTAAAGTTTGATGGTCGTGACCGGAGTCCGCAACTCGTGAGATACGTCGGAGATAAATTGGGATTTCATGCGCTCCAGGGTTTTGAGATGGCTGACATCATGAACTGCGATGACCACGTCGGCTTTGCCTGTGTCCCTGCCGGTGATGGGCGCCGCGCGAAGTTGGAGGTCAAGGTTGGTCATCTCCAAGACCACTTCTGGGTGGTTCGGAGCGTTCTCCGCCAGGAGGGGAACGGCTTCTTGGAAACGCTTCACGTCCTCGGCCGAAAAAACCTCGCTGTGCCAGGCCTTCACAATAGGATTTTCCTGCAGAATGCCCCCTTGGGCTGTGGTGACGATGATACCATCCGTGGTGCTATTGAGCACCGCCTCCAATCGGGCATATTGGGCCTGGAGTTCCGCAGTGCGCGCTCTTACCTTCTGTTCTAGGGAGCCTGCGTATTCGCGTAACCTTTGAAACAATCGCGCGTTCTGGATCGCCGTGGCGGCGTAATCGGCAAACGCCTTCAGACGGCGTCCGTCGGCAGGGTCAAACTTACCGGTCTGCCTGCTGTTGACGTTCAAAAAACCCACTGTTTGTGATCCGATACAGATTGGCGTGCCGATGTACGAGCGCCGCCATTCACGCTGAATCTTAGAAACCCAGTCAGACGCTTGCAAGGTGTCGGAGATGATAAGCGGTTCCTGGCTGCGTATCATGCTTTTGAGAACGGGATAGTCGTCGATGGGCATGAAACGATCAGATGGGAGGTCCCCCCGGTGGGTTTCATAACCCCGGTGGCGCGCGATGAACGCTTTCCCCTCTTCAAGTAACATAATGTTGAAGGTATCACCATCGATGACCCTTGCAACTTGTTCCAGAATGCGATCCAGTACCTCTTCGGGTTCCAGCTTGCTGTTAACGACGGCAGCCGCCTCGCTGAGCGCTTCGGCCAGCTCCCGGCGCTCCTGTTCGCTCTGCAAAATCCGTGCGTTTTCAACGGCGTTGACGCTCTGTTGGGCCAACGTGATGAGAAAGGAGATTTCTTCTGGCGTGAACTGGCGCGGTACCTGAGTGCCTACACCTATACCACCGATTAGCTTGTTTTGCTTATGCATCGGGACGATGAGCAGCGCGGTGAGGTTCATCGCGTGCATGACTTTCTTAAGGTCAAGTGGTGTTGCGGAGCCATCTCGATTGGGAACGTGTACTGGCGCATGGCTTTTACGCAGATGCTCGAACAGCGGTTTCAATCGCCTGAGATATGCTCTTTTTTCATTTTGACTGTTAATCGGGGTATCTAACCCCTCGATGGTGCTGACAAATTGATTATCGTCATCCAGAGCAAAGAAGCCTCCCACGTCGGCTTCCAAGATCTCACTGGCACGCCGGGTGATGAATTGTAAGACCTCCTCTAGGTTTCGACGTCCCGTGATCTGTCTGCTGATTTGGCTGATCGCGATCAGCTCCTCGGCACGGCGCCGCAGATCGTGACCGATGAAAATCTGAGTAATGAGATTGGCGACCTGGCTGGCGAAGGTGATTTCATCATCCGACCACACTCGGGGTTCACCTGTGCTTTCGTAACACACTATGCCGACGATGATACCATCCCGCCGCACAGGCACGTCCAAGGTGGACGTGATACCCAGTTTCTGCCAATACGTCTTTAGTTCCGCCGTTCGCGGGTCGTGCATCACATCGGAAACGGCGACGGCCCGGCGGCTTTCCAAGATAAGAAAGTAACGCGGCATCGTCTCCTGGGTGATCTGTAAATTCTCCGGGACCTCATCCTGAGCCTCTCTCACAAGGGTCAGACAACGGATGCTGTCGGACATCCCGGTTCGTTGCCAGATGCTGGCCCGTCTTACGGCCAGAACCCTGGAGGTCTCGGCTATGATTTTCTGTAACGTGGTCCTGAGCGGTTGATTGATCAGCTCCGTGTCGGTGCTCAGGCGGATTAGAATGTCTTGTTGCCGGCGAAGCCGCTCTCGTTGCGTCTCCTGTTCCCGTTCAGTCCGTTGCCGGTCACTGATATCGCGAACGATGGAGAGCACGTATTGGCGTCCCTGATGATTCAGCACGGAATTGGTGACCTCGACCGGAATTCGGGTACCGTCGCGGTGGAGATTAACGGATTCAAAGGGCTTTCCCTGGTGTTGAGATAGCTCCCATTTAAGAGCAGTACCTGGAGACTTCCGGACTTCGGGCGCTTGAAGCTCTGGCACAGTCATCTGGGTCAGCTCGTCATGACTATATCCCATTAACTGGCAGGCCTTGGGATTGGCATCTAGAATCCGGTCGTCTTGTGCTTCAATAAAAATAGCGTCTTTGGCTTGTTCGAAAAGCGTGCGGTACAATCGCTCGCTTCTGAGGAGTCCTTTCTGAGTATGCTTACGATCTGTAATCCCATGCACATGCGCAACGACGCGCTTTTCTCCGTCGATGGAAACAACTTGGGTACGTATTTCTAACGGAAAGCTCGTGCCGTCTTTCCGCTTGCCCTCAGCCTCAACGAAAAGCTCTCCCGCACCGGCTTGCTCTGCCATGTGCTCGTGGAGTCGCACGTTGCCGTTGCCTGTGATGAGGTCCCTGACGTTGAGGCTGCAGAGCTCTGATTTGGAGTAGCCGTAGGTCTCAGCCGCCGCGGAGTTACAGTCCAGAATATCGCCCTCCAATGTTTCGAGAAATATAGCGTCATGGGAGGTCTCAAAAGGGTCGAGAGATTGCCATTTGTTTGTCAAGTCTTGCTTGTGACGCCTGATCAAATCCGGTATTCTGTCGAGATCTGCCTCTTCGGCGCTCAGCACGACGTTCACTGCGGTAGTTTTAGGCGCGGCATTTCTGGTGATGAGGATAAAGAGCGGGCGTGAAGCCCGTTTTTTTTGCTCCATCGTTTCGGTTCTATCCAATGAAGTACGCAGCGAGCCAGCGATCACGGCGTCATAAGGCTTCTGGGCCAAGGCATGGAGGAGGGATTCGTGTGAGGTGGCTGTGTAGAGCTGCAACTCGTCAAAGTTCTCAGCTAACAGCGAGATGATCTTGGTTCTAAGCGATGCGTCGTTCAGTTGGAACAATATTCTAACTGAATTTTCTGGTAGCTTCTCCATAGCATCCTTAAGTCCACCAGGGTTTGGAGATGGCCACGTGGCTGAGTCGCCCTGCCTGCACCGATCCACCGATCCCAAAAAAAAGCAACAGAATAAGTGTAGCACACTCAGGCGGAAATACAACTATAAAGCTATGAAATTAGCTGAAATTACGGTATAAGGTGCAACGCACCTACGATGATTGGGTCATGCTGGATAAAAGTCATGTCAGCGTGCGCGAAATGGTCATTTTCAGGCTTTCTAAGGTGCGTCGCACCTAGCTAAACCCTAATACCGTAATTTAAGGAAATTAGTTTGAAAGAGGTCACAGATCCACTGAACGATGAATCTCGTTCAATAAGAACAGGCTCCCGGAAAAGGAAGCCTGACGGGAGCCTGTCTTGTCTGTGCTAGGTCACTCTATCAAGGAGTCCGCCGACAAATTCAGAATATTAATTGTCTGAACTTACCATCCCACATTTGAGTCAAAGCTCCCCAGAGTGACTTAACATCACTTCACGTCGCTTCGAGCGGATCGCCAGAGCCGCGACTTCAGCGGGCACCGCCCAATACACGTGAGATGGCAGCATAAGAAATGTGTTTTCCGAAAGGGATGTCGGACTCCCTGACCTACCCAAAAATCTACATACGTCTTCTGGTAGCCGCTCTCGAAATCCTTGTGTCTTCTAAATTGACTTGTCAGACAACTGACATATAATGCCCTGGGAGGTTCACATGATCTCACCGAATAATCTTGAAATTCGTCCACCACGCGTGCAGGTTGAAGAAGCCATCGAATCTATGGTCAAGTCCATGTCCCCTGGCGATCAACTTCCGCCCGAGCCGAAACTGGCCAAACAATTAGGCGTCTCCCGGGCCACGCTCCGCGAGGTCATGCGGACGTTTGTGGAGCGCGGCGTCCTGGTGCGTCGCCACGGGGTGGGAACCTTCGTCGCCTCGCGCATTCCGGTGCTGGAGGCGGGACTGGAGGTGCTGGAAAGCATCGACAGCCTGGCCAAGCGGATCGGTCTGGAGACCGAAATGGCGCACCTGGAGGCTATCGAACGCACGGCCACGCCCATTGAGACCGCCGGGCTGGAATATCCAGAGGACAGTGACGTCGCCGTGCTGATCGTCAACCGTGTCATCGCCGTGGCGGGCGAACCTGTTGCGGATCTGCGCGACATTATCCCCCTGGAGTATCTGCAAAAAGAGGAGTTGGGCGAGGACTTCCGGGGTTCGGTCTTGGATATCTTCCTGGAACGCGGGACACCCTTGCTTTCTACCTCGCGCACCGAGATTATGGCGGTCTCCGCCACCGCGAAGTTCGCCAAGCGCCTGCAGGTGCCGCGGGGCGCGGCGCTGCTCAAAGTCGTGGCGCAGCTCTACAGCTATGATGAGAATGTAGTGGACTATTCGGTGAGCTACTTCGTCCCCGGCCATTTCAAGTTCCACGTGATGCGGCGGGTGAATCAATAGCATGAGGTTTGGGGCAATGCCTGGCCTCCCCATTATTTTTGCGAAGAATCTCTTATATATCGTTGTGACCATCAGGGGGAGCCAATAGGCTTGCCCTTTTTCTGTTGATATATCCTATTCACATTAACAAAGGAGGTTTGTACGATGCGTAGTTTTATGGGCCGTGACATATTGTCGCTAAAAGACTTCGAGCGCAATGAGTTCTTCCGCGTCTTCGAGATCGCCGAGGAGATGGCGCCGGTCGCGCGCGATCGGCGCAACATCGACCTGCTTTCGGACAAGACACTGGTGACCGCCTTCTATCAGCCCTCGACGCGCACGCGGCTGGCGCACGAGGCCGCCATGCACCGTCTGGGCGGGCACGTGACCGGTTTCGCCGACGCCAAAATGACGCGCGCCGGCGACTGGTATCAGGAATCGATTAAGGACACGTTCAAGATGCTGGAGTGCTACGGTGACGTCATCGTCATGCGCCACTTCCAGCAGGGCGCGCCCGCCGAGGCCGCGAAGTGGGCCAGCATCCCCATCATCAACGGCGGCGACGGCTGGGGCGAGCATCCCACCCAGATTCTGACCGATCTTTACACCGTGTTGAGCGAGAAAGGCCGCCTCGACGGGCTGCGCTGGGTCGCCGTGGGCGACATGCGCATGCGCACCATGCACTCGCTGGGCTACGCGCTGACGCAGTTCGACTGCCCCATCACCTTCGTGGCACCTCCGGAGATGGAAATGCCCGATAGCTACAAAGAGGACTACGAGGTCATGAGCCTGGACTTCGACTTCGCCGACCACGTTGGCGACGTGATTGGCGACGCCGACGTCATCCTCGTCGAACCAACCATCCAGCCGGACTACACCAAGTCCCGCGACGAGCGCAAGGAAGGCGAGTTGCCCACCACGCCCGAGAATTACAAGATCACCCGCGAGCTGCTGGAGACTAAGGCCAAGCCCGACGCGATCCTGCTGCACTCCCTGCCGCGCATGGACGAGATTCCCCCCGACGTGGACATCACCCGCTGGTCCCGCTATTGGCAGGAAGGCTTCAACGGCGTCGTCATGCGCATGGCGTTGCTGGCGCTGGTGCTGGGCGCGGTTGAATAGAGCCGACTACGTATTGCGTATTCCGTATTTCGTATCTTCCTCTCACGCGAACGCACGGAATACGCAATACGAAACACGCAATTGACGCAACAAAAGGAGACTCACAGATGATCACCAACCTACGCGGTCGTGACTTAATTTCCGACCTCGATTTCACCAAGGAAGAGGTCGAGACGGTGTTGGATACAGCCTGGGACCTGAAGCGCAAGCGGGCGCTGGGCGAGCCCCATCCGCTGCTGCGCGACAAGACCCTGGGTATGTTATTCTTCTTCAGCAGTACGCGCACACGCTGTTCTTTCGAGGCGGGCATGGCCCAGCTCGGTGGGCACGCGGCGTTCATCGAATCGCGCACGACGCAGGTCTCCCACGGCGACACCGCCAAGGAGATCGGCGAGATCCTGGGGCGCTACTTCGACGGTCTTTCCATCCGCCAGTGCGATTGGGATTACGGCAACAAATACATTAACTGGGTGGCCGAGGCCTCACGCGCGCCCGTGCTTAACATGCAGTGCGACAAATATCACCCGCACCAGTGCCTGGCTGACGTGATGACCATGAAAGAGAAACTGGGCCACCACTTGCGCGGTAAGAAAATCGTCGTCTCGTGGGCCTACGCCTCGTCCTATCTCAAGCCCATCTCCGTGCCGCAATCGCTGATCCTGCAAATGCCCCGCTTCGGCATGAATGTGACCCTCTCGCATCCGCCGGAGTTCAAGCTGATGCCCGAGGTCATGAAGATGGCGCGCGAGCAGGCAGAGAAATACGACGTCAACTTCGAGGTCGTGGACGACATGGAAGCGGGCTTCGAGGATGCCGACGTCGTCTACGCCAAGTCCTGGGGTCCCTTGATGACCACCACCGACGAGGAAGAGGGCAAACGCATCCAGGATCAGTACAAGGACTGGATCACCGACAGCGCCAAGATGAAGCTGGCGAAGCCGGGCGCGATTTACATGCACCCGCTGCCCGCCGACCGCGACGTCGAGGTGACCAGCGAGGTCATGGATGGCCCGCAGTCCGTCGTCTTCGACCAGGCCGAGAACCGCCTCCACGCGCAAAAGGCCGTCATGGCGCTGACGATGTGGTAAACGTGAAACGTGATGCGTGAAACGTGACGATCTCTTGATTCACGTTTTACGCATCACGACCTTGCAGAAACAAGAACTACAAAATCAAATCTTACAAGGAGTAGACCATGAGTAAACGCAAATGGGCCGTCATCGCCATTGGCGGCAATTCATTGATACCCGATAAGGAGCATAAGACGGTTAAGGATCAGTACAGGGCGGCTGGCGAGACCGCGCATCATATCGCCAATATGATTGAGGAAGGGTGGGACGTGGCCATCGGACACGGGAACGGCCCGCAGGTCGGTTTTATCCTCCGCCGTTCCGAGATCGCCGCCAAGGTCGCCGGGATGCACGAGGTGCCGCTGGACGCCTGTGGCGCCGATACGCAGGGCGCCATTGGCTACGCGCTGCAGCAGAATCTGACCAACGAGTTCAAAGAGCGCGGCATCGACAAGACCGTTGCCACCGTTATCACGCAGGTGCAGGTCGATAAAGACGATCCCGCGTTCACAAATCCCACCAAGCCCATCGGTAGTTTCATGGAGGAAGACGAAGCCCAGCAACGTGCCGCGGAAGAAGGCTGGGACGTGGTCGAGGACGCCGGACGCGGCTGGCGCCGCGTCGTCGCGTCGCCCCTCCCGATGCGGATCGTGGAGTTGCCGGCGGTCAAAACGCTGCTGGATAACGAGATCTGCGCCATCACCGTGGGCGGCGGCGGGATCCCCGTGATTGAGAACGATGAGGGCGAGCTCGAAGGCGTGCCGGCTGTGATCGACAAGGACTTCGCCTCTTCGCTGCTGGCTCAATCTATCAACGCCGATCTCTTTCTCATCTCCACCGCCGTCGAGAAGATCTATCTCAACTTCAACTCGCCGGAGCAGGAAGCCATCGACGAGATGACCGTCGCCGAGGCCAAGCAGTACCTAGAAGAAGGGCACTTCGCCGAAGGCAGCATGGCGCCCAAGGTGCGCGCCATCATTCGTTACCTGGAAGCCGGCGGCAAGCGCGCCATCGTCACCGACCCTGCGCACATCATGGAAGCGCTGGCAGGCAAGACGGGAACGCACATCATTCCCGATTAGGCGCTGGGGGCAGGGGGCAAGGCGCAGGGGGCAGGGGGCAAGTTGCAAGTTTGGAAAAATGTGTAAACTTGGAGGTTGTTCTTGCATCCTGCATCTTTTTGCTTAAATAGGAAGGCACCGTGATGATCTATACCCTGGGGCACAGCACCCACACGATGGAAGCGTTCATCGCGTTACTGCAGCAGCATGGCGTCGAAACGGTGGTGGACGTTCGCAGCCAGCCGTATAGCCAGTGGACGTCCCAATTCAACCGTGAGCCGTTGCGCGAGGTTCTGCAGGGCGCCAGCATCCGCTACGAGTTTATGGGCGACGTGCTGGGCGGCCGGCCCCGGGATCCGGCGCTCTACGATCCGGGGCAGACGCGCCCGAACTACCGACGGATGGAGGAGACCGCCGCGTACCAGGCCGGGATCGAGCAGCTGCTCGCCCTGGCAGAGGACGCTGCAGTCGCGGTGATGTGCAGCGAGGGCGATCATCGAGAGTGCCATCGCCATTTGCTGATCACCCAGACGCTGCTGGCGCGAGACGTCGAGGTCTGTCATATTCAGCCGGATGGCGCCACGGTCGAAGGACAGGCGGAGGCCGAACAGCTCTCGCTGTTCTAGACGAACTCATGACGCAAACCATCTACACCACCGGGTATCAGCGCAAATCGCTGGAGACCTTTGTCACGCAGCTGCGTCAGGTGCGGGTGGACGTGGTGGTCGACGTGCGGCTGCGCAACACGTCACACCTGGCTGGATACACCAAGCGCGACACCCTGGCGTTTCTCCTGCGCGAGGGCTTTGACGTCGCCTACCGCCACGTCCCAACGCTGGCGCCCACCCCGGAGATCCTCGATGCATACAAGGAGGACGGCGACTGGGCGACCTACGAAGCACAGTTCCTTCCCCTGTTGGACGCGCGGGACGCCGGAAGCATCGGGCGCGAGCTGCTGGACCGCTTCAGCACGCCGTGCCTGCTCTGCGCCGAACCCACCGCTGAACGCTGTCACCGGCGTCTCGTCGCCGAGTATTGGGCGCGGCACCTGGCCGATCTGGACGTCGTGCATCTGTAGGGAGATGGGCTATGCCGGTACGAGAGGTGCTGATCCTGGCGATGACGAAGATGAAGAGCGGTATCTGCACGGCGGGATTCGTTACGGAGCGCGCGCCCGTGACGGGCCTGCGCTGGGTACGTCCCGCCCGCGAGTTCGACACCGTTTTGCCGGAGGACATGCTGGACCCCGACGGGCACCTGATCCTCTGCGGCGACGTGGTCGCCCTGAACCTGGTCACGCCGCGCCCTGACCCGCCGCACGTCGAGGATTGGATCACCGACTTCGTCCATCGTCGTCCGCGCCGGCTCCGGCATCTGGAGGGCGACAAGCGCGCGGCTTTCTTTCCCCAATATCTTGACCAGGCCCCGGAGCAGGTCTTCATCGACCATGCCCGCTCCTTGTGCCTGGTGGAGCCGGAGCAAGTCTGGGCTTTCTTCTCCCTGGACCGGTATTCGGGCAAATATCAGGCCCGGCTCCGTTTCACCTTGCCGGGTGCGGTGCAGTGTCCCCGCGCCATGCAGCGGCGCGGTCTCTGCGTCACCGATCTGAAGTGGCGCGCGCTGGGCCGGCGCTGGCTGACAGAAGCGTCACAGGGGACGTTACGCCTGGAACACGACGCGCTGCTGGCGCGTTTGAACGCCGACGCTCTCTACCTGACCCTGGGGCTGAGCCGCCGGTGGCAGGGCGAATATTGGCCCCTGGTCCACGCGATCCACGTCGTGCCTGACTACGACGTGACCATTGACCTGGAGAACCTGTGACGCCCCCGCCCATGCTCGCTGAAGTGGGACTTTCGCTTGATGAAGTCGGCGCACTGAGCGCTCGCAATCGCAGCCGCCTGCTGAACTTCCTGCTGCGCTGGGAGCACATCGCCGCGCTGCACGCCTGCCTGGATATTTTGATGCGCCAGAGGCCGGGTCTGGTCTCCCTGATGGACCTGCGCGCCAAGGCCCTTATGGCTGAGGCGCGGTTCGACGAGGCCGTGGCGCAGATGCAGGCGCGCCTCGAGGAGCGTTCCTCGATGACGGCGCGCGCGCTGCTGGCCCGCATCCGCCTGGCGCAGGACGCGTTGGCTGAAGCCCGCGAGATCGCCAAAGCGCTGGTGGCCGAGCGTCCGGAGACCGTCACCCCGTGGCGGCTGCTGGCCGAAGTCGAACTGGCCCAGGGCGATATGGCAGCCGCGCTCAAGGCCTGCCAACAGCTGCGAGAGGTGCATCCGTACAGCCGCAGTTATCTTGTGAGTATGCTCGACGTTCACCAGGCCCGCGAGGACTGGGTGACGGCCAGCGGCTACGCGGTGCGGCTGCTGCGCACGGCGGAAGAAGATAAGCCGCTCTCCGTCGGCTATCTCAAGCGGCTGCGCGACTACTTCCAGGCCAGCGGTGAGCGGACGCGCGTCGCCGACCTGGACGCAGCCCTGACGCAGCGGTACGCCGACGAGCTCGCCGAGCTGCGCGACCGGCTGCACGGCGTCGAGCCTTCGACCCCCGTCGAGGCCCCCGATCTGGCGCCCACGTCCGCTCCGCCGCCCGAATCCCTGCCCACGCTGGAGCAGGTGCCGGTCTCCGGAGAGGAACGCGAGCAGATCACCGGCGCGGTACGGCGCCATTTCGGCTTCACGGAGATGCTGCCGGGCCAGGTGCAGACGCTGGCCTCCGTCCTGCGGGGCGAGGACGTGCTGACCGTGCTGCCGACCGGCGGCGGCAAATCGCTCTGTTATCAACTGCCCGCGCTGCTGGCGGAGCAGGGTACGACGCTGGTCATCTCTCCGCTCATCGCGCTGATGAAAGATCAGCTGGATTCGCTGCCCGACCATCTGCGACCGCGTGCGACGGCCATCAACAGCAGCCTGGACGGCGACGAGCTGCGCCAGCGCCTCGATCACGCCACCGACGGCGCCTATCGCCTGCTCTACGCCGCGCCGGAGCGCCTGCGTCAGCCCACGTTTCTGCACGCTATGCGACAGGCCGGTCTCAACTACCTGGTGGTGGACGAGGCGCACTGCGTCAGCGCGTGGGGCCACGACTTCCGCCCCGATTACCTCGCGCTGGGACGGGCGCGCGCGGCCCTGGGCCATCCCCAACTGCTGGCCATGACGGCCACGGCTCCGCCCCGGGTGCGCCAGGACATCATCCAACACCTGGATAGCGGCCCGGCGACCGAGGCGCCCGACGTGCGCATCGTGGCGGGGGACATCACCCGGTCCAATCTCCGGCTAGAAGTCTTTCAAGCGCGCAATCTGGATGAGAAATTGCGCCGTCTGCTGGCTTTCTGTCGGGCGGAAGACGGTAGCGGCATCGTCTATGCCGGGACCCGCGCCCGCTGCGAGCGGCTGGCGGCCCTGCTCCGGCGCTACGGCATCACCGCCCAGCACTATCACGCCGGCATTCGCAACCGGGCCGAGGTGCAGGACGCTTTTATGATGGGCCGCGTGCGCGTCGTCGTGGCGACTATCGCCTTTGGGCTGGGCATTGATAAGCCCGACATTCGCTTTATCGTGCACTTTGTCACGCCGTCCTCGCTGGAATCCTATTATCAGGAGGCCGGGCGCGCCGGACGCGACGGGCTGCCCGCGCGCTGCCTGCTGATGCACGCGCCCTCTGACCGCGCTACGTTGACCCGGCGATTGCACCGTGACGCGCTGCCCATCGAATTTCTGCGCAAAACCTACGGCGCCGTCCAACAGCGGCTAGGCGGCGCCGACTGGGGCCGCGTCTCCATGGGAGATCTGGAGCGCGACCTGCGGGTGGACGACGTGCGCATCCGCGTGGCGCTGAGCCTGCTGGAGGAAAGCGGTCTGTTGCGCCGGGGGCCGGACGTGCCTCGCGCGGCGCAGATTCGCCTGGCGTACCTGGACCCGGACGTTGTGCAGGCCCAGGCGCCGGACTTCGCGGCCTTCTGCAAGGCGGCTCGCCTACGACCGGAGCAGTGGCTGACGCTGGATCTGGCCGACGTGGCGCGCAAAGCCGGGCTGTCGCTTCATCGCCTTGAGACCCAACTCCTCACGTGGTCAGATAAGGGATGGCTGACCTATCACTTCTCGGGCCGTGACCTCTTTTTGGAGATGCTGCCCCCGCCCCAGGACGCGGCTGCGCGCGTGGAGGGCCTGCTGGAGCGGTACGAGACGGTCCAGGCGCAACGGATCGACGAGATCACGACCTACGCGCGCACGCGGCGTTGTCGACACGGCTATATCAACGCGTATCTTGGCGGTCGCGCGATTGAGCATTGCGAGGCCTGCGACAACTGCACGGAGGTCTCTGTCGCTCACGTGGACGATCTGCCGGACGAGCGTGCGCAGCTGCTCGCCATCCTGCGCTGCATGGACGAAGCGCCGTGGAGCTGGGGGCGTCGTAACCTGATCTATATCCTCTGCGCCGACAGCAAAGCACCGGAACGCGGTCAGGAACAATCAGGCTATGGCGCGTTGGCCTTCCGTTCGAAGACAGCGCTTAAACACTTGCTGGCCTCATTAGAACGAGCCGACTTTGTGCGACCCCGTGAGCTGGATCACGGCGGCGTCGTGCTGGACTTGACGCCGAAAGGGCGCGCCGCGCTAGAAAACCCGGCCTTACTCGATCCCATTATCGAATCTCCGACCGCTCCCCCGTCACAGAGCGAAGAGGATCTTGACGTAGACGAGGCTCTGTTGGAGAAACTCCGCGACTGGCGGACAGCTCGTGCTCGTGCCCACTCTTTGCCACCCTACGTCATCTTTCACGACAGCCATCTGCATGCCATCGCCGCCGCGCATCCCAAGACCCTGGACGCTTTACAAGAGGTCAAGGGCGTGGGCCCCAAACGACTGGAAGCATACGGAGAGGAGATCCTCCAGATTATTGAAAAACATGCCACGAAAGCATAAACCTGCAACTTGTAACTTGTAACGTGCAACCTGCAACAATCTAAAGAGGTAACCATGGACCATGTCACTGGACTGAAATGCACGATTTGCGGTAAGACCTACGGCGTCGACGAGATCGACTACGTCTGCCCGGAGCACGGGGACGACGGCATCGTCGACGTGCAGTACGACTACGGCGTCATCGCGTCGCGCATCAACCGCGAAAGCCTGGCGCATACTCCACCTTTTAAGGGGAGGACAGGAGGGGGGATCTGGCGCTACAAGCCGCTGATGGCGGTGGAACCCGATTCGCCGGAGCCGCCGCTGCGCGTGGGCTGGACGCCGCTCTATCCGGCGCCGCGCCTGGCGGAGATCCTCGGGCTCAAGCACGTCTGGGTCAAGGACGACGGCGGCAACCCCACAGCGTCTTTCAAGGACCGCGCCTCGGCGGTAGCTGTGGTCAAGGCCCGCGAGGTCGGCGCCAAGATCATCACCACGGCGAGCACGGGCAACGCGGCCGCGGCCCTGGCGGGTCTCTCCGCCAGCGTCGATCTGCCCGCCGTGATTTTTGTGCCCAAGAGCGCGCCGCCCGCCAAGATCGCGCAGCACCTCGTCTACGGCGCGCGCGTCCTGCTGGTCGATGGCACCTACGACGACGCCTTCGAGCTGACGCTCAAGGTCGCCAAAGAGTACGGCTGGTACAACCGCAACACGGCCTACAACCCCTACATGACCGAAGGTAAGAAGACGGGCGTGCTGGAGATCTGCGAGCAGTTGCACTGGAAAGCGCCCGACCGCATCTTCGTCCCCGTGGGCGATGGCTGCATCATCGGCAGCGTCCACAAGGGGCTCAAGGATTTGCTGGCGCTGGGCTGGATCGACCAGATGCCCAAGATCATGGGCGTGCAGGCCGAAGGGTCGGCGCCGCTGGTCGATGCCTGGGAGCAGGGGCTGGAGGGCTGGGAGATGGAGCCGGTCGCCGCGCACTCCGTGGCCGACAGCATCGTCGCCGGGCTGCCCCGCGACCGCAACAAGGCGCTGGCTGCCGTCCGCGAGACGGGCGGGGCTTACGTCGCCGTCAGCGATGAGGCCATCCTGGACGCCATTCCCACCGTCGCGCAGAACACGGGCGTCTTCTCGGAACCGGCGGCGGCGGCGTCTTACGCCGGGCTGGTCAAGGCCGTGGAGCAGGGCCTGGTTGATCCCGACGAGCGCATCGTCGTCATGCTCACCGGCTCGGGCCTGAAGGACATCGATGCCACCATGAAGACCGTGCCGGAACCGCCCACCATCGCGCCGACGTTGGATGCGGTGCGAGACGTGATCAAGTGAAACGTGGTGCGTATTGCGTGTTGCGTGA
>DAOTUH010000188.1:0-3515 GCA_034437255.1 Anaerolineae bacterium
AAGCCACCGTGAACTTGAATTTGGCACTGTGTCGTCTGCGTTTCTTAGCCATGTTTTCCTCCATATGCTTGTGATTATTGTACATCATTTTCACTTAGCACGTGGTCTAGTTTTTGGGGAGCATTACAGTGTAGCATGATTTGTGGTATAAATAAAGCGTTGGGAACACTAAATGTCCAACATAAAGACAGCCCACTCTTCCGCGAGGGGTCTAAATGTGTGAGGATCTATATACTTAAGCCTTGCCAGCGGGGGTCATGATTAGTATCTATTCTCAGTCAGCGCTAGGCGGATGGGCGTCGCGCGTGGTTTTGCGCTGCTTATTCCATCCATGAAACCGGTGGGCGAATAGACTACGCTATATCTGTTGGACCACCCATGCCTGGCCCCAGGCGCAGCCACGCCGTGGGGCTTCTTCTTATCGGGGCATACCCCAGAGTTTAGCATACCTCAGCACAAGGACCAATATATTATTTGGTCAACTTCAAGTTTTCTACCCTGAGAACAGCTTCCGCTTCTTGGGTTGAGGGCACCGTTTCAAGACTTGGTATGTGTCAATGATTTTGAGACAACTTTGGCTCGAATTTAGAGAGGAAAATGTTCATGTCGGCGGCCACAGCCAGCGCGCGCTTCAGGGTAGCCAGGTACTCGACCCCGTCAAGGGACGACGCTGCGCTCTTTGCCCTTGACGGGGCCTGCGCGCCTGGCTCTCTTGCGCTTGCCGCTGACCGGGCCGCCGAAGGACGCTCTGCATGCTACTCTCTCTCCGGTTGATTGATCCATACCTCCTCCGGTGGCTTAGTCACCGTGGGCCGGCCCTGCACGAAGCGTTCAGGATGCTGCGCGTAGGCGGCATCCTGCACTTGCTGCCGTTGCGCCAACACTGCTTCCACCGCACCGTTATGTACCATCGCTGGCGTCAGCAACGCCAAGCCGCTGTGATAATGCTCTTGGTTGTACCAGTAAACGAACGTGCGGGTCCAGGCGCGCGCTTGCTCAAGCCCGGCGAAGCGGCCTGGATAGTCCGGGCGGTACTTCATGGTCTTGAACTGGGCCTCCGAGTACGGATTATCGGTCGGGGTATAAGGCCGCGAATGACTTTTTGTTACCTCCAACTTCGCCAACAACGCACTCACGGGTTGCGAGCGCATGGCGCTGCCGCGATCAGAGTGCAGGGTCAACGTGCCCCGCGCGATGCCCTCGGCCTCACACGTCTCGGCGATCAACTGTTCCGCCAACTCACCCCGCTCCCGCTTCGCCAGCAGCCAGCCCACGATGTAGCGGCTGTAGATGTCGAGGATGGTGTACAGGTAGTAGTAACGTTGCGGTCCTTTGAGCTGCGTGATGTCCCAGCTCCACACCTGCTGGGGTTGCGTCGCTCGCAAGTGCGGTTTGACTCGCTTGACAGGCCCGCGTTGCGGGCGCCGCTCGTGGACCTCATCATGTGCTTCCAGAATGCGATACCAAGTCCGCCAGTTGCACATGTACACGCCTTCATCCAGGAGCGTCGCGTAGATCGTCCGTGGCGCACAGTCGCAGAAGCGTTCACTGTTCGCCACCGCGCGCACCTGGGCTTTCTCTGCCACGCTCAACGCCCGAGGTGGTGTAGGCCGGGGTTTCGATTCCGGCGGGGGTTGCCGGGCTCGATAGAGACTACTGCGGGGCACGTTCAGCACGCGACATGCCGCAGCCACACCCACTTGCTTGCCCAACGTTTCAGCCGCTGCGATCATGGCTGCTCGGTGTTCTCGCTGGCTGGCAGTTCCAGCCCAAGCAGCTCGGAGAGTTTTTTTTGGACCTCGATGATCGTTTCCGCTTGTGTTAGCCGCTTCCGGAGGTGGGCGTTTTCGCGTTCCAGCGCCGCTTTCTCGGCGGCGAGTACCTCTGGATCGGGGCCTTGCGGTCCACGTTTCTTGGTGACGGAACCGGTTAACTCCCCGCGGTCACGGGCCCGGCGCCAGCGGCTCAAATACGACGAGTATATCCCTTCCCGACGGATGATGGCGCCAATTTCGCCCCGCTCGGTACAGGCATCAACTTCTGCTAAGATGCGCAGCTTCTCTTCTGCGCTAAACTCTCGCCGCGAGGGGGTGGAGCTGACTTCCGGATCACGGCGTTGGCTGCCCTTGCTCTCTATCTGGGTCATTTCTAGAAACTCCTCTGCTCTGAATTCCACTCTAAATTATCGAGCGGAGTTGTCTCATGTATGTTAACACATAGGGGACCACCGACTTGGACTGTCCCCGTCCTACCGGGAACAACAGTACTACCTTCCGGGAATCTCCGAACGTCAAGCCTGACGCTATAGCATCAAGGAGTAACTCGTGTCGCGTTTCTCTAAGTTCCTTCAGGATTTTCCGTTTTCAGCCCGTAGAGCGACGACTTCTTCCTCTGATTCAGACCTAGCAACCTCTAGTTCGGCGCTTACCGATTAAGTGCAAGAAATGACCATTTGGAAAGAAAGGCAAGCTGCGTTAAGTTCAAGGTGAACCTCGAATAGCTAGACTTCAGGCGATAGTAGTTGATTTTGATTCCTCGACGCATCGGGAGAGAACTTTTTTACCCGCAACTAATGGCAATAGAGGGCATATTAAAAGAGACAATATGGCGCTTCGACCATTCATTGGATACGACTATACTCAACCGTGGTTATCCTAAAAGTGGGGAATCCGAAACGCGTAGGTGCCAGAAATTATTCCCCCTGAGGGACGATTTCGACTAAGCACGGTATGAGTTGAGATACAATTAAACCGCGCTCTGCCTAATAGGCGATATTATTCAGTACCTTCATCGGACTCCAAGATCTCCCGCGCTTCTTCCAGGAGCGCTGCGATCTCCTCTGGCTGTGCCCGCATAGCCGCTGCTGTAAGCTGGTTGATGTACTTACACCGGGGGCATTCACCTACCTCGTTCATCACAAAGCCACAGATACCGCACGTAAACGTCTCGGGTTCCGCTTCGCTCGTAGCGGCAACGATGATCGTCACTTTTTGATCCCAGTATTGCTCCAGGTGCTTGCTCAGGCTGATGCCGTCCAACTCCCAACCGCCAGAGCTACCAGGATAACGAAGCGGACCACGTAATACATCGGCACCAATCTCCCGAGCAATCTGCGCCAATTCTTCTACGTTCGCTGGGTTTATCTTCATCTTTCCTCACTTGTTTTACCATACGGACTACACGGATCTTCAAGCCGCGCTTCTTGGCCACTTCGATATGTTCTTGGTACCCCGCAACTTACCATCCCAGAAGGCCACCAGGTGCGTTGCATGCTCGACCATCGGAAGATTACGCAACGGACCAGCGCGCCGACCACGGTGCTTCTTGGGCAAGGGTCAGGTTGGGCATCGGTGGTTTAGTCCTTTTTGTCTGTTGTTATAGGCCATATTCTTTGGTCAAAATAGCGCATGTTTCAGCCAAACTGGATGAAGCGGCTGCGAGGCGGGACGCAGAGCGGTCACAGTAGCTGAAGGGCCAGGAGACCGTCGGGAGCGCGGGTGAAGGCCGGGTGGGGT